>NZ_JBEXNO010000001.1:0-337045 GCF_040611175.1 Streptomyces sp. NPDC003036 | reverse complement strand
ATGTTTTCCCGTAATCGGGACGACACCACGAGAGCGGTGCGACCAGGAGGAATAATCCCGATCGCACACAGCGTCCTCGCTGTGTGCCTTCCAAATGGAAGGACTTTTCAAAGGAACCTCGCCATCCGAAGATGGACGGGGTATCAACTAATCTGGCGTTGATTTTTGGCACGCTGTTGAGTTCTCAAGGAACGGACGCTTCCTTTGTACTCACCCTCTCGGGCTTTCCTCCGGGCGCTTCCCTTCGGTCTTTCGTGTTTCCAGCTTAGCAGATCCGTTTTCCGTTTCCGCCACCCGCTGGAGCGGGCTGCCGGGCCGTTCTTCGCTCTCGCGTTTCCCTTTCCGGCGGTTCCGACTCTATCAGATCCTTTCGGGCCTGATTCCCAGTCAGCGGGATTGTCTTCCCGACCCGTTGGGCCGTTCCGACGTTTCAAACTCTAGCGGATTTCCCGGGCGGCTCATAATCGAGTCTTTCGAAATGCATTTCGGCATGCCGAAAATGCGTCCCGTTCGGGAGATCGTGCTGGGTTTGGTTGCCGCGTTCGCGGCGGGATCGGCTGTCGCAGAACCGTTCCGGCTCCGTGACAACTCGAAGAACCCTACGGATCGGCCAGGGGTGTGTCAAGTGACCTCTACTCGAGGTCGGTCAGCCGGCCGCCCGCGTCCGGCTGGGCGTGCTCGACCCGCCGCAGGACGCGGATCAGGAGCTCCCCCAGCACGCCGCGCTCCTCGCTCGACAGGTCCTGGAGGAGCTCCTCCTCGAAGGCGGTCGCCATGCGCATCGCCTCCAGCCACTTGGCGCGGCCCTCGTCCGTCAGCTCGACGATGACGCGCACCCGGTTGGTCTCGTCGCGGTCCCGCGTGACCAGGCCGTCGGCCGCCATGCGGTCGATGCGGTGCGTCATGGCCGCCGGTGTGAGGCCGAGCCGCTTGGCGAGGTCGCCGGGGCCCAGGCGGTACGGGGCGCCGGAGAGGACGAGGTGCTTGAGGACCTCCCACTCGGCGTTGCTGATGCCGAGCTCGGCGACCTGGCGGCCGTACGCCACGTTCATGCGGCGGTTCAACCGGCCCAGCGCCGAGACCACCTTCTCGACCTGGGGGTCGAGGTCGCGGAATTCGCGCTGGTAGGCGGCGATCTGTTCGTCGAGGGTCGGCTCCTGCGTTGCGGACATGACCGGAGTATCCCATGGCACGGCTTGGCGTTGAAGTCCTTCCCTGTGTAGAGTTAAGGATCGAACTTTAGTGTTGAAGTCTTCCGAGGTAAGACCTCGCGAACCGAAGTAGGTGAGTGTGTCCAAGGCGATGGGCGCTGCGATGCGCCGGATCCAGGCAGGGAACGTGCTGAGTGCGTTCGGGCTCGGGTTCACCGTTCCGTATCTCTATGTGTATGTGGCTCAGGTGCGGAACCTGGGCGCCGGCACGGCGGGTGTCGTGCTGGCCGTCTTCGCCATGGCCGCACTCGTCGTGCTGCCCTTCACCGGGCGGGCCATCGACCGTCGCGGGCCGCTTCCCGTGCTGGTCGGCGCCGCGCTGCTGGCCGCCGTCGGGGCGCTGGGCATGGGCCTGGCCGGCAGCGTGCCCACCGTCGTACTGGCCGCCGCCCTGCTGGGTGCCGGTACGGCCGTGATGCAGCCCGCGCTCGCGACGATGATCGTGTGGTGCTCCTCCACGTCGACGCGCACACGCGCGTTCGCCGTGCAGTTCTTCCTGCAGAACCTCGGGCTCGGCATCGGCGGCCTGATCGGCGGGCAGCTCGTCGACGAGAGCCGTCCGGACAGCTTCCTGCTGCTGTTCTCCATCGAGGCGGCGATGTTCCTGGTGCTGGCCGCGATCGCCGCGACCGTACGGATGCCGCGTACGCCGTCGATCGCGGACGCGCGGCCGCAGACCGAGGGCGGCGGCGTACGGGCGCTGCTCGGGCACCGGGCCATGGTGCAGCTGTGCGTACTGGGGTTCGTGCTGTTCTTCGCCTGCTACGGGCAGTTCGAGTCGGGCCTCGCGGCGTACGGCACGGAGGCCGCCGGGATCGAGCCGTCGGCGCTCGGCCTGGCCCTGGCCGCGAACACGGCGGTCATCGTGGTCGCCCAGTTCCTGGTGCTGCGCTTCGTGGAGCGGCGCCGGCGGACGCGCATGATCGCGGCCGTCGGGCTGATCTGGACCGTGGCGTGGCTCTTCGCGGGGTACGCCGGGCTCGGGCACGGCAGCCAGACGATGGCGACGGCCGCGTTCATCACGACGTACGGCCTCTTCGGTCTCGGCGAGGCGATGCTGTCGCCGACCGTGGCGCCGCTGGTGGCCGACCTGGCGCCGGAGTCGATGGTCGGGCAGTACAACTCGGCTTTCGCGCTGGTCAAGCAGCTCGCGCTGGCCGTCGGCCCGGCCGTGGGCGGGCCCATGGGGGCCGCGCTGCACGGCCCGTACATCGTGACCTTCGTGCTCTTCTCGCTGGGCATCACCGTGCTGGCCCTGCGGCTGGGCAAGAAGCTCACCCCGGCGCAGGACCACCCGTACCTCGTGGCGAAGTCCCGGGTGGTCGCCCGGCACAAGCCCGGGCAAGCGGTGGAGGCCGCCGTCTAACCCGGCAGCGCGAACTCGCACCAGACCGCCTTGCCGCCTCCCGGCGTGCGGCGGCTGCCCCAGGACGAGGCGATCGTGGCGATGATCGAGATGCCACGACCCGCCTCGTCCTCCGTTTCGGCGCGGCGGCGGCGCGGCAGGTGGTCGTCCCCGTCCGTCACCTCGATGATCAGGCGGCGGTCGGTGCGGCGGAGTCGAAGGCGCATCGGCGGGGTGCCGTGCTGGAGGGAGTTCGCGACCAGCTCGCTGGTGGCGAGCACCCCCAGGTCGCGCAGCTCGACCGGGAAGCGCCAGCTGGAGAGCACCCCGGAGGCGAAGGCTCGCGCGCGGGGCGCCGCTTCCACGCCGCCGAGCAGGTCGAGCGCGGCGTTGTGGAACAGCTCCGCGTCCGGGCCCGTACGGGTCGGGTGCTGGAGGACCAGGACGGCGACGTCGTCGTCGTGCTCCGCGGTGACGCCGAGGGAGCGCAGCAGGCGGTCGCAGACGACCTGGGGGCTGCCGGTGGCGCCGGAGAGGGCGCGCTCCAGGGCGGCGACGCCTTCGTCGATGTCCTCGCGGCGCCGCTCGACCAGGCCGTCGGTGTAGAGGACGGCGGTGGAGCCGGGCGGGAGGGCGATGGTTCCGGAGGTGTGCAGCCAGCCGCCGGTGCCGAGCGGCGGTCCGGTCGGCTCGTCGGCGCGGCGTACGGTGCCGTCCTCGTCTCTGACGAGGATGGGGAGGTGCCCGGCGGAGGCGTAGACGAGACGGCCCTCGTTGGGGTCGTGGACCGCGTAGACGCAGGTGGCGATCTGGCTGGCGTCGATCTCGGAGGCGAGTCCGTCGAGGAGCTGGAGCACCTCGTGGGGCGGCAGGTCGAGGCGGGCGTACGCGCGTACGGCCGTGCGCAGCTGGCCCATGACGGCCGCCGCGCGCACACCGCGGCCCATCACATCGCCGATGACCAGGGCGGTGCGGCCGGCGCCCAGGGTGATCACGTCGTACCAGTCGCCGCCGACCGCCGCGTCCGTGCCTCCCGGCTGGTACGTGGCGGCGACGCGCAGGTCGTCGGGCTGCTCCAGCTCCTGCGGGAGGAGGGAGCGCTGGAGGGTGACGGCGGTCTCGCGGTGGCGGCGCTCGCTGGCGCGGAGCCGGGCCGCGGCGTCGGCGTGGTCGGTGACGTCGGCGGCGTGGACCAGGACCCCGCCGCCCTCGTGGCCGGGCGTGTCGACGGGGAGGCAGGTGACCGTGTACGAACCGCCGTGCGTGCGGCGCGACTTGACCGTACGGGGCTTCCCGCTGCGCAGCACCTGGTCCATGAGCGGCAGCAGGCCCAGCTCGGCGAGCTCCGGGCAGCCGGCCGCGAGGGTGGTGCCGGGGGCGCGGTGGCCGAAGGCGGTGGCATAGGCGTCGTTGACGTACGCGATGCGGTGTTCGGGTCCGTACGCGACGGCGACCAGGCCGGGCAGGCGGCTGAGGATCTCCCGTACGGAGAAGTCCTCCAGGGCGGGAACGCCGTCGGGCAGGGGCTCCGGTCGGCGGCCGGGCTCACCCGTGCCCGACTCTCCGCGCGCGGCGGGGACCGAGCCGTCCCCGCGCTGCGCCGGCGCGACCCCAGGGTCGGTGCCGCGCGCGGCGGCGCGGCGTTGCGTACCGGGGAGCCGGGCGCTCCAACGGGTGAAGTTCACGGATCTGTATGCCTCGTGGTGTCGGTGCCGTGCTGGGTCGCTGGGTCACTCTGTGCAGGTGTGAGCCCACCTATGGTCACACGTCCAGTGTGACCGAGCGCACTGACAATGGCGTCGGCCGTTGCGTCAGCCAGTACGTGCGGTACGTGTGGTGCCTGCGGGACGTGCCGTACGTCAGTCGGACTTCGGCGCGCCGTCCGCGGTTCCGCCCTCGGCGACCTCGTCGGGGTCGGGCGGCGGTGGCCCGGCGGCGAGTTCGAACTCGGCACGCGGGTGTTCCAGCGATCCGAGGGAGACGATCTCGCGCTTGAACAGCCCGGCCAGCGTCCACTCGGCCAGCACGCGTGCCTTGCGGTTGAACGTCGGCACGCGGCTGAGGTGGTAGGCGCGGTGCATGAACCAGGCGGGGTAGCCCTTGAGCTTGCGGCCGTAGACGTGCGCCACGCCCTTGTGCAGGCCGAGGGAGGCGACGGAGCCGGCGTACTTGTGGGCGTACGGCTTGAGCGGCCGGCCCTGGAGGGAGGCGGCGAGGTTCTCGGCGAGGGCCTTGGCCTGGCGTACGGCGTGCTGGGCGTTGGGGGCGCACTCCCTGCCCTCCTCCTCGGCCGTGACGTCCGGTACGGCCGCCGCGTCCCCGGCCGCCCAGGCGTGTTCGACGCCCTTGACGGTGAGGAACGGGGTGCAGGAGAGGCGGCCGCGTTCGTTGCGGGGCAGGTCCGTCGCGGCGAGGACGGGTGCGGGCTTGACGCCCGCCGTCCACACGACCGTACGGGTGGGGAAACGGGTGCCGTCGCTGAGGACGGCGACGCGGCCCTCACACGATTCGAGGCGGGTTTCGAGCCGTACGTCGATGTTGCGGGCGCGCAGCTCGCGGACGGTGTACCGGCCCATGTCCTCGCCGACCTCCGGGAGGATGCGGTTCGTCGCCTCGACGAGGACCCACTTCAGGTCCTCCGGCTTGATGTTGTGGTAGTACCGCGCGGTGTAGCGGGCCATGTCCTCCAGCTCGCCGAGGGCCTCCACGCCGGCGTAGCCGCCGCCGACGAAGACGAAGGTGAGGGCCGCGTCGCGGATGGCGGGGTCGCGGGTGGAGGAGGCGATGTCCATCTGCTCGATGACGTGGTTGCGCAGGCCGATCGCCTCTTCGACGGTCTTGAAGCCGATGCCGTAGTCGGCGAGGCCCGGGACCGGAAGGGCACGCGAGATGGAGCCGGGCGCGATGACCAGCTCGTCGTAAGAGATCTCGACCGGGCCCGCGCCCTCCTCCTCGGTGGCGAGGGTGGTGACGGTCGCGGTGCGCTTGGCGTGGTCGACGGCCGTGGCCTCGCCGATGAGGATCTGGCACCGGTCGAGGACGCGGCGGAGCGGGACCACGACGTGGCGGGGCGAGATGTTGCCGGCCGCCGCCTCGGGGAGGAAGGGCTGGTACGTCATGTACGGGTCGGGCGTGACCACGGTGATCCGGGCCGTGCCGCTTCTCAGCCGGTCCTTGAGGTGCCGCTGGAGGTGCAGCGCGGTGTACATCCCGACGTAGCCACCGCCGACAACGAGAATGCGCACAGGTTCGGTCACCATCCCATGACGCAACGGGGGCCGGGGTTTGTCCACAGGCCCGACAACTTGTATGACCGGTGAACGCGGCGGGCGCGGAGCGCCGCGGCGGGGTGCGGGCGCCGGGCGGGCCGGAAGGTGCGCAGGTCAGGGGAGGCGGCGCGGGTGGGGGCGGGGTCGTGTGGGGGGCCGGAATCGGGAGTGTTCCGGTCCTTGCTCCGATCGGGGGGCGCACCGGACGGAACTGCCCCTTCTGAATTGACCCCGACTCAACTATGTTCGTATGTCGTCGGGGTGTCCGGGTCGTTGCGCGTGACCTGAGCAAGGGGTTCGGCCCCCGATCGTCAGGGCGGGGAGTCTCCGGGGGGAGACGTCATAACCGGGGGAACACATGCATGTTCAGGATTCGCATTTGCAGGCCGTCGTCACGTCGTCGTCGGCTGACGGGACCGTACGGGCGATGGCCGACGGGCGCTCGGTGACCGGCGGGAGCGCCATGACGGGCGGGGGCTCCCTGGCCGGCTCGACCGGTCGTACGGCGCCGCTGCGCGTGGACGCGCAGCGCAATCTGGAGCACGTCCTGCGGGCGGCCCGCGAGGTGTTCGGCGAGCTCGGGTACGGGGCGCCGATGGAGGACGTGGCACGCCGGGCCAGGGTCGGCGTCGGCACGGTCTACCGGCGCTTCCCGAGCAAGGACGTGCTGGTGCGCCGCATAGCCGAGGAGGAGACCGCCCGGCTGACCGAGCAGGCGCGCGCGGCGCTGGGCCAGGAGGAGGACCCCTGGTCGGCGCTCTCCCGCTTCCTGCGTACGTCGGTGGCCTCGGGCGCCGGGCGGCTGCTGCCGCCGCACGTGCTGCGGGTGGGCGTGGACGACGCGCCCCAGGCCGACGGGCTCGGTGGGCCGCGTGACCTCGGCGGGCTGGGAGAGCTCGGTGACCTCGGTGAGCTCGGCGACTCGCGGGTTCCGCACCAGCGCGCGGTGCCGGTGGCGGAGCTGGACGACCCGGGCGCGGCGGAGCTGCTGGAGGTCGTGGGCCGGCTCGTCGAGCGGGCGCGTGAGGCGGGCGAGCTGCGCGGTGACGTGACCGTGGCCGACGTCCTGCTGGTCATCGCGACGGCGGCGCCCTCGCTGCCGGACGCCGCCCAGCAGAGCGCGGCGTCGGCACGGCTCCTGGACATCCTGCTGGAGGGGCTCCGCTCCCGGCCCGCGTAGCGGCGGGCGCCCGAATCCGCACCCGCGCCGCACCCGAACGGGTGAGGGCTCGTGCGCCGATTCGGGCCGGTTCCCCGGATGAGTGGTCAACGGGCCAACGGCCCGGACAGGGCCGGGCCCTGTGGCACGCTTGCCCGGTTATTCGGGTTCGAGCAGTGGTACGGGGGCTTCCGCCATGAGCGGTGAGGGTCGCGACGAGCCGCCGAGCGGCAGGGTGGCCGGCGCGGACGCCGGCGCGAGTGTGCCCGCGCAGCGCGTCGGCGGGTCCGCCGGGGGGTCCGGATCCGCCGAGGCCTCCCAGGCTTCCGAGTCCGTGCTGCCTCCGCCGATCGAGCTTCCCCCGTCGGACGTCGAGCTGGTACGGCGCATGCGCTCCGGCGACGACGGCGCGTACGAGGAGTTGTTCCGCCGCCACGCCGAGGCGGTGCGGCGGTACGCCCGCACGTGCTGCCGGGACGGGCACACGGCCGACGACCTCACCGCCGAGGTGTTCGCGCGGACGCTCCAGGCCGTGCGCGGGGGCGCGGGGCCGGAGCACGCCGTGCGGGCGTACCTGCTCACGACCGTGCGGCGGGTCGCGGCAGCCTGGACGAAGACCGCCAAGCGGGAGCAGCTCGTCGAGGACTTCGCGCTGTTCGCCGCCCAGGCGGCGCGTACGGCGGAGGTGTCCGAGGAGGACACCCTCGAACTCGGTGCGGACGTGCGGGCGATGCAGGAGGCGGAGCGCTCGCTCGCCATGCGGGCGTTCCGTTCGCTGCCCGAGCGGTGGCAGGCGGTGCTGTGGCACACGACGGTCGAGGAGGAGTCACCGAGCGAGGTGGCGCCGCTCTTCGGGCTGACCCCCAACGCCACGGCGGTGCTGGCCAGCCGCGCCCGCGAAGGGCTCAAGCAGGCCTACCTCCAGGCGCACGTGAGCCGGGCGCTCACGTCCGGCGGTGACTGCGCGCGGTACGCCGACCGGCTGGGGGCGTACGCCCGGGGCGGGCTGCGGATGCGCGCCGAGCGGGGGCTGCGTGGGCACCTGGAGGAGTGCGCGAAGTGCCGCGTGGCCGCGGGGGAGCTGGAGCAGGTCAACGCCGGGATCCCCGCGCTGCTGCCGGTCGCCGTCATCGGCTGGTTCGCCGCCGGGGCGTCCCTCAAGGCGGCCGGCGTCGTGGCGGCCGGCGGCGCGGCGGGGGCGGCGGGCGCGGCCGGAGCCGCGGCGGCGGCCACCGGCGCGGGAGCCCGCGCGGGAGCCGGGGCGGGAGCCGGGGCCGGCGGAGCCGTCGGTGGGGCCGCCGCCGAGGGGCTCGGGGCTCCGGCGAAGGCCGGGATCGGGGCCGCGTTGGCCGTCGCGGCGACCGCGGGGCTGGTCTGGGCGCTGTCGGGCGACCCGAAGCCGGCGCCGCAGCCGCAGGCGAGGCCCCCGAAGGCGGAACCGGTCGTCCCGCGCGAGGAGCCTGCGCCCCGGCCCGCCCCCGCGAAGCCGACCCCGATTCCGTCCCCGGCACCCACGCCGACGCCCACGCCCAGCCCGCCCCCGGCGCCGGTCCGTACGCCACCACCGACGCCGACACCCACACCGGCGAAACCCGCACCCCCGGCCCCGAAGCCGACCCCACCCCCGAAACCGAAGCCGACACCCCCTCCGCCGCCCGCGTCCACCACGTACCAGGTCAACACGCTGCACTACAGCCTCTACGGCGACCACACCCGCCCCGAGGTGCGGCTGCTCGAGTCGAGCTGGCTGTGGCAGCGCTGGGGCATGTCGATCGGCGGCAAGCGGTACGGCCACGGCGTGACCGTGCACGCGCGGTCGTCCGTCGCCATCGACCTCAACCGCCGCTGCTCGACGTACGACGCCTTCGTCGGCGTCGACGACATGGCGCTGGGCCGGGGCGCGGCGCGGTTCTCCGTGTACGGGGACGGGGGCGTGCGGCTGTGGCGGTCGCCGGTGGTGCGTGGCGGCGACGCGGCGGTGTCCGCGCGCGTGCCCATCGCCGGGCACCGCACCATCCGGCTCGTCGTCGAGCCGGACCCCGGCACGCCCCTCGGCGCGGTGGCCCCGGTCGACTGGGCCGAGTCGCGGATCAGCTGCGGCTGACGGTCGGGCCCGACCAGGTCACGCCATGCCGCGTCACGTCACGACCGCAGTGTCGGCCGCGGCGGAACCCCCGCCGCCACCGCGCGTTGCCGGGGCGCCGCCGTACCGGTCCAGCAGGTACCGCGGCGGGCGATCAGGCGGCGCAGCCACAACTCCGTGGAGACCAGGTCGGCGAGGCCGTCCAGGGGCAGCGCTTCGCCCTCGGAGGCGGCGCGCAGCGCCTTGCGGACGACCCGGGCCTCGATCAGGCCCGCGTCCGCGAGCAGCGGTGCCTCGAAGAGGGCCATCAGCTGCGGCAGGGCGAGGCGCAGCCCCGCGCGCGTGGCGGCGGCCGACGGCGCGTGGGAGGGCGCGCCCCAGCCGGGCGGGAGATCGCGGATACCGGCGCCCGCGAGCACGGCGCGCAGGATCGCGGCCCGGGCGCCGGGCTGGACGCGCAGCGACTCGGGAAGGTCGCGGCAGGCCCGTACGACCTGGTTGTCCAGGAAGGGGGCGTGCAGCCGCTGGCTGCGGATCTCGGCGGCCTGCTCCAGGATGCGGTGGTCCGCCGCGTGCCGCGCCAGGGCCGCACGCGCGCGTGCCTCGCCCGGCCGCTGGACGGACGTCGGGCGGGTCGCCGCCTGCCCCAGGCGAACCGATACTTCAGCGAGCGCCTCGCCGGTGAGCCAGCGCGCGGCGGGCCCCGGCCGGGACCAGGCCAGCGCGGAGAGGGAGGCGTCCAGAGGTCCCGTCACGGCCGACGCGGTCCGGTTCGCCGCGAGCAGCCCGTCGGCGGCGGACTCCAGGCCTGCGCGGTAGGGCGTACGGGCCAGTTTGCGCGCCGCGCGGTAGACGGTCAGCGGCACCAGCAGGGAGCCCGCCGAGGGCCCGGCGGCCTTGGCGAGCGCGGTGACCGGCCGCAGCAGGTGCCGGCGTCTGCGGTCCAGCAACAGGTCGGCGAGGCGCGCGGGATGGGCGTCCAGGACCTGGCGGGCGCCGTGCCCGGTGAAGTGGTCGGCGCTGCCCGCGGCGAGGCGCCGCCGGTGCCGTGCGGCGGCCACCAGGGAGGGGCCCGGTTCGTCGGTCAGGGGACCTTCCAACTCCAGGTACGGCAGGGCCTCTTCGCCCGCGGCGACCACCACGTGGTGGAGGCGGGGGTTCTCGGCGATGAGCCGGGCCCGTTCCAGTTCGTCGTCGTGGCCGCCCGTGGCCAGGTCGTTGAAGGTGACGGCGAGCAGCCGCTCCCCGGCGCCCGTGCCGTGTCCGAGGATCGTGCCGGGCGCGCCGGGCAGCCCCGCCGCGAGCAGCGCCAGGGTGCTGGACGCGCTGCCGCCCGACAGGTCGGCGCCGATGCCCGGAGCGGGCGCCCCGCGCGCGGCGCGCCGTTCGGCGGGCCCCATGCCGGGCACGGGCCCCGGGTCGGGCAGCGGGGTTTCGGGGGCGTGCCGGGGTGCCGTGAGCCGGGCCCGTACCGCCTCGACCAGCGCTTCCCGTACGCCTTCCACGGCGCGGTCCGGGTCGATGCGGGGGCCCTCGACGGCGAGCGAGGCGACCGGTTCGTAGCCGGTGATCTCGCGGGAGCCCTCGCGCAACACGAGCGCGTGTCCGGGCGGGACCCGCTTCACCCCGGCGTACGGCGTGGAGTCGCGCAGCGCCTCGGGCGTTTCGGGGCAGGCGAGGAGCGCCGCCAGGTGGCCGATGTCGAGCTGTGCCTCGATGAGGTCGGCGAGCGGCAGGGCGGCGGTCGCGTACGCCGTGCCGTTGGCCCACGGGGTGTGGAACACCGGGCGCGCCCCTGCCAGGTCGCCGGCGACGATGATGCGCCGCCCGGTCTGCACGACGGCGGTGTAGCTTCCCGGCCACGCGGTGAGGTGGCGCATGGCGCCGCCGCGCGCCGCGAACAGCCCGACCCTGAGCTGCTCGTCGCTGGCGGCGCAACAGCCCAGCACGGCAAGGCGCGTACAGGGGTCGACGGTGATGATCCGCACCTCGTCGGGGCGCCAGTCGCCCACCGCCCACAGCGGATCCGGGTCACCCCACAGCAGTTGGGCGCCGACGGGGTGCACGGTGCGTCCGTCGTCGTCCCCTCCTACCGCACCCGCCGTACCGAAGCTCGCGGCGATACTGCTCCACCCCACCAGCCACCGCATCGCCGCCTCCACCGCCTGTGGACAACATCAGCATTCGATGAGGACATGCTGCCACGACAACGGCGCACAGGAGGGCTCCCAGGCGCGCGCCCGGGAAAAGGAACGCGCCCCTGGCATGGGCGATATGACAATGGTTATGACGACGGTGGGGACGACGGTTCCGACGATGGTTCGGCCGACTCGACGACGGGCATCATCCAGCCAATCTGGTCCGCATCCGTACAGACCCGGTACCGGCTTCGGACCGGATCCGTACGCACGACATCGGATCCGTACGGAGGTCCGTGCGCATGGCTCCCTACGTACGGTTCCGTACGCACGGCTCACTACGGATCGACGGCCCGGGAGGCGCCCTTCGCCTCCCGGACCGGTCCGCCGCCCGCGGGGAATGAGGCGGCGGTGTCCCCCAGCCCACTGGTTCCAGTACGCAGCGGGCCGACCCACGCAGGCCCTATGGAAGTCCTCACCCTCCGAGCAGGGCCAGAGCGCACGGGCGGGCGCACGGCCACACGGCCGGAGCATGGGGGCGGGGTCGCGGGCGCGCGTCCGGAACACCGCACGCTCCTCGCCATCCGCCCGTACGCACAACAATCTCGCCATACGGAACACTGCCTCTTAACGGTCGGGATCCGTCGAACTACGCTGGGTTTACGAATGCCGCGCGCCTATGCCTGGCGTGCGGCGGCCGTCTGGGTGTCGAGGGGTGGCGCATGTCCAGGGAGCAACGCGGGCCGAACGAGAAGCTCGGCACCGTTCTCGCCCTCGCGGGAATCAGCAACGCCGGCCTGGCCCGGCGGGTCAACGACCTCGGGGCGCAGCGCGGTCTGACGCTGCGCTACGACAAGACGTCGGTGGCCAGGTGGGTGTCGAAGGGCATGGTGCCGCAGGGCGCCGCGCCGCACCTGATCGCGGCCGCGATCGGGCAGAAGCTCGGTCGTCCCGTGCCGCTGCACGAGATCGGCCTGGCGGACGCCGACCCGGCGCCGGAGGTCGGTCTCGCCTTCCCGCGCGACGTCGGCGAGGCGGTGAAGTCGGCGACCGAGCTGTACCGGCTGGATCTGGCCGGGCGGCGGGCGGGCGGCGGCGGGATCTGGCAGTCGCTGGCCGGCTCCTTCGCGGTGAGCGCGTACGCGACGCCCGCGTCCCGCTGGCTGATCACCCCCGCCGACTCGTCGGTGGAGCGGTCGGTGCCGCCGGGCGACGGGCCGGACGGGACCGGGCAGGTGCGCGTGGGCCACAGCGATGTCGCCAAGCTGCGCGAGGCGGCGGAGGACGCGCGCCGCTGGGACTCCAAGTACGGCGGCGGGGACTGGCGCTCGTCGATGGTGCCGGAGTGCCTGCGGGTCGACGCCGCGCCGCTGCTGCTGGGCTCGTACTCGGACGAGGTCGGCCGGGCGCTGTTCGGGGCGACCGCGGAGCTGACGCGGCTGGCGGGCTGGATGGCGTTCGACACGGGCCAGCAGGAGGCGGCCCAGCGGTACTACATCCAGGCGCTGCGGCTCGCGCGGGCGGCGGCGGACGTGCCGCTCGGCGGGTACGTGCTGGCGTCGATGTCGCTGCAGGCCACCTACCGGGGCTTCGCCGACGAGGGCGTGGACCTGGCGCAGGCGGCGCTGGAGCGCAACCGGGGGCTCGCGACGGCCCGGACCATGTCGTTCTTCCGGCTGGTGGAGGCGCGGGCGCACGCCAAGGCGGGCGACGCGGCGGCGGCCGGGGCGGCGCTCAAGGCGGCGGAGGGGTGGCTGGAGCGGTCACGGGAGGGCGACGCGGACCCGACGTGGCTGGGCTTCTACTCGTACGACCGGTTCTGCGCGGACGCCGCCGAGTGCTACCGCGACCTGAAGGCGCCGCGTCAGGTGCGCAGGTTCACCGAGCAGGCCCTGTCCCGGCCCACGGAGGAGTACGTCCGCTCGCACGGCCTGCGGCTGGTGGTGAGCGCGGTCGCCGAGCTGGAGTCGGGGAACCTGGACGCGGCGTGCGCGGCGGGCACGCGCGCGGTGGAGGTGGCCGGGCGCATATCGTCGGCCCGTACGACCGAGTACGTACGGGACCTGCTGCACCGGCTGGAGCCGTACGGCGACGAGCCCCGGGTGGTGGAGCTGCGCGAGCGGGCCCGGCCGCTGCTGATGACCCCGGCGTGACCTTCGCCTCCCCAGGTTTGGGCGCATTGTCAGTGGGCCAGTGCACTATCTGGGGTGGGAGGTGGCACGGTGTCCGCGTACGGCGACGGCAAATACGACTGTGACGTGCTCGTGATCGGCGGCGGGATCGTCGGCTTGTCGACGGCGTACGCCCTCACGCGCGCCGCGCCCGGGACGCGTGTGGTGGTGCTGGAGAAGGAGACCGGTCCCGCCCGCCACCAGACCGGGCGCAACAGCGGCGTGATCCACAGCGGCATCTACTACCGCCCCGGCTCGCTCAAGGCGCGGTACGCGGTGCGCGGCGCGGCCGAGATGGTGAAGTTCTGCGCCGAGTACGGCCTGCCGTACGAGGTCACGGGCAAGCTGATCGTCGCCACCGAGCGCGACGAGCTGCCCCGGCTGCACGCGCTGGTCCAGCGGGGCCGGGAGAACGGCATTCCGGTCCGGGAGCTGGGCCCGGCGCAGATCAGCGAGTACGAGCCCCGGGTGCGGGGCCTCGCCGCCATCCACGTCGGCACGACGGGCGTGTGCGACTACGGCGCGGTGGCGGCCCAGCTGGCGGAGTCCTCCGGCGCGGACGTCCGGTACGGCGCGGAGGTGACCGCCGTCGACCGGCGCCCCTGGGGTGTCGCCGTCCGCACGGCCGCCGGGGACATCGTCCGCGCGCGGTCCCTGGTGAACTGCGCGGGCCTGCACTGCGACCGGGTCGCGCGGCTGGCGGGCGACGAGCCGGGCGTGCGGATCGTCCCGTTCCGCGGCGAGTACTACGAACTGGTCCGCCCGGAGCTGGTGCGCGGCCTGGTGTATCCGGTGCCGGACCCGGCCTTCCCGTTCCTCGGGGTGCATCTGACCCGGGGCATCGACGGCGGCGTCCACGTCGGGCCGAACGCCGTGCCGGCACTGGCCCGCGAGGGGTACGGCTGGTCCACGGTGCGCTCGCGCGACCTGGCCGGGACGCTGACGTGGCCCGGCTCCTGGCACATCGCCCGCCGCCACTGGCGGTACGGCGCCGGCGAGCTGCGCCGGTCGGCGTCGAAGCGCGCCTTCACCGAGGCGGTGCGGCGCCTGCTGCCCGCGATCGGCCCCGGCGACCTGCGCCGGGCCCCGGCGGGCGTCCGGGCGCAGGCGGTCCTGCGCGACGGCACGCTGGTCGACGACTTCCTGATCCAGGAGGCGCCGCGCACGGTCCACGTGCTGAACGCCCCGTCGCCGGCGGCGACCGCCTCCCTGCCGATCGGCCGGGAGGTGGCGCGGCGCGCGCTGGCGCAGCTGCGGTAGCCCCGTTCCCCGCGGCCAGGACCGTGGGGGCCTTCGGCCCTGCCGTCCCTCGGGGCCGGGGCCGTAGAATCGGGGCATTGTGTCTGAGATCCGTGAATCCGCCGTGGAAACCGCCGTGTCCTTCCGGCCCAAGGGCGAGCCCCGCTTCCCCGAAGGTCCCGCGCCCGATCCCGCCGGGTCGCACTTCGAGCGGCGGATCCGCAGCTTCCAGCCCCGGCGCAGTCGCGTCACGCCCGGGC
Source organism: Streptomyces sp. NPDC003036 (assembly GCF_040611175.1). Classification (NCBI taxonomy): domain Bacteria; kingdom Bacillati; phylum Actinomycetota; class Actinomycetes; order Kitasatosporales; family Streptomycetaceae; genus Streptomyces; species Streptomyces sp. NPDC003036. The sequence continues at coordinate 322,170 of NZ_JBEXNO010000001.1, read as the reverse complement.
AGGCCGACGCCCTGCGACGGCTGTGGAGCCGGTGGGGGCTGGACATCGACGGACAGCGGGTGCTCGACCTGGACGAACTGTTCGGTGGACTGCCCGTCGTGCTGGAGATCGGCTTCGGCATGGGCGAGGCGACCGCGCAGATGGCCGCCGACGACCCGTCGACCGGCATCCTCGCGGTCGACGTGCACACCCCCGGCCAGGGCAATCTGCTCGCCCTCGCGGACCGGGCCGGCCTGACGAACGTACGCGTGGCCAACGGTGACGCGATCATCCTGCTGCGCGAGATGCTGGCGCCCGACGCCCTCGACGGCGTACGCGTGTACTTCCCGGACCCCTGGCCCAAGAAGCGGCACCACAAGCGGCGGCTGATCCAGCCCGAGTTCCTGACCCTCGCCGCGTCCCGCATGAAGCCCGGGGCCGTGCTGCACTGCGCGACCGACTGGGAGCCGTACGCCGAGCAGATGCTGGACGTGCTGAGCGCCCACCCGGACTTCGAGAACACCCAGGCCGACGGGGGCTACGCGCCCCGGCCCGCCTTCCGGCCGCTGACCCGGTTCGAGGGACAGGGACTGGACAAGGGGCATGTGGTGCACGACCTGCTGTTCCGACGGGCCGAGCGGGCGGAGCTGTCCGAGCGGGCCGAACACGCGGCTGCTCAGGCCGACCCGCACGCGGACTCGCAGGCCGACCCTCAGGCGTAACTAACTCATCGCGGGCTGTCAGTGGTCCTCGTTAGGGTCGTTGTGTGACCCACTCGTCCCCGCAGCCCCCGGCACACGCGGCGCAACCGGCACACGCGCCGCAAGCAGCGCACCCGGCCGTCCCGGCGTACGACCCCGAGCCGTCGTTCGACGCCGTGCCCGAGCGCGCCCGCTGGCGCTACAAGCCGCGGCGCCTGTGGCGCAGCCGGGTGGTGCGGCTGGGGTCGGTGTTCACCGTGCTCGCGCTGTGCGCGTTGGTGATCCTGGCGCTGGTGCGGGAGCAGACGGGTACGGAAGGCTTCCTCGTGGGCCTCGGCCTCGCCCTGCTGCCGGTGCCGCTGCTCCTGGCGGCGTTCCGGTGGCTGGACCGGGTGGAACCGGCCCCCTGGCGGAACATGATCTTCGCCTTCTCCTGGGGCGCCTTCGCCGCCGCGCTCGTCGCCATCATCGCGAACACCTTCGCGCACCGCTGGATAGCCACCGCCACCGCCGATCCGACGGCCGCCGACACGATCGGCGCGACGGTCATAGCGCCCGTGGTGGAGGAGACCGCGAAGGCCGTCGCCGTACTGCTCCTGTTCCTCTTCCGCAGACGGGAGTTCACGGGGATGGTCGACGGCGTCGTGACAGCGGGCTTCACGGCGACCGGCTTCGCCTTCACCGAGAACATCCTCTACCTGGGGAACGCCTTCGGGGAGGACCAGCAGCTCGGGGCGTCGGGCTTCGCCTCGGTCACGGCCGCGACCTTCTTCGTACGGATCGTGATGTCGCCCTTCGCGCACCCGCTGTTCACGGTCTTCACCGGCCTGGGCTTCGGCATCGCCGCCGTCAGCGCGCGCCGCAAGCGCGTGCGCCGCATCGCGCTGCCCCTGCTCGGGCTCCTGCTGGCGATGAGCGTGCACGCGATGTGGAACGGCTCGGTGTCGTTCTTCGGGCCCTGGGGGTTCTACGCGGTCTACGGGGCGTTCATGGTGCCCGCCTTCGGGCTGATGACGTGGCTGGTGATCTGGACGCGCCAGCGCGAGCTGCGCACCATATCCGGCGAGCTGCCCGCGTACGCGGCGGCCGGCTGGCTCTCGCCCACCGAACCGCTCGCACTGTCGTCGATGCGGGCGCGCGGCCTGGCACGCGCGTACGCGGCCCGCACCTTCGGCCCGGGGGCGGCGCGGGCGGTGGGCGAGTACGAGGCGTTCGCGACGTCGCTGGCGTTCCTGCGCCACCGGGCCCGCCGGGGTGCGGCGGGTCCGGACTTCCTCGCGCGGGAGCAGGAGCTGCTGCACCACCTGTGGCAGCGCAAGGCGCTGGCGGGCCCGGCCCTGACGTACGCGGCGCGCGCGACGGGCCGGGTGTGGGTGCCGCCTCCGCACCGGGACTACGACGGCTACAACCCGTACCGGGCCTGACGCCCCCCGGGGGGGGGCCGAGCCTGACCACCGCTACGCGGACGCGGCCGTCAGCAAGGCGAGCTCGTCCGCCGTGAGCGCCAGCTCCGCGGACGCGAGCAGCGGGGGCAGCTGCTCGACCGTGCGGGCGGAGGCGAGCGGCGCGGCGACGGTCGGCTGCGCGGCCAGCCACGCCAGCGCGACGCTCGAGACCTCGATCCCCCGCGCCCCGGCGATGGTGTCGAGCGCGGCGAGGACCTCGCGGCCCCGCTCGGTCGCGAGGTGCTTGGCGGCGCCCTCGGCCCGCGCGCTGTCGACCTGCGTGCCCGGCCGGTACTTGCCGGTGAGGAACCCGGAGGCCAGCGCCCAGTACGGCACGGCCGACAGCCCCGCCCGCTCGGCGGTATCGCGCAGGGCGCCCTCGTAGGTGTCGCGCGAGACGAGGCTGTAGTGCGGCTGGAGCGCGACGTAGGAGGCGAGGCCCTCGCGCGCGGAGAAGTCCAGCGCCTCCTGGAGCCGCTCGGCGGAGATGTTGGAGGCGGCGACGGCCCGCACCTTGCCCTCCCTCACCAGCTGGTCCAGCGCGGAGACGAACTCCTCGACCGGAACGGCCGGGTCGTCGACGTGGGTGTAGTACAGGTCGATGTAGTCGGTCCGCAGGCGGCGCAGCGACTGCTCGGCCGCGGCCTTGATGGTGGTGGCGCCGATCCCCTTGTACTGGGGGTGGCCGCCGACCTTGGTGGCGACGATGACGTCGGACCGGTTGCCCCGGGCGGCCATCCAGTCACCGATGACCGTCTCGGACTCGCCGCCCTGGTGGCCGGGGGCCCACGACGAGTAGGTGTCGGCGGTGTCGACGAAGTTGCCGCCGGCTGCCGTGTACGCGTCGAGGACGGCGAAGGACTGCATGGCGTCGGCGGTCCAGCCGAAGACGTTGCCGCCGAGGCCGAGGGGGAAGACGTGGAGGTCGGACGTACCCAGCCTGCGAAGGGGAAGTGAGGTCATGCGATACCTCAACACCCCACCCGAGGTGGTGTATTCCGGGCATCCGCCCATGGGGCGAAGGAACCGGCGGCCCTGGCGTCGGGGGGTGGAACGCCAGGGCCACCGGAGTCTGCGGGCCGTCGGACGGTCAGTCCGTCAGACGGTTCAGACGGTCAGGCCCTTGCCGCGGAGCCACGCCAGCGGGTCCACTCCGCCGCCGCCCGCCGTGTGGACCTCCAGGTGCAGGTGCGGCCCGGTCACGTTGCCGGTGGCGCCGACGCGCCCGATGGTCTCGCCGGTGGCGACCTTCTGCCCCGCGCCCACCGTCATCGAGGAGAGGTGGCAGTACCAGACCTCGGTGCCGTCCTCCAGCTCCAGGACGATCCGGTAGCCGTACGAGCCGGACCAGCCGGCCGACTTGATGGTGCCGCCGTGCACGGCCTTGGCCGGGGTGCCCGTGGGAGCCGCGAGGTCGAGGCCGGTGTGGTAGCCGGAGGACCACATGGTGCCGGCCTGGCCGTAGGTGGAGGTGATGGTGTACGAGGAGGTCGGCAGCGCGTAGCTGCCGGCGAGCTTGGCCAGCCGCTCGGCCTCCGCCTTGGCCGCGGCCTCCGCCTCGGCCTTCGCCGCCGCTTCGGCCTTCGCCTTCGCCTCGGCGGCCGCCTCCTTCTCGGCGGCGGTCTGCTGGGACTTGGCCAGCGCGGCCGCCTGCTCGGCGGCCTCCTTCTCGGCCGCGAGCTTCGCCGCCGCGTCCGCGGACGCCTGCTGCTGCTCGGCCTGCTGGAGGATGCGCGCCCGCAGGGCCTCGCCGGCGCTCGCGCCGCCTTCGGCCCGGTCCCCGGCGGGGCCGTCGTCGGCGGCGAGGGACCCGGCGGTCAGCGGCGCGGCGGCGGTCAGCCGGGCGTCCGCGGAGGCGCCGCCGGAACCGTCGTCGGCACCGTCGTCGGAGATCAGGGAGCCGATGCCCGGCATGGACTCGGCGTCCGGAAGGCTGTCGGCTATCGCGCCGGACAGGTCGGGCAGGGATATGGAGACCGCCGGCTTGTCCTGCGCGGTGGCCATCCCTCCGGCACCGACGGCCGCGATGACGCCCACGCCCAGGACCGTGGAGCTACGGGCCAGCCCGCCGCGCTGCTTGACCACGCGGTGGCGGCCACGGACGGGACGGACGGTGTCCTCGGTGGGGTTCCACTCCTCCCACTGGCCCTCCGCGGGCGCACCGGAACCGGGGCCCGGGCCGAAGGAGTCGACGAAGTGGGGGGCCGGGGAGGCGGGGGCGGCCGGGGAGGCCGATGGAGCAGACGGCGCTTCGGGGGCAGGCCTGTTGGACGCCACGGGGGCGCACTCCTTTCCTTCCTTCTCGCCTACCGGGTTAGCTGACGGGTTCGGAGCAGGAAGGTCTCCTTCAGGCCGGCGATGCGGCCCGATTCACCCCAAGGTGGTGGTTCCCCGGTTCCCTTGCGGAATTCGGCGCGCGCGCACGGTGCCGTCGCTCTTGCGTCGGCTGGGACGACCGCGCTGCGTTATCGAACGTTAATAGACGCGGGGTCGTGATTCCAAGCCGTTCCTACTGATCATTAACCACGTAGCCCCCGGCATACCGCCTCACAAACGGGCATAGGCAGCCAAGTTGACTACCCCTCACACCCCGTGTGCCCCACCACACTTTCTGACGGTTAGTCAAATGTTATGCGGAGGGCTCCACACCGATCACCCTCCGTGCCCGGCCGCCCCGGATGCTCCCGCCGCCCCGGCCCGCTACCCCTGAGGCTTGCTCACCGCCAGCAGCGCGAGGTCGTCGGTCGTCCCCCCGCCCCCCGTATGCCGCCGTACGTCCTCGACCAGGGCGTCCAGCAGCTCCCCCGGCCTCGCGAAGCTCCGCCCCGCCAGCCGCTCCGCCGGGTCGTAGAAGGCACCGCTCGCGTCCCGCGCCTCGGAAAGCCCGTCCGTGTAGAAGAGCAGCGTCGCCCCGGGCGGGAACGGCACCTCGTCCGCGCGGTCGGGCCACGGCCCCAGGTCCGCCATCCCCAGCGGCAGCGCGGGCTCGGTCGGCTCCAGCCGCTCCAGGCCCCCGTCGGCGTACAGCACCAGCGGCTCGGGATGGCCGCGGTTGACGATCCGCACCACCGCCTCGCCGCGCGCCACCTCGGCCAGTACGGCGGTGGTGAAGCCCTCGAAGGCGTCGAGCCCGTCGCGCCGGGTCCCCTCCCGCGCGAGCGCCCGCTCCAGCCGCTGCGACACCCCCTCCAGCGAGCTCTCCTGCTCGGCCGCCTCCCGGAACGCGCCCAGCACGACCGCCACCGCCTCGACCGCGCCCATCCCCTTCCCGCGGACGTCCCCGACCACCAGCCGCACCCCGTAGGGCGTGTCCTGCACGGCGTAGAGATCGCCCCCGATGAACGCGTCCGCCTGCGCCGCCTCGTACCGCGCCGCCACCCGAAGGCCACCGATCCGCTCGGCCGGCGTCGGGAGCACGGCGCGCTGCGCGGATTCGGCGATGCCACGGGCGGAGGCGAGCCGCTCGCCGCTGCGCCGCACGACCCGGTTGATCATCAGCGCGAACGCCGAGACCGTGATCAGGGTGACGAGCTCCGTGATCGACGGGGCCTCGTCCAGCGTGCCGCTGTGGAGGCGCAGCCCGACCAGCGCCAGGACGGCGGCGGCCCCGGCCACCAGGGTGATCCGTACGGTGAAGAACGGCGCGGCGACGAGCGGGGCGGCGGTGAACAGCGGCACGGCCGTGAACCGGGGCGGCGTCAGCAGGTCGAACACCACCCCGCCGACGATCATCAGTACGGGCACCACCCGGAGGAAGCGGCGTACCTTCGCGCGTCGCGCGCTCCGACCCCAGGTCCTGTCGCCGTTGTCACCCACGGTTACGGACGGTAGGCGGGCCCCGCTCACACCGACCGGAGCCGCGCCGCAGGATGCCCCGCCATCGGCCGACCGGGCGACCACGCAGGACATGCAGCACACGCACGACATGACGACGAAGACCCGGTGCCTTGTGGCACCGGGTCTTCGTCGTCATCAGTAGCGGGGACAGGATTTGAACCTGCGACCTCTGGGTTATGAGCCCAGCGAGCTACCGAGCTGCTCCACCCCGCGTCGGTAAACACCACCCTACGCCATGCGGAGCAAGATCAACACCAATTACTCGCCCGGCACCTTCGCCGTGCTGAGGGCGATGCGGTTCCAGGTGTTGATGGTGAAGATCAGCGCGAGCAGCCGCCCGAGCTCGCCCTCCTCGAACTGGGCGGCCGCGCGCGCGTATACGTCGTCCGGCACGCCCTCCGCCGCGACCAGCGTGACGGCCTCGGTCAGCGCGAGCGCGGCCCGTTCCCGCTCGGTGAAGAAGCGCGCCGCGTCGCGCCAGACGGCGACCATGTGCAGCCGCTCCTCGCTCTCCCCGGCCTTGCGCGCGTCGGTGGTGTGCATGTGCAGGCAGTACGCGCAGCCGTTGAGCTGGGAGGAACGGATCTGTACAAGCTCGACCAGGGCGGGGTCCAGGCCCTGGCGGGCGGCGGCGTCGAAGCCGATCAGGGCCTTGAACGCCTGGGGAGCGGCCTTCGCGAAGTTGATCCGGGAAACGGTGCCCGTGTGCGTGTGCGTCGTCGTCATGTCCATGAATCTACGGGCCTGAAAGACCCTCTGTAGGGTGCATTTCCATGCCGGAATCACAGGTCAATTCCCAGGTCGATTCACAGCTCGGTTCACGGGCCGGCTCCTGGGCCGAAGCGGCCGAACGCATCGGCGCCGACCTCCACCTGGAGCTGTCCCGTACGGGCAGCCGCCGCGCCGCGCTCCTCACCGCCCTGCGCGACGCCGTACGCGGCGGCCGGCTCGCCCCCGGTACACGCCTGCCGCCGTACCGCTCGCTCGCCGCCGACCTGGGCCTGGCCCGCAACACGGTCGCCGACGCGTACGCCGAGCTTGTCGCCGAGGGCTGGCTCACCGCCCGCCAGGGCTCCGGAACCCGGGTCGCCGAACGCGCCGCGCCCGCGAAGCCGCCCCGCGTTCCGAAGAAGTCCCCGGCGCTCCCCGCCCCCGCGCCCCGGCACGACCTGCGGCAGGGCACCCCCGACGCCTCCTCTTTCCCCCGCGCCGCCTGGCTCACCTCCGCCCGCCGCGCCCTGAACGCCGCCCCGAACGAAGCCTTCGGCCCCGGCGATCCCCAGGGCCGTATCGAGCTGCGCACCGCGCTCGCCGCCTACCTGGCACGCGCGCGCGGCGTGTACACCGACCCGGAGCGCATCGTCGTCTGCTCCGGCTTCGCGCACGCGCTGCGGCTGCTGTTCGGCGGCGGCGTCCTGCGCGGGCCGCTCGCCGTCGAGTCGTACGGGCTCGGTTTCCACCGCTCCCTCCTCCAGGCAGCGGGCGTCCGGACCGTTCCGCTCGGTCTCGACGAGGACGGTGCCCGGACCGAGGAACTGGCCTCCCTCACCGGCGGCGCACGGGCGGTCCTGCTCACCCCCGCGCACCAGTTCCCCACCGGCGGCCCGCTCCACCCCGCCCGCCGCGCCGCCGCGGTCGACTGGGCACGCGGACGCGGCGGTCTGGTCCTGGAGGACGACTACGACGGCGAGTTCCGCTACGACCGCGAACCGGTCGGCGCCGTCCAGGGCCTCGACCCGGCCCGCGTCCTCTACCTCGGGTCGGTCAGCAAGAGCCTGTCCCCCGCGGTACGGCTCGGCTGGATGGTCCTGCCCGAGCACCTCGTCGAGCCGGTCCTCACCGCCAAGGGCGAGCGGGAGGCGTGGGCGAGCGTCCTGGACCAGCTCACGCTCGCGGACTTCCTCGCGTCGGGCGCGTACGACCGCCACATCCGCCACATGCGCCAGCGCTACCGGCGCCGCCGCGACCGGCTGGTCGCCGCCCTCGCCGACCGCGCCCCGCACATCGAGCCCACCGGCATCGCGGCCGGCCTCCACGCCGTGCTGCGCCTCCCGCCGGGCACGGAGGCCTCCACGGTGAAGGCGGCCACCTGGCAGGGCATCGCCCTCGACGGCCTCGCCGCCTTCCGCCACCCCTCGGCCACGATGCCGCACCGCGACGGCCTGGTCGTCGGCTACGCCACCCCGCCGGACCACGCCTACGGCGCGGCGCTGGAGGCGCTGTGCCGGGCGCTGCCGCCCGGATAACGGCCCCGGATGGCCGCCCACACAACGGAGAACCCCCGCTGACACGAGGTCAGCGAGGGTTCCGGGCCCCGAGGGGCGCAGTAGGCCGTGTGGGACTCGAACCCACAACCAACGGATTAAAAGTCCGCTGCTCTGCCAATTGAGCTAACGGCCCGTGACCCGCAGCATAGCCCGGGCGCGGAGCGTCATGCCGAGCATAGTCCCCCCGCGTCGGGGAGCCGATCGAGTATCGGCCCTCCCCCGCGACGCGGAACGGGCCCATACGGCACCGGAGTGCTGTACGGGCCCGTCCGTCTCACAGGTACGGATCAGCCGTTGCGCTTCCAGCGCGGCTTGTCGTCGCGGCGGAAGCCGCCGCTGGACGGACGGTCGTTGTCGCGGCGGAAGCCACCGCTGGACGGACGGTCGTCGCGACGGTCGCGGTTGAACGGGCGGTCGCTGCCACGGTGGCCGCCGGAGGGGCGGTCGTCGCGACGGAAGCCACCGCTGGAGGGACGGTCGTTGTCCCGACGGAAACCACCCGACGGACGGTCGTTGTCGCGGCGCTCGAAGGAACGGCCACCACGGTCGTCACGGTCCCGGTTGAACCCACCACGGTCGTCACGGTCGCGGCGGAAACCACCCGACGGACGGTCGTTGTCCCGGCGGAAGCCACCGCTGGAGGGACGGTCGTTGTCCCGACGGAAACCACCCGACGGACGGTCGTTGTCCCGGCGGAAACCACCCGACGGACGGTCGTTGTCCCGACGGAAACCACCCGACGGACGGTCGTTGTCGCGGCGCTCGAAGGAACGGCCACCACGGTCGTCACGGTCCCGGTTGAACCCACCACGGTCACCGCGGTCGTCACGGTCGCGGCGCTGGAAGTTGCCCCGGTCGTCCCGGCGCTGGAAGCCACCCTCGCGACGGTCGTCACGGCGGTCGTCGCGGCGGTCGTCACGGTCGCGGCGCTCGTCGCGCGGCTGCTCCGGTACGGAGAGGGCGGCGGCCACCTCGGCGAGCTCGGCCTCCGCGGCCTCCGTCACCTCGGCGACGGCGGCCTCGGGGTCCTCACCGCGCTCGCGCGCGGCGCGGGCCACCAGGCGGTCGGCCTCCTCGCGCAGCTCGGCGGCGCGGCGCTGCACGCGCTCCAGCTGCTTGGTGAGCTCGGCGACCTCGCGCTCGGCCTGCTTGGCGGCGTTGTTCGCGGAGTCGGCCTGCACCTCGGTCAGGGACCGGGCGCCGGTGATCTCGGCGACCTCCGGGTCGAAGGCGCCGGCACCGCCGACGATGTGGCGCGAGGCGTCGACGCCCGCGTCCTCCATCAGGCGGAAGATCTGGCGCCGCTGGTGCGGCAGGGCCAGCGAGACCACCACGCCGGACTTGCCCGCACGGGCCGTACGACCCGAACGGTGCAGGTAGTCCTTGTGGTCACCGGCCGGGTCCACGTTCAGGACCAGGTCGATGCCGTCGACGTGGATACCGCGGGCGGCGACGTCGGTGGCGACGAGCGCGTTGACGTAACCGTCCTTGAAGTCGGCGAGGGTGCGGGTACGCGCGCCCTGCGTCATGCCGCCGTGGAGCGCGTCGGCCTTCACGCCCGCCTCGCGCAGCTGCTCCGCGATGCGGTCGGCGCCCAGCTGGGTGCGGACGAAGATGATGGTGCGGCCCTTGCGGGCGGCGATCGCGGCGGTGACCGGCGCCTTGTCCTTCGGCTTCACGACGAGGACGTGGTGCGTCATGGTCGTGACGTTGCCCTGGGCGCTGTCGACCTCGTGGACGACCGGGTCCGTGAGGTAGCGCTTGACCAGCGTGGCGATCTCGTTCTCCATCGTGGCGGAGAAGAGCAGGCGCTGACCGCCGGCCGGGACCTGGTCGAGCAGCTCGGTGACCTCGGGCAGGAAGCCCAGGTCGGCCATCTGGTCGGCCTCGTCGAGGACCGCGACCTGGACGGCCTCCAGCGAGCAGGCGCCGCGGTTGATGACGTCGCGCAGGCGGCCCGGGGTGGCGACGAGGACGTCGACGCCGCGCTCCAGCGCGTAGATCTGGTTGCCCATGGACGTACCGCCGCAGACGACCTTCATCTTCAGGCCGAGCACGTCGCCGTACGGCTGGAGGGCGTCCGCGACCTGCATCGCAAGCTCACGGGTGGGGGTGAGGATGACGCCGCGGGGCTTCTTCTTGTCGGTGTGGCCGCCGGCCAGGGTGGCGAGCAGCGGCAGACCGAAGGAGAGGGTCTTGCCGGAGCCGGTGCGGCCGCGGCCGAGGATGTCCTTGCCGGCCAGGGCGTCCGGGATGGTCGCGGCCTGGATCGGGAAGGGCGTGGTCACGCCGTTCTGCGCGAGCTTGCGGACGACGCCCTCGGGCAGACCGAGGTCCGCGAAGGTGATGGTCGGCTCGTCGTCGGCGACGACGTCCGCGATGGCGTCGGTCTCGACGGCCTCTACGGCCTCGACCAGCGCCTCGTCGGCCTCGGGCAGGACAGCGTGGTCAGAACTGAAAATGGACATGCGAAATGCGAAACCTTCCGGAGTCTCGGCACGCGCCCGTCAACTCCGTGTTTCGCAATTCGACCGCCTCGATGCGGTCAGCCACGGCTGGGAGTACGCGCCACACGCGGCGCGCTTCTGTCGGCGCCGGGCAAATGGGAAATGGGATCAAACGATCTACCACCATACGCACCTACCCCCACCCAACGCAAACCGACCCGTCTCAGGCGGGTGCGACCTGCGGCGATGCGTGCGGCTCGGCCGGCCAGTCCGGCGCCCCCAGCGCCTGCGTGCGCGTCGTGTCCGCCGCCGGCGACGCGGACGGCGAGTCGGACGGCTTCGGGCCCGGACCCGGGTCCGTGGGCGGGTCGGCCGGCGTGGGCGTGGGGTCCGCCGGGGTGGGCGCGGGCGGCGTCGGCGCCTGGCTGGGCGAGGCGTCCCCGCCACCGGGCCCGCCCGAGCCCCCCGGGCCGCCGCCCTCGCCGCCGGGCCCGCCGGCCGGAGGCGTGGGGTCGTGGGGCCGTCCCGGCCGGTCGCCGTCGCCGGGGGAGCCCGCGGACGGCTTGGCCGACGGCGCCGCCGAGGCGCTCGGCTCCGCGGAGGCGCCGGCCTCGCCGCCCTCCTCCGCCGCGCCGGGCTTCCCGTCCGGGCCGAGGCCCTCGGCGCGCCCCGCGTGCCGGGCGCCCGGTCCGGCGGCCGCACCGCCGTCCACGTCGGCCGCCGCCGCCGCGCCCGAGGGCCCGGCCGAGCCGGACGGCACGGGCTTGGCGCTCTCGTCGGACACGCTCATGCAGCCGCTGAGCGAGCCTGCGGAGGCCGCGACCGCCAGTGCGGTCACGGCCCATCGGACGGGGGCGGGCAACTGGCGCACGCGGGCACCTCCACAGGCACGGGTCAGGGTTTCCCTGCCCAACTCCCCACGCCCGTCAAGGACACGCCCGAAAGCGGGGGCCGTGCCCCCGGCCCCCGCAAGCCGCCCTCGCCGCCGTCAGCCGTAGCCCAGCTCGTGCAGCCGCTCGTCGTCGATCCCGAAGTGGTGGGCGATCTCGTGCACCACCGTGACCTCGGTCTCCGCGACCACGTCCTCGCGCGAGTCGCACATCCGCAGCGTCGGCCCCCGGTAGATCGTGATCCGGTCCGGCAGCACGCCCGCGTACCACTCGCCCCGGTCGGTCAGTGGAGTCCCCTCGTACAGCCCCAGCAGATCGGGGTCGTCGGACGACGGCTCGTCCTCCACGAACACCGCGACGTTGTCCATCAGCCGCGTCAGCTCCGGCGGGATCCTGTCCAACGCCTCGGCGACCAGTTCCTCGAACTCCTCGCGCGTCATCTCCAGCACCCGGCCATTGTCACGGATGACACGGACGTACGGGCATAGCCGCCCGCGCGCCCGGGCATACGGCGGCCATGGTCGCCCCAGCCGCTCTTCGCACCGCCTACGACCGCCTCCGCCGCCACTACCGCTCGCGCCACACCGGCCCCACGCCCGCCCTGGTCCACGCCCCGCACCCGTACGCACGCGCCGCCGGCCTGATCACCGTCGTCCTGTTCGGTGCCTGGCTGGGACTCCTGGTCGTCGGCAGCGTCCGCACGCCCGTCGGGCCGATGGACACGAGCATGACCCTGCGCCCGTCCCTCTCCGGCGGTACGAAGATCAACGTCTCGCCGCTCGGCGCGCTCACGCTCGACTCGCACCACGCGCCCATCCGCCTCGACGTGGACGTCGAGCAGCTCGACCCCGTACGCGCCCAGGCCCTGGTCAAACACCCCGAGCGGCTCGCCGGGCTCCAGGACGAGATCACCCAGGACGTCACGGACGGCACGCGCGAGCTGGCGCTGCGCTCCTGCGTCGCCGTCGTCACGGGCGCCACCGCCCTCGGCCTCGCCGTCTACCGCCGCCCGCGCCGCGCGGTGGCTGCCGGGGGCCTGGCGCTGGCCCTGCTGGCCGCCTCGGGCGCCTCGGCCTTCGCCACCTGGAACCCGAAGTCCGTCCTCGAACCCAAGTTCTCCGGACTCCTCTCCTCCGCCCCCTCCGTCGTCGGCAACGCCCGCTCGATCGTCAGCGAATTCGACGTGTACCAGAAGGAGTTGGCTCGGCTCGTCACCAACGTGACCAAGCTGTACGAGGCGACCTCCACGCTCCCGACCTACCAGCCGGACCCGGCGACCATGCGGGTCCTGCACGTCTCCGACATCCACCTCAACCCGGCCGCCTGGGAGATCATCCGCTCGCTCGTCGAGCAGTACCGGATCGACGTGATCATCGACTCCGGCGACACCATGGACCACGGCACCGCCGCCGAGAACGGCTTCCTCGACCCCATCAGCGACCTCGGCGCGCCGTACGTCTGGGTACGCGGCAACCACGACTCCCAGGCCACCCAGCGCTACCTGGAGAACCTCGACAACGTCCACGTCCTCGACCAGGGCCGCGCCGTCACGGTCGCTGGCCTCCGGGTGGCCGGCACGGGCGACCCCCAGTTCACGCCGGACCGCTCCGTCGCCCCGGCGGGTGACGACGCCGAACGCGCGGCGGGCGCCCAGCTGGCGGACGCGCTGAGCCGGCAGCGGCAGGCGGGCACGCCCGTGGACATCGCGGTCGCCCACAACCCCGTGGCCGCGCAGGAGACCGACGGCGAGGTGCCCCTCGTGCTGGCGGGACACGTCCACCGCCGCGTGACCAAGCTCCTCCCGGACGGCACCCGCCTCAAGATCGAGGGCTCCACGGGCGGTGGCGGCCTGCGCGCCCTGGAGCGGGACGAGCCCGAGAAGGTCCACGCCTCCGTCCTCTACCTGGACCGGGACACCCGGCACCTCCAGGCGTGGGACGAGATCACCCTGGGCGGCCTGGGCCTGACGACGGCCGAGGTCAGCCGCCACCTCCCGGAGGAGAACCGCCCGGACGCCCCCGCCCCCAGCCCGTCCCCCACACCGCCCGCCGGCCCCTCGCCCAGCCGCTCCCGATAAAGCGTTTTGGCGAACCGTCCCCCCATCCCATATGCTTCTCACGTCCCCGACGCGCTGATGAAGCGCCCAGGCGGGCCATCAGCCCTCATCGTCTAGTGGCCCAGGACGCCGCCCTTTCAAGGCGGTAGCACGGGTTCGAATCCCGTTGGGGGCACGCATTACCGTGTGCGAGACTAGAGCTCGCACAATGCTTGGTCCTGTGGAGCAGTTTGGAGTGCTCGCCACCCTGTCAAGGTGGAGGCCGCGGGTTCAAATCCCGTCAGGACCGCTGCGGCTCGCAAGAGCCGCGTGGCTGGGTAGCTCAGTTGGTACGAGCGTCCGCCTGAAAAGCGGAAGGTCGCCGGTTCGACCCCGGCCCCAGCCACCACCACGAAGGCCCCGTCCCAGGACGGGGCCTTCGCCGTTCCCTCTCCGGGACCGGGACCGGGACCGGGACCGGGACCGGGAGGCAGTGGGGGCGCCGCCCCCACCACACCCAGGCCCCCCGCCCAGGGCGGAACCTCACGCACCCCGCCGGTGGCGCCACCCCCGCGCCCCCAGCACCACCGCCGCCACCGCCACCGCGCCCAGCAGCAGCGCCCAGTCGGGCACCGCGCGGCCCAGCGCCGCGACGCGGGTCTCCAAGGCGTACGACTCGTCCACCGACAGGAGGCCCGGCAGGGCCGTCGTGCCGTCGAAGGCCAGGAACAGCACGCCCAGCGCGACGAAGAACAAGCCCGACAGCACCGACGTGCTGTGCAGGTCGAAGCGGCCCACGCGCAGCGCCCGCCCCCGGAGCCAGGCGCGCCGCCCCAGGTCCCAGCGCTCCCAGAACACGGCCAGCAGGAACAGCGGCACCGCCATGCCGAGGGCGTACACCGCCAGCAGCAGGCCCCCGTAGACCGGATTGCCGCCGAGCGCCGCGACCGTCAGGACGCTGCCCAGGATCGGCCCCGCGCAGAAGCCCGCCAGGCCGTACACCAGGCCCAGCGCGTACACCGACACCGCCGAGACCGGGCGGATACGGCCGCTGACCTCGGCGAGGCGCCGCGAGGCGAAGCCCAGGCCCACCGCCTGCGCCACGCCCAGCGCGACGATCAGCCAGCCGCCCACGGACACCAGCAGGTCCCGGTGCCCGTAGAAGAGCCGGCCCGCGACGGACCCGGCGGCGCCCAGCGGGACGAGGGTGGTGGCGAGGCCCGCGTAGAAGATCCCGGTACGGGCGAGCAGCCGGCCCGGGCTGTCGATCGAGTACGCGAAGAACGCCGGCAGCAGCAGGGCGCTGCACGGGCTCAGCAGCGCGAGCAGCCCGCCCAGCAGGGCGGCCAGGTACCCGATACCCGTCACTTCGCCGCCTCGCGCCGAGCGGACTCGATTGCGCTCGCGAACGTCTCCATAGGCTGCGCACCCGCGATCGGCCGCCCGTTCACCAGGAAGGACGGGGTCGAGGTGGCACCCAGCGACCACCCCTGCTCCTGGTCCGCCGCCACGGCCGCCCGCGCCGCCGCGCTGTCGACGTCCCGCCCGAACCGGTCGAGGTCCGGCACGCCCGCCTCCCGCGCCAGCGCGAGCAGCCGGTCCTTGGCGAAGCCCCGCTCCTTCGCGCCGTCGGCGTACGCGGCCCGGTGGAACGGCCAGAACCGCCCCTGCTGCCCCGCCGCCCACGACGCGCGCGCCACGCGCTCGGACTCCTCGCCGAAGATGGGGAAGTTGCGCCACTCGATGCGCAGCACCCCGGCCTCGACGTACTTCTCGATCAGCGCGGGCTCGATGTCGCGGGCGAACTTCCCGCAGTAGCCGCACGCGAAGTCGGCGTACTCGATCATCACGACGGGCGCGTCGGCGCGCCCTAGGGCCAGGGGGTCCGCGGCGTCGCGCCGGGCGTACTTCTCCAGCTCGGGATAGGCGGCGACCTGCTGTTCGGCCTGCTGTTCGACGACCGCAGGGGGGCCGGGCCTGGTCGCGGTGTACGAGGCGAGGCCGGCCAGCGTGGCGACGACGGCGACCCCCGCGCCGATCAGATACGGCTTGGTCTTCGACTTCTTGGACATGGTGGAGCGACTCCTGAGCACGAGGAAGGGAAAAACCGGCGGCACGACGTGCGTACGTACGCACGCGCCGGCGGCTATACGCGCAGGATCGACAGCTCCACCGGCGTCGGCCCCGCCGCCCACGGCGGCGCCCGCTCCGGCCGGACGCCCGCCGGAACCGGATCACCGTGCCACAGGGGCACCCGTGGGTCGGTGTGCGGCGCGGACGGCAGGCAGTCCGCCGTCACCGAGCGCGGCGGAACGGCCGGTTCCAGCCCGCCCGCCCGGGCCAGGGGGTCGCACGAGGGCCCCTGGCCGGCGGCCGCGGCCACCACATCGTGCGAGCCGTCCGCGGCCCCGGACCCGCAGAGCGGGAACAGCGCCGCCACCAGCACCAGCACGGCGGCCGCCACACGGCACCACCGCCACCGGCCGCCGGTGAAACGCATGCGGACCGCCCTTCCATGACCCAAGATCGTCGACTCGCCGGAAATGGTACGGGGAAATCGGTTCGCCACTCCGTCGCCGCGAGTGAGATCCTGGAGCAGGTATGTCTACTTCCCTCGCCGACCTCCAGACCCTGCTGGCCCAGGTCTCGCTGCGCGACGCGCACCGGCTGGGCCGCCGTCTCGAAGGGTCCCGCCGCATCCGCAAGCCCGAGGCCCGTCAGGCCGTACTGGACGAGATCGCCGCCGAGGCCACCAAAGCCGCCGCCCGAACGGCCGAGCGGGCGGCGCGCATGCCGGAGATCACGTACCCCGAACAGCTGCCGGTCAGCCAGAAGAAGGACGAGATCCTGGAGGCGATACGCGACCACCAGGTCGTGATCGTCGCCGGTGAGACGGGCTCCGGCAAGACGACCCAGATCCCCAAGATCTGCATGGAGCTGGGGCGCGGCGTGCGCGGCATGATCGGCCACACGCAGCCCCGCCGCCTCGCCGCCCGCACGGTCGCCGAGCGCGTCGCCGACGAGCTGAAGACCCCGCTGGGCGAGGCGGTCGGCTGGAAGGTCCGCTTCACGGACCAGGTGAACCCGGACGCGACCTTCGTCAAGCTGATGACGGACGGCATCCTGCTCGCCGAGATCCAGACGGACCGCGAGCTGCGCGCGTACGACACGATCATCATCGACGAGGCCCACGAGCGCAGCCTCAACATCGACTTCCTGCTCGGCTACCTCGCCCAGCTGCTCCCCAAGCGCCCCGACCTCAAGGTCGTGATCACCTCCGCGACCATCGACCCGGAGCGCTTCTCCCGCCACTTCGGCGACGCGCCGATCGTCGAGGTCTCCGGCCGTACGTATCCGGTGGAGGTCCGCTACCGCCCCCTCCTCGAAGAGGACTCCGAGGACTCCGACCGCGACCAGATCACCGCGATCTGCGACGCGGTCGACGAGCTCCAGGCGGAGGGCCCCGGCGACATCCTGGTCTTCCTCTCCGGTGAGCGCGAGATCCGCGACACGGCGGACGCGCTCGTGAAGAAGAAGCTGCGCAACACCGAGGTCCTCCCCCTCTACGCCCGCCTCTCGCACGCCGAGCAGCACCGCGTCTTCCAGGCGCACCCGGGCCGCCGGATCGTCCTCGCCACGAACGTCGCCGAGACGTCCCTGACCGTCCCCGGCATCAAGTACGTCATCGATCCCGGCACCGCCCGCATCTCCCGCTACAGCCACCGCACGAAGGTGCAGCGCCTGCCGATCGAGCCGGTCAGCCAGGCCAGCGCCAACCAGCGCAAGGGCCGCTGCGGCCGTACGTCCGACGGCATCTGCATCCGGCTGTACTCCGAGGACGACTTCCTCGCCCGCCCCGAGTTCACGGACGCCGAGATCCTCCGTACGAACCTGGCGTCGGTCATCCTCCAGATGACGGCGGCGGGCCTCGGCGACATCGAGAAGTTCCCCTTCATCGACCCGCCGGACCACCGCAACATCCGCGACGGCGTGCAGCTCCTCCAGGAGCTCGGCGCCATCGACCCGGCGCAGAAGGACCCGAAGAAGCGGCTCACCCAGCAGGGCCGCAAGCTCGCCCAGCTGCCGGTGGACCCGCGTCTGGCCCGCATGGTCCTGGAGGCGGACAAGAACGGCTGCGTGCGCGAGGTCATGGTGATCGCGGCGGCGCTCTCCATCCAGGACCCGCGCGAGCGCCCGGCGGAGAAGCAGGCCCAGGCCGACCAGCAGCACGCTCGCTTCAAGGACGAGACGTCCGACTTCCTCGCCTTCCTCAACCTCTGGCGCTACATCCGCGAGCAGCAGAAGGCGCTGTCGTCGTCGGCGTTCCGCCGGATGTGCAAGTCGGAGTACCTCAACTACCTGCGCATTCGCGAATGGCAGGACATCTATACGCAGTTGCGTACGGTCGCGAAGCAGATGGGCATCCACCTCAACGACGAGGACGCCCCCGAGGACCGCGTCCACGTCTCGCTGCTCGCCGGCCTCCTCTCCCACATCGGGATGAAGGACGTGAAGGAGGGCGCGAAGAACGAGTACCTGGGTGCCCGCAGCGCCAAGTTCGCGATCTTCCCCGGCTCCGCGCTCTTCAAGAAGCCGCCGCGGTTCGTGATGTCCGCCGAGCTGGTGGAGACCTCCCGGCTGTGGGCGCGGGTCAACGCGAAGATCGAGCCCGAGTGGATCGAGCCGCTGGCGGAGCACCTGCTCAAGCGCACGTACTCCGAGCCGCACTGGGAGAAGGACCAGGCGGCGGTGATGGCGTACGAGAAGGTCACGCTGTACGGCGTGCCGATCGTGGCGCAGCGGAAGGTCCACTACGGCCGGATCGACCCCGAGACCAGCCGGGAGCTGTTCATCCGCCACGCGCTGGTGGAGGGCGACTGGCGCACGCACCACAAGTTCTTCGCGGACAACCGCAAGCTGCTGACCGAGGTCGAGGAGCTGGAGCACCGCGCCCGGCGCCGCGACATCCTCGTGGACGACGAGACGCTCTTCGACTTCTACGACCAGCGGGTGCCCGAGCACGTGGTGTCGGGCGCGCACTTCGACTCGTGGTGGAAGCACAAGCGGCGCGAGGCGCCGGACCTGCTCGACTTCGAGCGCGAGATGCTCATCAACGAGAAGGCGGGCGCGGTCACCAAGGCCGACTACCCCGACTCGTGGCGGCAGGGCGCGCTGAAGTTCCGTGTGACGTACCAGTTCGAGCCGGGGGCTGACGCGGACGGCGTGACCGTGCACATCCCGCTCCAGGTGCTGAACCAGGTGACGGACGAGGGCTTCGACTGGCAGATCCCGGGCCTGCGCGAGGAGGTCGTCACGGAGCTGATCCGCTCCCTGCCGAAGCCGATCCGCCGCAACTACGTGCCCGCGCCGAACTTCGCGAAGCGGTTCCTGGACACGGCGGTCCCGCTGGAGGAGCCGCTGGACGTGGCGCTCGCCCGCGGGCTCCAGCGGATGGTGGGCGTCCCGGTCGACGCCGACGACTTCGACTGGTCGAGGGTGCCCGACCACCTGAAGATCACCTTCCGGATCGTCGACGAGCGGCGCCGCAAGCTCGCCGAGGACAAGGACCTGGAGACCCTGAAGCTCCAGCTGCGCCCGAAGGCCCGTCAGGCCCTCTCCCAGGCCGCCGCGGCCGCCACGGCGGGCCCCTCGGGCTCCGGGCAGTCCCTGGAGCGCACGGGCCTGACGGACTGGACGATCGGCACGCTGGTGAAGGTCTTCGAGACGCGGCGCGCCGGCCAGCCGGTCAAGGCGTACCCGGCGCTCGTCGACGCGGGCGACACCGTCTCCGTACGGCTCTTCGACACGGAGGCCGAGCAGGAGCAGGCGATGTGGCGCGGCACGCGCAGGCTCATCATGCTGAACATCCCGGTGAACCCGGCGAAGTTCGCGGCCGACAAGCTGACGAACCAGCAGAAGCTCGCCCTGTCCCGCAATCCGCACGGCTCGGTGCAGGCACTCTTCGAGGACTGCGCGACCGCGGCGGCCGACCGGCTGATCGCCGACCACGGCGGGCCGGCGTGGGACGAGGAGTCCTTCCGCAAGCTGTACGACAAGGTCCGCGCCGACCTCGTCGAGCTGACCATCCGCACGGTGGCCCAGGTGCAGCAGATCCTGGCCGCCTGGCAGTCCTGCGAGCGGCGCCTGAAGGCCACGAACAGCCTGGTCCTGGTGAGGAACGTCCAGGACGTACGGGGGCAGCTGGCGGCCCTCGTGCCGGCCGGCTTCGTGACGAAGACGGGCCTGCGGCGCCTGCCGGACCTGATGCGCTATCTCGTGGCGGTGGACCGGCGGCTCCAGCAGATGCCGACGGCCGTCCAGCGCGACACCACGCGCATGGAGAAGGTCCACGAGATGCAGGACGAGTACGCCTGGCTGCTGGAGCAGCTGCCCAAGGGCCGCCCGGTGCCGCAGGAGGTGCGGGACATCCGCTGGATGATCGAGGAGCTGCGCGTCAGCTACTTCGCCCACGCCCTGGGCACCGCCTACCCGGTCTCCGACAAGCGCATCGTGAAGGCGATCGACGCGGCCGCGCCGTAGTGACGGGGGCGTCGCCTTGAGTGAGTTCGACCGCACCCCGTGACCTGCTGTACAGTCTCTCTCGCAGCCAAGCGCAGAACTCAACCGGCTGCGAAACCTGGTCCTGTGGAGCAGTTTGGAGTGCTCGCCACCCTGTCAAGGTGGAGGCCGCGGGTTCAAATCCCGTCAGGACCGCAGTAAGCAGTACGAAGAAGGCCCGGATCCTCAGGATCCGGGCCTTTTCGTCGTCTTGACGGCGGCATCTGCCGGGGGTACCCAAGCAACAAGGGGTACGGGGCCCTTCGGCGGAGGTGACGCGGATGCCCAGCACACCGGTCAGGCCGGGCCGGCCCGATCTGCCGGACCGGCCGGTCAGGCACGAGACCCGCGCGCTGCTCCGCGCCCATCTGGCGGCCGCTTCCGGCTACCGGCACGTCACCCCCCGCTGCGTCGTCTGCCGCCGCCTCCAGCGGCTCGCCATGGAGGCCCCGGACGACGGCGGGAACGGCCCGGACGGAGGCACCGAAGACCCCTTCCCGGAGCTCTCCGCCGTGTGACGCGAGTCACGAAACCTGTTTTGAAAACTGCTCAGCTTACGCCCTGCCTACAACGGCCCCATTTAATATGTGCAATTGCACCAGTCGGGAGGGGTCGCGGAGCCGACCTCCGCCGACCCCCACCGGGCCCCTGCGCGGGCATAAAAAGATCGCGCTGGACCCGGCGGAGTCCAGCGCGATCGATGACGAAGGCCCGTTGGGGCGGGCAGCCGTCGGTGGAGCCATGGGTGGGCGGACCGGGTTGGGGGATCCGGAAATGCCCGGTTCAGCGGGGTGTTCGGGGTGTATCAGGCCTCGCTGCGCTGCTGCGGAATGCCCGCCAGCAGTGCGCGGACCTCTGCCTCGCGGTACCGACGGTGTCCACCCAGGGTGCGGATGGACGTGAGCTTGCCCGCCTTCGCCCAGCGGGTCACCGTCTTCGGGTCCACGCGGAACATCGTGGCAACCTCAGCGGGGGTCAGCAGCGGCTCGGCATCAGGGGTGCGAGCGGTCATGAGCGGCCTCCTCGGGAGAACCGAACCTTCTCGGTTCTTTCCTCTAAATTCTGCACCTTGACCCGCGTTGCCCGAAATGGCGGACGCGAGCCGAGTCGGTTATAGGACGAACGGCTTGTCCTCGGCACTACAACTACACCATCTGTCCAGCCACGTTCGGCCAAACCGACGGAATTGCCCTCTCAGGTGTTCATCAGCGACGGAAGCCGATGGACCATGCCATAACGGACAGTCACGTCACAGTGACGATCAGTCACAGAGCGATCAGGAGCCACCAGACCCCCCATAGCGTGCAATGCTTAGCCTTCCGCCCACACTTGGACGGAAGGAGCCCCTCCCGGACTCCTTGTCCTATTTTGGCATGAGGTCGGGTGATGGGCGCAAGAGCCCGGTTAGTGCTGTCCGTCACGCTTGACACAAAGGCCCGGATCGGGACCTAGGGCCCGATCGGCCCGCACGACCGGTCGGCCGAGATCATCTCAGTTGGCGAACTGCCGGTCCCGCACCGACCGCCACCGCTCCATCAGCCGCTCGTACGCCGCACCCGCGCCGGCCGCGTCGTCGGCCCGCAGCGCCGCGATGCCCTCGGCCACATCCGCCGCCGACCGGTCCGAGGCGAGCTGCTCGGCGGAGAGGGCGTGCACCAGCCCGCCGTAGTCGAGCTCCACCAGCGAGCGCGGGTGGAACTCCTCCAGCCACCGCCCCACGTCCACCAGACCCTCGATCAGCGGGCCCTCGTCGATCGACTCGCGCAGGGTCTTCAGCGCCCGCGCCACCCGCCGCCGCGCCTGCACCATCGGCGTCCGGTAGCGCAGCACCGGCGCCTTGTCCGGGCCGGCGGCCGCCGCGTACTCCCGCTCCTCGTCGGAGAAGAGCGCGAACCAGCGCACCGGCACCTGCCACACCGAGGTGCGGATCCACGGCCGCGCGTCCGGGTTCTGCTCGCGCCACCGCTCGTGGTCGGCCTCCGCCTGCCCGCGCACCACCGGCGGCAGCGCCGCGTCCAGGACCACCGCCGGCAGCAGGCCCGGCAGCTCCTCCAGCGCCAGCCACCCGCGCATCCGCGTGCGCCACGGGCACACGCACACCACGCCGTCCACCTCCACCACGAAGGCGTCGGCACTCTCGTGCACCGGCACCGGAACCGGCGGCGTGCCCACGAGCCCGGCCAGCGAGCGGCGCAGCTCGTCCTGCGCCGTCGGGGCGGTCCCGTCGGCGACACGGCGCGCGTAGTGGGCCCAATGGCCCCGCTCCGGCTCCGGGAAGGCCGCCAACGGCTCGTACACGCGCAGGTAGGAGGCGTACGGGACGAGGACCGAAGTGACCGCTGGCATGTCGCAAATCCTTCCACGCCAGTACTCCGGGAGGGGGTGATCCTCGGCACTGGGTCCCCTCTACGCACAGGTAGGACTTACTCTCTTGCCGTCAAGGCCCTCCCCCACCCGCCGGGGGGCCTCCTTCGCCGCTTCGTACTTGGGAGTCACCACCGTGACCGATGTGACCGACGGCGTCCTGCACACCCTGTTCCACTCGGAGCAGGGGGGCCACGAACAAGTCGTGATCTGTCAGGACCGTGCCACCGGCCTCAAGGCCGTCATCGCCCTCCACTCGACCGCCCTGGGCCCGGCCCTCGGCGGTACCCGTTTCTACCCGTACGCCTCCGAGGCCGAGGCCGTCGCCGACGCGCTCAACCTCTCCCGGGGGATGTCGTACAAGAACGCCATGGCCGGTCTGGAGCACGGCGGCGGCAAGGCCGTGATCATCGGCGACCCGGAGAAGATCAAGACCGAGCAGCTGCTGCTGGCGTACGGCCGGTTCGTCGCCTCGCTCGGCGGCCGGTACGTCACGGCCTGCGACGTCGGCACCTACGTGGCCGACATGGACGTCGTCGCGCGGGAGTGCCGCTGGACCACCGGCCGCTCCCCCGAGAACGGCGGCGCCGGTGACTCCTCCGTCCTCACCGCCTTCGGCGTCTTCCAGGGCATGCGCGCCTCCGCCCAGCACCTGTGGGGCGACCCGACGCTGCGCGGCCGCAAGGTCGGCGTCGCGGGCGTCGGCAAGGTCGGCCACTACCTGGTCGAGCACCTGCTGGAGGACGGCGCCGAGGTCGTCATCACGGACGTGCGCGCGGAGTCGCTGCGTCGCGTCACCGACAAGTTCCCGCAGGTCACCGTGGTCGCGGACACGGACGCGCTGATCCGTACCGAGGGCCTGGACATCTACGCGCCGTGCGCGCTCGGCGGTGCGCTCAACGACGACACCGTGCCCGCCCTGACGGCGAAGGTGGTGTGCGGCGCGGCCAACAACCAGCTCGCGCACCCCGGCGTCGAGAAGGACCTCGCCGACCGCGGGATCCTCTACGCGCCGGACTACGTCGTCAACGCGGGCGGCGTGATCCAGGTCGCCGACGAGCTGCACGGCTTCGACTTCGACCGGTGCAAGGCGAAGGCCACGAAGATCTTCGACACCACGCTGGCAATATTCGCACGTGCGAAGGAAGACGGCATTCCGCCGGCCGCGGCGGCCGACCGGATCGCCGAGCAGCGGATGGCCGAGGCACGCCGCCGGTAAGGCCGGAATTCCCGCGTTCATGTGAGTTGACAGGGGTGCCCCGCCGACGGGGCGTGAGCCCGCTCGCCGGGAGGACCGGAGAGAGACAAGACTCACGCCGGTCGGCGGGTCGCCCGCCACGAAGAGGTTAAAATCGCAGCTGACCAGCGAGGACAGGGCACCTCGTCGGTCCGGCTCCGAGGCGCCTCGTGCGGGCGACGTACCGTATGGCGGCGGAAGCAGGTACCGTTGAAGCCCTACGGGCCGGTCTCTCCACGGAGAGCCCGTTCCGAATCATGAACGCGTGTCAAGACTCTGGGGCCGTCGAGCCCCGTCACCGAGGGGGTCGAGCCATGGGGCGCGGCCGGGCCAAGGCCAAGCAGACGAAGGTCGCCCGCCAGCTGAAGTACAACAGCGGTGGGACGGACCTCGCACGCCTGGCCAGCGAGCTGGGCGCATCTTCGAGTCAGCCACCGAACGGCGAGCCGTTCGAGGACGACGACGAGGAAGACGACCCGTACGCCCGCTACGCGGAGTTGTACAACGACGACGATGACGAGGACGAAGAGTCCGGTCCGTCGTCCCAGCGTCGCGGCGCTTGACGCCTGCACTCTTCTTCACCCGGTCCGGGACCCTGTCCCGGACCGGGTTCTGTGCTGTCCGCCGTCTGAGACGTCTCGGCTGACCGGCGATTCCCTCCCGAGGGAGTCGCCGGTCCCCAGCCGTGCCGCCGTCAGGCCGTGGCGTACTCCCCAACCAGCTCGGCGCCGGTCGCGCGGTCACCGCGGTCGGTGATCTCGCCGGCGACCCAGGCGTCGACGCCCCGGTCCGCCAGGGTGGTCAGCGCCACGTCGACGGAGTCGGCGGGGACGACGGCCATCATGCCGACGCCCATGTTCAGCGTCTTCTCCAGCTCCAGCCGCTCCACCTGCCCGGCCTTGCCGACCAGGTCGAAGATCGGGTCCGGCGTCCAGGTCGCGCGGTCCACCGTGGCGTGCAGCGCGTCCGGGATCACCCGGGCCAGGTTGGCGGCGAGACCGCCACCGGTGATGTGGCTGAAGGCGTGCACCTCGGTGGTGCGGGTGAGCGCGAGGCAGTCCAGCGAGTAGATCTTGGTGGGCTCCAGCAGCTCCTCGCCGAGCGTCCGGCCAAGCTCCTCGACCCGCTGGTCCAGGCTCATGCCCGCGCGGTCGAAGAGCACATGGCGTACGAGCGAGTACCCGTTGGAGTGAAGGCCGGAGGACGCCATGGCGATGACGGCGTCACCCGTACGGATGCGATCGGGGCCGAGCAGCCGGTCCGCCTCGACCACGCCCGTACCGGCGCCCGCGACGTCGAAGTCGTCCGGGCCCAGCAGGCCGGGGTGCTCGGCGGTCTCGCCGCCGACCAGGGCGCAGCCGGCCAGGACGCAGCCTTCGGCGATGCCCTTGACGATGGCGGCGACCCGCTCGGGGTGCACCTTGCCGACGCAGATGTAGTCGGTCATGAAGAGCGGCTCGGCGCCGCAGACGACGATGTCGTCCATGACCATCGCGACCAGGTCGTGGCCGATCGTGTCGTACACGCCCATCTGGCGGGCGATGTCGACCTTCGTGCCGACGCCGTCGGTGGCGGAGGCGAGGAGCGGTCGCTCGTAGCGCTTGAGGGCGGAGGCGTCGAAGAGGCCGGCGAAGCCGCCCAGGCCGCCGAGAACCTCGGGGCGCTGCGTCTTCTTCACCCACTCCTTCATCAGCTCGACGGCGCGGTCGCCCGCTTCGATGTCGACGCCCGCGGCTGCGTAGCTGGCACCGGTGGTCTCAGTCTCAGACATGACTGTGAGAGCTTTCGTGTCGTACTGCAGGGATTGCGGGGTGCTGTTACAGGCGGCGGAGCGCATCGGCCGCGGCCGTGGCGGCGGGGCCGGCGGCCAGCTCGGTCTCCAGCAGCTGCTTGCCGAGCAGCTCGGGGTCCGGCAGCTCCATCGGGTACTCACCGTCGAAGCAGGCGCGGCAGAGCTTCTGCTTCGGGATGGTGGTGGCCTCGATCATGGCGTCGATGGAGATGTACGAGAGGGAGTCGGCGCCCAGCGACGTGCCGATCTCCTCGACCGACATGCCGTTGGCGATCAGCTCCGCGCGGGTGGCGAAGTCGATGCCGAAGAAGCAGGGCCACTTCACCGGCGGCGACGAGATCCGGATGTGGACCTCGGCGGCGCCCGCCTCGCGGAGCATCCGGACGAGTGCG
Source organism: Streptomyces sp. NPDC003036 (assembly GCF_040611175.1). Taxonomy (NCBI): domain Bacteria; kingdom Bacillati; phylum Actinomycetota; class Actinomycetes; order Kitasatosporales; family Streptomycetaceae; genus Streptomyces; species Streptomyces sp. NPDC003036. The sequence goes on along the minus strand of NZ_JBEXNO010000001.1, from coordinate 296,226 downwards.
CGCTGGGTGTTGCCGCGGACGATCGAGTCGTCGACGACCACCAGGCGCTTGCCCTTGATGACTTCCTTCAGCGGGTTCAGCTTCAGGCGGATGCCCAGCTGGCGGATGGTCTGCGACGGCTGGATGAAGGTCCGGCCGACGTAGGCGTTCTTGACCAGGCCCGCGCCGAAGGGGATGCCACTGGCCTCCGCGTAACCGATGGCGGCGGGGGTGCCGGACTCCGGGGTCGCTATGACCAGGTCGGCGTCGACCGGGGCTTCCTTGGCGAGGCGTCGGCCCATCTCCACGCGGGAGAGGTAGACGTTCCGGCCGGCGATGTCGGTGTCGGGGCGCGCCAGGTAGACGTACTCGAAGACACAGCCCTTGGGCTTCGCTTCTGCGAATCGTGAGGTGCGGATGCCGTTCTCGTCGATGGCGATCATCTCGCCCGGCTCGACCTCGCGGACGTATGCCGCACCGCAGATGTCGAGGGCGGCGGACTCGGAGGCGACGACCCAGCCCCGCTCCAGGCGGCCGAGGACCAGCGGGCGGATGCCCTGCGGGTCGCGGGCGGCGTAGAGGGTGCCCTCGTCCATGAAGACGAGCGAGAAGGCGCCCCGGACCTCGGGGAGCACCTTGGCGGCGGCTTCCTCGATGGTCAGCGGCTTGCCGTCGTCGTCGACCTGGCCGGCGAGCAGCGCGGTGACGAGGTCGGTGTCGTTGGTGGCGGCCACCTGCGTGGCGCGGCCGTCCATCTTGGGGAGGTCGGCGACCATCTCGGCGAGCTGCGCCGTGTTCACCAGGTTGCCGTTGTGGCCGAGCGCGATGGAGCCGTGGGCGGTGGCCCGGAAGGTCGGCTGCGCGTTCTCCCACACGGAGGCACCGGTGGTCGAGTAGCGGGCGTGTCCGACCGCGATGTGGCCCTGGAGGGAGCCGAGGGAGGTCTCGTCGAAGACCTGGGAGACCAGGCCCATGTCCTTGAAGACGAGGATCTGGGAGCCGTTGCTGACCGCGATTCCCGCGGATTCCTGGCCCCGATGCTGGAGGGCGTAGAGCCCGAAGTACGTGAGCTTTGCGACCTCTTCACCCGGAGCCCAGACACCGAAGACGCCACAAGCGTCCTGGGGGCCTTTTTCGCCGGGAAGCAGATCGTGATTGAGTCGACCGTCACCACGTGGCACGCCTCCGAGTGTAGGCGAGATCGACCACTGGTCCGAATTGGTGAAGGGGCCGCCGACCCGAAGCGGAGCCCGGGGTTTCGGCGGGCACCGCGCTGACCAGCGGGCTTTGCCGGATGGCGCGGCGCAGGGGGTGTGACGGACCTCGCAGTCGGCTCCGCAGTCGGCCCGGAGCTACTTCTCGCTCGCCCGGGCGGCGAAGCCCGTGCCGTCGGCGGCGGTGAGGGTCAGGGTGCGGTGGTCGATCGTGTACGTGGCCGTCCCTTCCATCACCTTGAGCAGGGCGCGTTCGACGTCCATCGCGGGTCCGGGGCAGAGCTTCCGGGTGGAGGTCACGCGGCCGAAAGTGATCGCCTGGCCCTCGGTGGTGACGGTCGCGGTGAAGCTGTTGCAGCCCAGGTTGCCGCGGATGGAGCCCTCCTTGCCGCGCACCTTGCCCTCGCTCTTGCCGCCGTCCTCCGTCACGACGAAATGGGCCTTGCCCTCGGCGCCGGCCGGCAGCGAGGAGACCGCCTGGCCCGAGGTGAGGGACTCGACGGTCCAGGTGGTGCCGGTGAGCGGCGCCGGGCGCCGCTCGGACAGCACCACGGTGTCGCCCCGGTCGGTGGTGAGGGTCAGCCGGCCCTTGTCGAGCGCGGCCTTGAGCGGCCCGTCGAGCGCGGACCTCAGGGCGTCCTCGAAGCTCTGGACGCTCCCCTCGCAGGCCATCTCGGTCATGCCGGGGTCGCTGATGGTGATGGTGTCACCGTCGATGTCGGCCCTGGCGTTGAAGTGGTTGCAGCCGTAGTTGCCCGTGACCTTGCCCTTGGCGTCGACCTGGACGTGCGCCCGGGCCGGGGCGGTGTGCTCGCGGCCGTCGACGGTGACGCTGTCGACGGCCCAGTGCACGCCGGTGACCGGCACGTCCGGACGCCCGGAGCCGCCGCCGTCACTCGCGCCGGACCCCGGTTCGGTGCCGCAGGCGGTGAGGGCGAGGAGCGCGACGAGCGCGGCTGACGCGGTGAGGTGGTGCTTGTGCGTGGTCGGCATGACTCTGGGACGGGCCAGGCCCCGGACCGGTTCCGCTCCGGCGCCCTCCACCGCCGACGCCCCTGCTCAGCCCAGGAGCGGCAGCAGCGCCGCCAGGTCCGCGCGCTCGCCACTGGCGCTCACCTGGGCGGCGGAGAGGGCCTCCTGCCAGGTCGTACGGCCCGTGGCCAGGCGGATCCAGGTCAGCGGGTCGGTCTCCACGACGTTCGGCGGGGTGCCCCGGGTGTGCCGGGGGCCCTCGACACACTGCACCACCGCGTACGGAGGCACCCGCACCTCCACCGAACCGCCGGGGGCCTTCACCGCGAGCGCGTCGGCGAGCAGCCGGGTGCAGGCGGCCAGGGCCTGACGGTCGAACGGGACGGCGAGTCCGGTGGCGTCGTTGAGGTCGTCGGTGTGGACGACCAGCTCGACGGTGCGGGTCACCAGGAAGTCCGCGAGGCGCACCCCGCCGAACCGCGTCTCGATCAGCCGCTCGTCCGGGGCCGCCGCCAGCGCGTCCGCGAGGTTCCGCCCGGTCTCCTCGTACAGCGCCGCGAGCCCGGCCGGGTCGACCGCCGCCGCCTCGGCGATCTCACGCGCGGCCGCGTCGACGTCCTCGGCGTACTGCCGGGTGGCGGGCGCCCACTCCGTCAGCTCCAGATCGCGGCTCGCGGGCTCGGGCGCCGCCACGCCCCGGATCAGGGAGCCCAGCCCCATGCTGATGTGTGCGGCGAGCTCCCGTACGGTCCACTCCCCGAGCCGGGTCGGCAGGGCGAGCTGCTCGGGCGTGAGGGTGAGGACCGCGTCCCGGACGTGGCCGAACTGCGCGAGGACGGCGGCGCGGGTCTTGGCGGGGTCGTAACTACGGGTGCGCTTCTTGGCAGTTGGCATGGGCCGAGGTTAGTTCAGGGCCGACGGTGAAGGCCTCGCCGTTTTTGGGCACGCCCACGCCCCGCCAGGTCCAGGGCACACCCCGCGCGGTGCGCGCGTCGGGACCGTCCATGAGCTGGAAGTGGAGGTGCGGCTCGGTGGAGTTGCCGGAGTTCCCGCAGCGGGCGAGCTCCTGCCCCGCGGTGACCCGGTCGCCCGCGCGGACCGCGAGCGAGCCGCGCCGCAGGTGCGCGTAGACCGCGTACGTACCGTCGCCGAGGTCCAGCACCAGGTGATTGCCCACGATGCGGCGGGCGCCGCCCAGGGAGCGGAACAGGCCCTCGACCACTATGAAGTACAGGAGCGCGGGCAGGGAGGTACGGCTCAGGTGGTCGCGCTGGCCGTCCTCGGCGTGCACCACCGTCCCGGCTGCCACCGCGAGCAGCGGCTCCCCGAAGGCCGGGAAGTCGCGGTTGGCCCGGGCGACGGGCCACAGCCAGGCGAACCCCGGGCGGGGGCGCTGCCCGGACTCGGCGACGATGTCGATGGCGTACGTCTGGCCTAGCTGGTGGGTGCCGTGGCTGGGCACCTTGTCGGCGGGGCTGTTCAGCGCGGTCCAGGTGCCGGTCACGGGCGGGTCGACCTCGACCGCCTCGCGGCCCTCGGCGGCGAGGCGGCCCGTCTCCGCGCGGTTCAGGCCGACGCGGAGGGCGATGGCCGCGACGGCCGGCAGCCATCCCAGCCAGTAGTTGTACGGAAGCGGCACCCAGATCGACGCCAGCGCCTGGACGATGAAGGCGAGCCACAGCAGGCGCGCGAGCGTCGCGGCCCCCCTGCGGGTGCGTACGGACATGGTTGATCCCCCGATGGTCATGGTCGGTTACGGTCGCGCCGCGGCCAGCGCCACCAGCAGCGGCACCACGCGGCCCGCCGGGACCTCGTAGCGGCCGCGTCCGGCGGTGTGCAGCCAGCCGGCGCCGGTGAGTTGGCGCAGGTGGTGGTAGATCTGGCCGGTCGTGCCGATCTCCTCCAGGAGGGCCAGCTCGGCGGCGGTACGCCGGCCCCCGACGATCTCGCGCAGCAGCCGGAGCCGTATCGGATGGCCCAGCGCCGCGAAGGACTCGGCCGCCTCCGTCCAGTCCTCCCCCAGCTGGCGCTCGGTCAGGGCGCCGTCCTGCCACTCGTACTGCTCCCCCGTCGGCAGCCGTATGGCCCCGGTGAACAGCACCCCGCCATCAGGCGCGCCCGCCTCCGCGAGCTGCGCCTTGAGCCCCTCCAGGGCCCAGAAGTCGCTCTCGTGCGGCGGTCGTGGTGACGGCGGGTCGGTGCGCTCGAGGGCGGCGAGCCGCCGTTCGAGCGCGGTGAGGCGTTCCTCCAGCTCCATACCGTCCATTGTTACGTAATTACGTAATCCCGTGCAAGGGCTTGGGCGTGCGGAATTTCCGCACGCGCCCGGACACGACGAAGCCCCCGACCGGAACCCTCAGGGGGTCCGGTCGGGGGCTTCGGACGCGGCGAACGTCAGGCCGGCAGGTTGGAAGGCCGGCAGGCTCAGGCCAGCAGGCCCGGGATCGTCGCCTCGTGCGCCGTGCGGAGCTCGCTCAGCGGGATGCTGAACTCGCCCTGGACGTCGACCTCGTCGCCGTCCACCACACCGATGCGCGTCGCGGGCAGCCCCCGCGCGCCGCACATGTCCGTGAAGCGGAGCTCCTCGCTGCGCGGGACGGCCACGACCGCACGGCCGGCCGACTCGCTGAACAGGAAGGTGAAGGCGTCCAGGCCGTCCGGGACGATCAGCCGCGCCCCCTTCCCGCCGCGCAGGCAGGACTCGACGACCGCTTGGATCAGGCCGCCGTCGGACAGGTCGTGCGCCGCGTCGATCATGCCGTCGCGGGACGCCGAGATCAGGATCTCGCCCAGCAGCTTCTCCCGGTCCAGGTCCACCGCCGGCGGCAGGCCGCCCAGGTGGCCGTGCACGACCTCGGACCACGCCGAGCCGCCGAACTCCTCACGCGTGTCACCCAGCAGGTAGAGGAGCTGGCCCTCCTCCGCGAAGGCGATCGGCGTGCGGCGTGTGACGTCGTCGATCACGCCGAGCACCGCGACCACGGGCGTCGGGTGGATGGCCACGTCACCGGTCTGGTTGTAGAGGGAGACGTTGCCGCCCGTCACCGGCGTACCCAGCTGCCGGCAGCCGTCCGCCAGACCGCGCGTGGCCTCGGCGAACTGCCACATGACGCCCGGGTCCTCCGGCGAGCCGAAGTTCAGGCAGTCGGAGATGGCGAGCGGCTTGGCGCCCGAGGCGGCGACGTTGCGGTACGCCTCCGCCAGCGCCAGCTGCGCGCCCGTGTACGGGTCGAGCTTGGCGTACCGGCCGTTGCCGTCCGTGGCGATCGCGACGCCGAGGTTGGTCTCCTCGTCGATGCGGATCATGCCGGAGTCCTCGGGCTGCGCGAGGACGGTGTTGCCCTGCACGAAGCGGTCGTACTGGTCGGTGACCCACGCCTTGGAGGCCTGGTTCGGGTGCGCGACCAGCCGGAGGACCTGCTCGCGCAGCTCGTCGGCGGAGGACGGCCGGGGCAGCTTGTTGGCATCGTCGGCCTGGAGGGCGTCCTGCCACTCGGGGCGCGCGTACGGCCGGTGGTAGACCGGGCCCTCGTGCGCGACCGTGCGCGGCGGCACGTCCACGATCTGCTCGCCGTGCCAGAAGATCTCCAGCCGCTCGCCGTCCGTCACCTCACCGATGACGGTGGCGATGACGTCCCACTTCTCGCAGATCTCCATGAAGCGGTCGACGTGCCGCGGCTCGACGATCGCGCACATGCGTTCCTGCGACTCGCTCATGAGGATCTCCTCCGGCGAGAGCGAGGAGTCGCGCAGCGGCACGGTGTCCAGCTCGACGCGCATGCCGCCGGAGCCGGCGGAGGCGAGCTCGCTGGTCGCGCAGGACAGGCCCGCGCCACCGAGGTCCTGGATGCCCGCGACGAGCTTCTCCTTGAAGATCTCAAGGGTGCACTCGATGAGGAGCTTCTCCTGGAACGGGTCGCCGACCTGGACCGCCGGGCGCTTGGTCGGCTTCGTGTCGTCGAAGGTCTCCGAGGCCAGCACGGACACGCCGCCGATGCCGTCGCCGCCCGTCCGGGCGCCGTACAGGATGACCTTGTTGCCGGGGCCGGACGCCTTCGCGAGGTGGATGTCCTCGTGCTTCATCACGCCGATGCAGCCGGCGTTGACCAGCGGGTTGCCCTGGTAGCAGGGATCGAAGACGACCTCGCCGCCGATGTTCGGCAGGCCCAGGCAGTTGCCGTAGCCGCCGATGCCCGCGACGACGCCCGGCAGGACGCGCTTGGTGTCGGGGTGGTCCGCCGCGCCGAAGCGCAGCGGGTCGACGACCGCCACCGGGCGGGCGCCCATGGCGAGGATGTCGCGGACGATGCCGCCGACGCCGGTGGCCGCGCCCTGGTAGGGCTCGATGTACGAGGGGTGGTTGTGCGACTCGACCTTGAAGGTCACCGCGTACCCCTGGCCGACGTCCACGACGCCCGCGTTCTCGCCGATGCCGACGAGCAGGGCGTCGTTCTCGGGGGCCTTCTCGCCGAACTGCTTCAGGTGCACCTTGCTGCTCTTGTACGAGCAGTGCTCGGACCACATGACGGAGTACATGGCGAGCTCGGCGCCGGTCGGCCGCCGCCCGAGGATCTCGCGGATGCGCTCGTACTCGTCCTGCTTCAGGCCGAGCTCGGCCCACGGCTGCTCGACGTCCGGCGTCTCGCCGGCGTGCTTGACGGTGTCGAGGGTCATGAGGCGCTGACCAACTTCTTGAGGATCGAGGTGAAGAAACCGAGGCCGTCGGTACGGCCGGTGCCGACCAGCGGCTCCACGGCGTGCTCGGGGTGCGGCATGAGGCCCACGACGTTCCCGGCGGCGTTGGTGATGCCGGCGATGTCGCGCAGCGAGCCGTTGGGGTTCCCGTCCAGGTAGCGGAAGGCGACCCGGCCCTCGGCTTCCAGCTCGTCGAGCACGCGCTCGTCGGCGACGTACCGGCCGTCGATGTTCTTGAGGGGCACGGAGATCTCCTGGCCCTCGGTGTAGTCGCTGGTCCAGGCCGTCCCGGCGTTCTCCACCCGCAGCTTCTGGTCGCGGCAGATGAAGTGCAGGTGGTTGTTGCGCAGCATCGCGCCCGGCAGCAGGTGCGACTCGGTGAGGATCTGGAAGCCGTTGCAGATTCCCAGGACCGGCATACCGGCCTTCGCCTGCTCGATGATCGTCTCCATCACCGGCGAGAACCGCGAGATGGCTCCGGCGCGCAGATAGTCGCCGTAACTGAAGCCGCCCGCGAGAACGACCGCGTCGACCTGCTTGAGGTCCTTGTCGCGGTGCCAGAGGGAAACGGGCTCGGCGCCCGCGAGCCGGGCGGCGCGCAACGCGTCCCGGTCGTCGAGCGTGCCGGGGAAAGTGACGACTCCAATACGAGAGGTCACGACTCCACCTTTACGACGAAGTCCTCGATGACGGTGTTGGCGAGGAAGGTTTCGGCCATCTCGTGGATGCGGGCGAGGGCGGCGTCATCGACCGGCCCCTCCACTTCGAGCTCGAAGCGCTTTCCCTGGCGGACGTCGGCGATCCCGTCGAAACCGAGGCGGGGCAGTGCACGCTGCACCGCCTGTCCCTGCGGGTCGAGGATCTCCGGCTTGAGCATGACGTCGACTACGACGCGTGCCACTGGCACTCCCGGTGGTGTGTTGCGTGGGCGGTTCCCTCAGCGTACCTGTCTCCAAATTCTACGCGGGTAGAAGTCTGGAGGACCCTACAAGCGCGCCGCTCCGGCACGCCCTCCGCCGCCCTCACAACGCCGACACATCAGCGCGGAAAAATCCCGGAAAAGAAACGTCCACGACATTGCGGCCAACACGCTGATGCAATTGGCTGGGCTTCACAATGTGACGCCTTTCGCTGTACAAAGGAAACCAGAGGAAAGCGGCATTGCCTCTCAACAGCCGTAAAGTCGGTATCTCCGCACGTCAGCGCGGCGATACCGCAGGAAAGGACCGATATCCGTGGCTCAGCGCGTAGTGGTCACGCTCTTCGACGACATCGACGGAGGCGAAGCGACGGAAACGGTCATGTTCGGCCTCGACGGTAAGACGTACGAGATCGACCTCAATGCAGCCAACGCAAAGAAACTGCGCAAGGCGCTCGCCCCCTACGTCGCGGCCGGCCGCAAGCGCTCCGGCGGCGGCGGAGCCGGTGCGGGAACGGGGGGCGCGGGCAAGGCGAGGGCCGCGCGCTCCGCCTCGTACACGCACACCTCCCTCGAACCCGACCCGGCGGCCGTACGCGCCTGGGCGCAGGCCCACAAGATGGACGTGCCGGCCCGGGGCCGGATCCCCAAGCGGGTGTACGAGGCCTTCCGCGAGGCCGGCTGAGGCCGCCCGACGATCTTCGACTTGCGCGACACCCGGGGTGATCCGCTAGAGTCTGGATCACGCCGAGGGGCAAGGCCGGAAAGGCCCCACCTCACGGAGCGTGCGGGTGTAGTTCAGTAGTAGAACATCCCCCTTCCAGGGGGAAGGCGCAGTGTGCGATTCCTGTCACCCGCTCTACATCGCTTACCAACCACTTCGGTGGATCAGGTACAGTGGTGTTCGCACCGCCCGGTGAAAGCCGGTCGGGAGCACTGCGGACGTGGCTCAGTTGGTAGAGCATCACCTTGCCAAGGTGAGGGTCGCGAGTTCGAATCTCGTCGTCCGCTCAGAGTACGAAGGCCCCGGTCATCACGACCGGGGCCTTCGGCGTATATCGGCCCAGGGCCCGGCCGGATGACATTTGTCATCGAGGACCGGTGACAGCACGGCCTGACCGCGCGCGCCCGGCGGCGACAGCCTTGAGGCATGACCACCCACGTGATTGAGGCGGCGGACCTCCAACGCCGGTACGCCGACGGCTTCGATGCTGTGAAGGGGATCACCTTCTCCGTGGCGCGCGGTGAGATCTTCGCCCTGCTCGGGACGAACGGCGCCGGCAAGACCTCCACCGTCGAGCTACTGGAGGGCCTCGCCGCCCCGAGCGGCGGCCGGGTGCGGGTCCTCGGCCACGACCCCTACCGCGAACGGCCCGCCGTACGGCCCCGGATCGGCATGATGCTCCAGGAAGGCGGCTTCCCCTCCGACCTGACAGTCGCCGAGACCGTACGGATGTGGTCGGGCTGCACCAGCGGGGCCCGGCCCGCCGGGGAGGCGCTGGAGATGGTGGGCCTGTCCGCCCGCTCCCGTGTGCGCGTCAAGCAGCTGTCGGGCGGTGAGCGGCGGCGGCTGGACCTCGCGCTGGCCCTGCTCGGGCGGCCCGAGGTGCTGTTCCTGGACGAGCCGACGACCGGACTCGACGCCGAAGGGCGCCGCGACACCTGGGAGTTGGTGCGGGCCCTCCGCGAAGACGGCACGACCGTGCTGCTGACCACGCACTACCTGGAGGAGGCGGAGACGCTGGCGGACCGGCTGGCGATCCTGCACCAGGGGCGGATCGTGACGGCCGGCACCCCGGCGGAGGTCACCGCCTCCCGCCCGGCCCGCATCCGCTTCGTCCTGCCCCACGGCGTGCCCGCCGGGCGGCTCCCGCTGTCCCTGCTCGCGGCCGCCGACGGGCGCCGCGTCGAGATCCGGACGCACGCCTTGCAGGACGCGCTCGGCGAACTGCTGCTGTGGGCGCGGGAGCACGACGTACGGCTGGAGGGGCTGGACGCCCGGTCGGCCTCGCTCGAAGAGGCCTTCCTCGAGATCGCTTCCCAGAACGCCTCGCAAGACGCCTCGCAGGATGCCTCCCAGAGCGTCGCTTCCGCGGAGAAGGTAGGTGCGTGACATGACCACGATGACCGATCGCATGGGCGCGCTGGGCTGCGCCGAGCTGACCCTCCTCGTACGCAACCGGTACGCCCTCTTCGTCGCGCTCGGCATGCCGCTGCTCATGGTCGGCTTCATGCGCAGCTCGCTCGACCAGGTCGGCCTGGAGAAGACCGGCATGAGCGCGCTCGAAGCCTCGCTGAGCGGCGGCATCGTGATGGCGCTGCTGCTCGTCGTGTATCTGAACCTCGTCTCGGCGTACGTGGCGCGGCGCGAGGAACTGGTGCTCAAGAGGCTGCGCACGGGCGAGGCGTCGGACCGGGAGATCCTGGCCGGGACCGCGCTGCCGGCGGCGGTGCTCGCGGTGGCGCAGTGCGCGCTGATGGTGGCGGCGGGGACGGCGTTCCTCGACGTACGGGCCCCGCAGCGGCCCGATCTGCTGGTGCTCGGCACGGTGTTGGGGGTGGTGCTGCTGACGGGGCTGGCGGCGGCGACGGCCGGGTTCACCAGGACCGTGGAGAGCGCGCAGATCACGACGATGCCGCTGTTCGTGGTGTCGTCGATCGGGTCCGGGCTCTTCCTGCCGCTGGAGGTCTTCCCGGAGAAGGTGGCCTCGGTGTGCGAACTGCTGCCGCTCACCGGCGTGATGACGCTCGTACGCGCCGGATGGCTGGGCGGCGGCGACGCGGGCGAGCTCGCCGGTGCGGCCGCCACCGCGCTGGTCTGGATCGCCGTCTCGGTGTTTGCTGTGCGGCGGTGGTTCCGCTGGGAGCCGCGTCGCTGAGGGGGGCGAGGAGACATGAGGCTGACAGGGTGGTGGAGCCGGCGCAGCAATCCGGAGAAGGTCGAGCTCTACACCCGTTGGTCGTACCACGCCTTCGCGGTGATCGAGGTGCTGTCGATCGGGCTGGGGGTGCTGGGAGGGGCGCCGCAGCCACTGGGCGGGTGGCTGTTCCTGCTGGTGTGCGGGCATTCCGCACTGGGCGGGGTGCTCGCCTCGCGGGCCTTCGACTGGACCGTGGGGCGGCGGGCGCGCCCGTACCGGCTGATGGTGGCGCACGGGGTGGCGTCGTGCCTGCTCGCCGCGGGTGGGTTGGCGCTGCGGCGGTTCGGCGCGCTGGACGACGTGGGGGCCGCCGCGTATCTGGTGGTGGGGATGCTGGGCTTCGGCATCGGCGGCGTGGTGCTGGGGCTGACGAAGGTCCGGCACATGCTGTACCTGGTGCTGGCGGCCGCCGTCGGCGCCGGACTCGTCTCGTCCGCGCTCGGGATGCCGCTCCCGGACGTCGTCGGCTTCTCGGTCGGGAGCGCGATCGGGGGGCTGCTGCTGGCCTTCACCAGCGGCTTCTCGGGGTGGCTGCTGCGCGCGGTGTGGGAGCTCGACGCGGCGCGCGAGCTCCAGGCCCGGCTGGCGGTGGCGGAGGAGCGGCTGCGCTTCGGGCGGGACCTGCACGACGTGATGGGGCGCAACCTGGCGGTGATCGCGCTCAAGAGCGAGCTGGCGGTGCAGTTGGCGCGGCGGGGCGTGACCGAGCACGCGGTGGAGCAGATGGCGGAGGTCCAGCGGATCGCGCAGGACTCCCAGCGGGAGGTGCGGGACGTGGTGCGCGGCTACCGCGAGGCGGACCTGCACACCGAACTGGACGGCGCGCGGAGCGTGTTGGCGGCGGCCGGGATCGTGTGCCGGGTCGAAGCGGCGGCGACGGAGCTCCCGGTGCTTCCGGCGCGGGCGCAGTCGGCGCTGGCGTGGGTCGTACGGGAGGCCACGACGAACGTGCTGCGGCACGGGGACGCGCGCCACTGCACGGTGGTGGTGCGCGCGGAGGAGGGGTGCGCGGTGCTGGTGGTCGAGAACGACGGGGCGGGGACGGGGCCGGGGACGGGACCGGGAGCCATTCCGGGTGCCGGCTCGGGGGTCGGCTCGGGCCTTGCGGGGCTCCGGGAGCGGCTCGCGGCGCTGGACGGCACGCTGGACGCCGGCTGGGTGCGGGGCGGCCGGTTCCGGGTGACGGCCCGGGTCCCGGCGGTCGCGGACGCGGGGGTGCCCACCGGGGCCGAAGCCGCCGAGGAGGTGCCCTCGCCGTGACAGGGACAGGGATACCGATGGGGTCGCCCGTGCGCGTGCTGCTCGCCGACGACGAGCACCTGATCCGGGGCGCGCTGGCCGCGCTGCTCGGGCTGGAGGACGATCTCGTGGTCGTCGCCGAGGCGGCCTCCGGCCCCGAGGCGCTCGCCATGGCGCGGGCCCACCGGCCCGACGTGGCGGTGCTGGACCTCCAGATGCCGGGCGCCGACGGTGTGAAGGTCGCCACATCGCTGCGGACCGAGCTCCCGGCCTGCCGGACCATGATCGTGACGAGTCACGGCCGCCCGGGGCACCTGAAGCGGGCGCTCGCGGCGGGTGTGCGCGGCTTCGTGCCGAAGACCGTCAGCGCCCAGCGGCTCGCCGAGATCATCCGTGCCGTCCACGCGGGACACCGTTACGTGGACCCGGAGTTGGCGGCCGACGCGATCTCCGCCGGGGACTCGCCGCTGACCGCGCGGGAGGCCGAGGTGCTGGAGCTCGCGGCGGACGGGGCGCCGGTCGCGGAGATCGCGGAGCGGGCGTCGCTGTCGCCGGGGACCGTACGGAACTACCTCTCCTCCGCCGCGTCGAAACTGGGTGCCGAGAACCGTCATACGGCGGTGCGTCTCGCGCGCGAGCGAGGTTGGGTATAGTGGTTCCGCGCGACAGCGCATGCGGACGTAGCTCAGTTGGTAGAGCGCAACCTTGCCAAGGTTGAGGTCGCGAGTTCGAGCCTCGTCGTCCGCTCCAGTGAGAACAGTGAAAGCCCCCGGCCGGTCGGCCGGGGGCTTTCGCGTGCTCACGCCCAGGTGGTGCCGGTCAGCCGCTCGTACGCCTCGACGTACTTGCCGCGCGTCGCCGCCACGACCTCCGCCGGAAGCGCGGGGGGCGGGCGCTCGCTCGTGCGGTCCCAGCCGGAGGCCGGGGAGGTCAGCCAGTCGCGTACGTACTGCTTGTCGTACGAGGGCTGGGCGTGGCCCGGCTCCCAGGTGTCGGCCGGCCAGAAGCGGGAGGAGTCCGGGGTCAGGACCTCGTCGGCGAGGACCAGGCCGCCGTTCGCGTCGTGGCCGAACTCGAACTTGGTGTCGGCGAGGATGATGCCCCGGTCGCGGGCGATGTCGCGGGCGCGGGAGTAGACGGCGAGCGTCGTCTGGCGCAGCTGGGCGGCGGTCTCCGCGCCGACCTGGCGGGCGACCTCCTCGTACGACACGTTCTCGTCGTGGTCGCCGACGGCCGCCTTGGTGGCGGGCGTGAAGATCGGCGCGGGGAGCTCGGAGCCGTCGCTGAGGCCCTCGGGGAGCGCGAGGCCGCAGACCGTGCGGCTCTCGACGTACTCGGTGAGGCCCGAGCCGGTGAGGTAGCCGCGGGCCACGCACTCGACGGGGATCATGCGCAGGGAGGTGCAGACCAGGGTGCGGCCGGCCCAGTCGGCGGGGGCGCCGGCGGGGAGCTCGGTCGACAGCACGTGGTTCGGGATCAGGTCGGCGAGCTGGTCGAACCACCACAGCGACAGCTGGGTGAGGACGCGGCCCTTGTCCGGGATCTCGGTGGGGAGCACCCAGTCGTACGCGGAGATGCGGTCGCTGGCGACCATGACGAGGTCGCCCGCCTCGTTCTGGTACAGGTCGCGCACCTTGCCGGTGTGCAGGTGTACCAGGCCCGGAACCTCGACTGGCTCGGGCTTTTCTACGAATCCGGACACGGTTCCTCCCCGTGGTTTGGTCCCAACGCTCCGATTGTCCCGCATGCGGAGGCGCCGGCCTCGGCCAGGGGGTTCAGGGGGCTGTTTAGTCCCGTTTGCAGATGCGGTCCAGGAGGTTGGCCGTGGCGCGCTGGATGCGGAGGTCGACATGACCCGGGCGGTCCAGGGCGGGTGACCAGGCGAACGTGCCGGAGGCGAAGACGAGGGCGCCGGAGGGGGCGCGGTAGAGGGATGTCTCCTGGTGGCGCAGGGAGTCGTCCCTGTCGCGGTAGGGGGAGTGGGCGAGCAGGATGCGGCGCTGGTGCTCGGGGAGGGCGGTGCGCGGGAAGTAGCGGTCGGCCTCGCCGGCGACCAGGCCCGGCAGCTCGTCGCCCTCTCCGGCGCCGGTGGCCTCCCAGAGCCAGTGGTCGGCGTTGCGCACCACCATGGGGTGCGGCTCGGGGACGTGGCCCGCGTACTGGATGCCGAGGAGCTGCTGCTCGGGACGGTCGACCTCGCGCCAGAGGGCCGGTTTGCCCGGGCCGCGGCGTTTTCGGCAGGTGAGGAGGCGGTCGGGGACTCCGGAGGGGGACGGGCCGAGCTCGACCTGCCAGTACATGGTGTTGGCGGAGAGGAAGACGAGCGAGGTGCCGTGGTCGCGGGCGGACTCGACGGTACGGCGCATGGGGACCGACCAGTACTCGTCGTGGCCCGGGAAGACCAGGCCGCGGTAGCGGGTCGGGTCGACGCGGCCGGCGTGCAGGTCGCGGGCGTCGGCGTAGGCGAGGTCGTAGCCGTACCGCTCGGCCCAGCGGATGAAGTCGTAGGCGTGGCCCACGTGGAGCGGGAGCCCGGCCCCGGCGTACGGGCGGTCGAAGGAGACCGTCGTCGCCGCGTCCTCCTCGCCGAGCAGGCGGCCGTCCTCGTCCCAGGCGTGGTAGAGGCTGGCGCCGGTGCGGCCGTCCTCGGGGTAGAGGTTGTAGGCCTGCCAGGTGATGTCGGGGAGGAGCAGGAGCAGGTCGGCGGGGTGCTGATCGCGGACCGTGAAGGGGATGTGGGAGCGGTAGCGGCCGTCGACGGTGGTCAGGACGGCGACGTACGCGCCGACCGACCAGTACGAGGGCACCTGGAGGCGCCAGGAGAGCCACCAGTGGTGGCAGGAGACCGTGCGGTCGGCGGTGAGCGGGTCGGGCTGGACGATGCCGGGCAGGCGCGGGCTGGTGATGATTTTCGAGGCGCCGTCACCGGCGTAGTGCCCGATGCGATAGATGTCGACCGAGAACGGCTGGGGCGGGTCCACGGTGATGTGGAAGTCGATCGCCTCGCCGGGTGCGACGGCACCGGTGGAGGCGAAGCCCTTGATCTGGCGGTGTACGTCGTCGGCGGAGCGCGGTCCGCCGTGGCCGCCGCGCGCGAGGGCGGGGTCGGCGTACCAGGGGACGACCTGGCCGGTGTCCCCGATGTACTGCTCGCTGCCGCGCAGCCAGGGCAGCGGGCCCTGACCGAACGGATCGGTCACGGCGTGGGCGAGCGCTCCCGATTCCCACCGCCGAATCTGTTCCGCCCCCATGTTGCGCCCCTCCCTTGATTCCCCCGTGGTCCGATGATCGATTCGTGCACCGCTGGTGCGGTGGCTGTCAGTGCCGATCCCCAGCACATCACATACCGCACGCAGTCCGTCACCGTTCGTCGTTAATTGGCGGGAACGGAGCACGGCATTCCGGTCGTAGGGGGGTGTTCCGGGCGCCGGGGTCCGGCCTCGGCACGGCCTCTGGTGCGGCGGTGGGGGCCGCAGTGGGTGCGGCAGTGGGTGCCGTGGCCGCCGTCGTCAGGCGAGGCGGACGGGCTTTTCGGGGCGTACGCCGACGGCGGCGAGCCAGGCGCGCAGGGGCTCGGGGTCGGCGTCCTCGACGAGCGTGAGGACCGGTCCGGCGAGGTCGGCACGCCGCTTGCCTTCGACGAGCAGGGCGGGCCCGTCCAGCCAGTCGAGTCCGGGCGCGGCACCCGCCGTGTCGACGGCGGCGCAGCAGACCATGGCCGTGACGTGATCGACGAGCAGCTCACGGCCGCTGCGGGGCGGCTGGAGCGGGAACAGCGGCAGCTGTTCGCCGCCTGCCCCGGGCCAGCCGAGCGCGAGCTCGGCGGAGGCGGAGAGGGCGGGCGCGAGAGCGGGTGCGGCGGGCTCGGTGGCCGCGGCGGGTCCGGCGGGTGCGGCGGCTGTGGGCTCCTCGGCGGACCTGTCGGCGGGCCAATCCGGAGCCTGTGCGCCGCCGAGGG
This sequence comes from Streptomyces sp. NPDC003036, assembly GCF_040611175.1. NCBI lineage: Bacteria > Bacillati > Actinomycetota > Actinomycetes > Kitasatosporales > Streptomycetaceae > Streptomyces > Streptomyces sp. NPDC003036. The sequence continues at coordinate 280,329 of NZ_JBEXNO010000001.1, read as the reverse complement.
CCGGGGCCTCGGGGCCGGCGTCCGCCGCGCCACCGGAGGGGAGCGGTGAGTCGTCCGGTCCCGCAGCACCGGCGTGATCCGGCCACGCGGCTGCGGCGTCGGGCGCAGGAGACGCTTGGGGTTCTTGCGGTGCAGGAGGCGACTGAGGCGCGGTCTCCTCGGCGGCGAGGGCCGCGGTGATGGCCTCCGCCAGGGGATCGGCGGTCTGCGGGGCCGTCAGGTGGTCGAGGACGCGCGCCAGCGAGGGCTCGGTGGCGCCGCGGCGGACGCCCAGGCCGTCCAGGGCGCGGTGCAGGCGGGCCGCCTCGGTGCGCCATTTCCGGTCGACGACCTCGTCCGGATACTGCTGCCAGTCCACCGGGGCCCAGTCGGGGCCCGGCACCGCGGGACCGCCATGGAAGAGGCGGGCGGCGAGCAGCGAGGCGGCCTCGTCGACGAGCCCGGGCTCCTCCAGCAGGTCGCACGCGGGCCGCTCGCCCAGCCGGGAGGCGAACCCCTCCGCGAGCCGGTCGCGCCGGGACAGCTCGGTGAGCGCGGAGACCACGCCCGCGTCCAGCCGGCACGGCCAGCGGCCCATGCGCCAGGCGGGCAGCGCGACCCGCGTCAGCAGCCGGTCCCAGCCCGCGTACGCGAGCCCGACCTGCTCCTGGGCGACGATCCGCAGGCCGTAGTCCACAGCCTGTGCGCGCTCGGACGCGGCGGCCGCGACCCCGCGCTCCATCTCCGCGACATGCGCCTGACAGCCCCGCAGCAGCAGCCGGGCGACCGCCCCCACGAACCGCGCCCCCGCCCTCCGTACCGGATCGAGCCCCGGCCGGGCCGCGACCGCGACGGCCGCGTCCAGGCCCCGTACGAAACGGCGTGCCGCGGCTATGTCGGGGTGCGCCGACGGCCCCGTACCGGCCACGACCGGCGCCAGCACCGCCCGCAGCTCGGCCACGCGCATCCACCACAGGAACGGCGAGCCGATGACGAGGACGGGGGCCGCGCCCTGGCGGTTGCCCTGGCGGTGGGCGGCGGGTATGCCGTGCGCCCGGTGCGTGCGGTCCTCGAGCCAGCTGTCGCAGTCGGGGGTCAGCGCTATCGCCGACGGCACGGGCACGTCCAGCCGGGCGGCCAGGTCCTCGACCATCCGGTACAGATCGGGCGCCGACTCCTCCGCGATCTCCACCGTCGGGCTCAGGGCGGGCCGGGCCCGGGCGATCACGGCGCCGACGGCCACGGCCGCGAGCAGCACGATCACCGCGACGGCCGTCACCACCCAGCGCACCGCGTCCCAGCCGCCGCCGGCCAGGTGCCCGGTGGCGGCCCCGGACCACAGGACGACCGCGAGCGCCGCGGGCAGCAGCGCGACGGCCACGGCCCGGCCGCGCAGGCGCAGCACGGCGAGGGCACGGGCGCGTGCGGCCCGCGCACCCCGCTCCTCACCCATTCCGGCATCGGACATGGACATGGCCGTACGTCACCCCCTCCTGCCCTGCGGCGGACTGCCCTGCGGTGGCGTTGCTCATTCCCCCACTGTGGCACCCGCCACTGACATCGCAATGTCGGTGGGCCAAGTGCCGGAACGCCTGCGCGGCACCCTAGTTGGGGTGTCGGCAGGCGTCATCCGGATAGCCCCGCCGTCACTCGATGGAATGGCTTTGGGCAAAGGTGTGGACGGTTCGGGCCGTCCCGGGGTTCACTGCGCGGTTACTCCCGGGCTACTGCCCGGCCGGGTGTTCGGCGGCCTTGCGTGCGATGTCCGTACGGTGCTGCGCGCCCTCCAGACGGATGCGACCGACCGCCGCGTACGCCCGCTCGCGCGCCTGCGCGAGGTCCTTGCCGGTCGCGGTGACCGACAGCACCCGCCCACCGGCGCTCTCGACGGCGTCCCCGTCCCGCTTGGTCCCGGCGTGCAGGACGTACGCGTGCGGCGCGTCCTCGGCCGCGACCTCGTCCAGGCCCTCGATCACATCGCCGGTACGCGGCGTTCCGGGGTAGTTGTGCGCGGCGACGACCACGGTGACGGCGGCGTCGTCGCGCCAGTTCAGCGGCGGCTCGGCGTCGAGGGTGCCCTTGGCGGCGTTCAGCAGGACGCCCGCGAGCGGCGTCTTGAGGCGGGCGAGCACGACCTGCGTCTCGGGGTCGCCGAAGCGGGCGTTGAACTCGATGACCCGGACGCCGCGCGAGGTGATGGCGAGCCCCGCGTACAGCAGCCCGCTGAAGGGCGTGCCGCGGCGGCGCAGCTCGTCGACGGTGGGCTGGAGGACGGTCGCCATGACGTCGTCGACCAGCTTGGGGTCGGCCCAGGGCAGCGGCGAGTACGCGCCCATGCCGCCGGTGTTCGGGCCCTCGTCGCCGTCGAGGGCGCGCTTGAAGTCCTGCGCCGGGGTGAGCGGCAGGACGGTGCGGCCGTCGGTGATCGCGAAGAGGGAGACCTCGGGGCCGTCGAGGTACTCCTCGATGACGACGCGGTCGCAGGAGAGCGCGTGCGCGCGGGCCTGCTCGATGTCGTCGGTCACGACGACGCCCTTGCCCGCCGCGAGGCCGTCGTCCTTGACGACGTACGGAGCGCCGAAGGCGTCGAGCGCCGTGTCGATCTCGTCGGGCGTGGTGCAGACGTACGAACGGGCCGTGGGCACACCCGCGGCGGCCATCACGTCCTTGGCGAACGCCTTGGAGCCCTCCAGCTGGGCGGCCTCCTTGGAGGGGCCGAAGCAGGGGATGCCGGCCGCCCGTACGGCGTCGGCGACGCCGGCGACGAGCGGCGCCTCCGGGCCGACGACGACCAGGTCGGCCGCCAGGCCGGTGGCGAGGCGGGCGACGGCGGCGCCGTCGAGGGCGTCCACCTGATGGAGCTCGGCGACCTCCGCGATTCCGGCGTTGCCGGGCGCGCAGTGCAGAGCGGTGACGTCGGGATCGAGGGAGAGGGAGCGGCACAGGGCGTGTTCGCGGGCGCCGCCGCCGATGACGAGGACCTTCACGCCAGCCAGGGTAGCCCGCGGGGGCGGGTACCCCTTGTGCGGGATGCCGAGCCACCCTCCCCTACTCGTTCGTATATTCCTCCACCACGGTGGCGCCGAGCTCGCGGACGATCAGTTCGTGACCGGAGAGGGCCGAGTCGACGAGGTCGGGATCGTCGTCCTCCGGCATGTCGTCCTCGGGCGCGACCGACCGCGGCGCGGACGAGGGCGCGGCCTGCTGCGGCGGGGGCGAGGAGGCCCGGCCCTGAGGCGCGGGCGCTCCGGTCCCCGCTACCGGGGCCTGCGGCGACTGCTGGACGGGGCGGGGGGCGGAGGCCTGCGGTGCGGGCGCGGCGGGGCCCGGCGCCTGGGACGGGCGGCCGCCGTAGCCACCGCCTCCACCGCCACCGCCACTTCCGCCGCCGTACGCCGGCGGGGGCGCGGAGCCGCCCGACGGGTCGATGATCGCCTCGATCTTCCACTGGACGTGGAACTGCTCGGCGAGCGCCTGCTTGAGCACCTCCTCGCTGCCGCTGCTCGCGAAGTTGTCCCGGGCTCCGGCGTTGAGGAACCCGAGCTGGAGGGTGGTGCCGTCGAACCCGGCGACCTGGGCGTTCTGACTCAGGAGGATCCAGGTGAAGCGGCGGCGGTTCTTGACCGCTTCGAGGATGTCGGGCCACATGTTCCGCACCTGGGCGGCGCCCTGGGCCGTGCCGACGGGTGCGGGAGCCGGAACCCCTGGGGCGGCGGCGGCCGGGGCAGGGGCCTCGGGCTGCGGCTGGGCCGCCTGAGCCGTGGGCCAGCCGCCGGGGCGCCGGGCCTCGCCCTGCGAACCGGGCGCGGAGGCGGTCGGCCAGGCGCCGGGCCGCGCGCCGGACTCCCGGGAGCCGGGGGCCGCGGCGGAGGGCCAGGCGCCGGGGCGGGCCTCGGCGGGGGGCTGCGGGGCGGGGGCGTGCTCCGGCTCGACGGGCGCGGGAGCGGGGGAGGGGGCGGGAGCGGGAGCGAGGGCGGGAGCCGGAGGTGCGGCGGGCGCGGGGGCGTCCCCGCGTACCGCCGCGCGGGCGGCGGCGGGCCCTCCGCCCGGGGGGACGGGGGCGACCGGCGCGGCCTGCACGTGGGCCTCGGGGCCGGGCACGTACCCCATGGCGGGCCCCGGTCCGCCCGGCTGGAAGGCGGTCGCGGGAACGACGGAGCCCCGCTCCAGCCGGTCGAGCCGGGCCATCATCGCGCGCTCGTCGCTGAACGCGGCGGGCAGCAGCACGCGCGCGCAGATCAGCTCCAGCTGCAGCCGCGGCGAGGTGGCACCGCGCATCTCGGTCAGCCCGGTGTTGACGATGTCGGCCGCGCGGCTGAGCTCGGCGGCCCCGAAGACGGAGGCCTGCGCCTGCATGCGCTCGACCACGTCGGCGGGTCCGTCGATGAGCCCCTTCTCGGCGGCGTCCGGCACGGCGGCCAGGATCACCAGGTCGCGCAGCCGCTCCAGCAGGTCGGCGACGAACCGGCGCGGGTCGTTGCCGCCCTCGATGACCCGGTCCACGATCTCGAACGCCGCCGCGCCGTCCCCGGACGCGAAGGCGTCCACGACCGCGTCGAGGAGCGAGGCGTCGGTGTAGCCGAGGAGGGCCGTCGCCATGGCATACGTCACACCCTCCTCGGTGGCCCCGGCCAGCAGCTGGTCCATGACGGACATCGAGTCACGCACCGACCCGGCCCCGGCCCGCACGACCAGCGGCAGGACGCCGTCCTCGACGGGGATCTGCTCCTTGCCGCACACCTCGGCGAGATAGTCCCGCAGGGTGCCGGGCGGTACGAGCCGGAACGGATAGTGGTGCGTACGCGAGCGGATCGTCCCGATGACCTTCTCGGGCTCGGTCGTCGCGAAGATGAACTTGAGGTGCTCCGGAGGCTCCTCGACCACCTTCAGCAGGGCGTTGAAGCCCGCCGGGGTGACCATGTGGGCCTCGTCGATGATGTAGATCTTGTACCGGCTGCTCGCCGGGCCGAAGAAGGCCTTTTCCCGCAGGTCACGGGCGTCGTCCACGCCACCGTGCGAGGCGGCGTCGATCTCGATGACGTCGATCGACCCCGGCCCGTTCCGCGCGAGGTCCCGGCAGGACTGGCACTCGCCGCAGGGCGTGGGCGTGGGCCCCTGCTCGCAGTTCAGACACCGGGCGAGGATGCGCGCACTGGTGGTCTTGCCGCATCCCCGCGGCCCGCTGAACAGGTACGCGTGATTGACCCGGTTGTTCCGCAGGGCCTGCTGCAGCGGGTCAGTGACATGCTCCTGCCCGATGACCTCGGCGAAACTCTCGGGACGATAGCGGCGGTACAGCGCAAGGGACGACACCCTTACGACGATATCGGGCCCCACCGACAACCGACCCGCCCCGCGAAGGCGAGGATCCGCACACGCAAGCGCCCCCCACGCACCCGCCAGAGCCGACCTACCCTTGCTGCCTTCCGGCCCTGGGGGAGTTCAGTCAGATAGCGCCACGTGAGGGGCTGCGCCCAGCGTACCCGATCCCACGGGCCCTCGGTCCACCCCGGGCGCCCCTCCGGGAGGGCCTCGGGATCGGGTTCGCGAGCACTCCTCAACGTCTTGTATTGTTTGCGGCGGAGGATTCGCCTAGAGGCCTAGGGCGCACGCTTGGAAAGCGTGTTGGGGGCAACCCCTCACGAGTTCGAATCTCGTATCCTCCGCCAGTGCCTCACCGGGCACGATGTCGAAGGGCCCCACCGCTTGCGGTGGGGCCCTTCGACGTGTCCGTCCCGGTTTCCGTCTCAGCTCCCGTACAACCGCTCGGCCCGATCATGAGTCTGATCCTGCACGGCACTTCCGTGCCCGATCTCTTCTCATGGGGGTTCACCTTGCAGGTCCGCTCCACCGGCACCCGTCTGGCCACGGCCGTCACGGCCGTCCTTGCCGTCACGGCCCTCGGCGCCGGCACGCTGGCCGCGGCCCCGGCCGCCTTCGCCGCCACTCCGGGCTCCTTCCCGGGCTCCTTCTCCGGCTCCGGCTCGGCCGAGGCGGCCGACGCCCTTCCCGTCTACCCGGAGGGCACCGACCTCGGAGGTGTGGGCACCTCCGGATTCCTCACCTACTCGTTCGCGCAGGACGGCACCCGGAAGCTGCTCTGGACGCCGTACGACGGCGGCGCCTCGACGCCGCTCCAGGAGCCCGAGGACGGCGGTTGGACCATGGGGGCCGGTGACGTGCTCGTCCTCGGCGACGACGGCTGGTCCGCTCAGATGCGTTCGCTCACCCTGCGGAACATGGCCGATCCCTCCGCCCCGGGCGTCGACATCGACCTCGGCGCGCTGAACGGCAACTACGTGGCCGTGCTGAGCCCGACGAGTGTCCTCGCGCAGCTGACGAAGGACGACGGCACGGCGGAGCTGCACGTCGTGAACAAGGACGGCGCCACGACGACCACCCGCAAGGTGGCTGGGCTGCCCGCGGACGCCACCGATTTCTTCGGCTCGAGGGTCCAGGACGGTTCCGTTCTGGTCGGGTACGAGACGGGTCCGGCGGGCGCGCGGACCGGCGGCCGGGCGCTGGTCGACGTGGCGGCCGGGACGGTGACCGCGACGTACGCAGCCGCGGAGTCCGGGATCGGCTACGGCGGTCTTGCGTTCTCCGGTTCGCACGTGACCTGGTACGAGTACGAGTCCGGCACCGGCGGGCTCATCCGGTCCGTCGACCGCGTGTCGGGCGAGGTGAAGCGGACCGTCCTGGGCCGCCACACCGACGAGTGGTACACCTCGCTCGTGGGCGACTGGCTGGTCTACGGCAACCCCACGACGCCGGTCAAGGCCGTCTCCCTCACCACCGGCGAGATCCGCGACCTCCTGGACTCCGGCTCCGCGTCGATGGCCACGGGCGACGGCAGCGCGGTGGTACACGGCGCGCGGGCCGCCGACGGCGAGGGGCTGTTCCGGATCGCGGCCGGAGCGGACGGCGCCCCGACGGTCACCAAGGTGGCGGCAAGCGGGAGCCCCGTCGCCGCCGGTGTGGAGATCGAGCAGGTCCACATCCCCGAGGTGGCGTACCTCGACAAGACCGGCGGCAAGGTGACGCTGGGCTGGACGCTGTCGCGCCGCGACGCCTACCTGGACGTCACGCTCACGCACGTCACCACGGGCAAGGAGTTCCAGAAGCGCGTGGACGCCCCGGCCACCGGGACCCTCTTCAGCTACACCTGGGACGGCATCATCGGCGGCGTGGACGCGCCGAACGGCACGTACGCGGTGGAGGCCGAGGCGACGCCGCTCGACGGCATCGGCGAGCCCGCCTACGAGGGCTTCCTCATGGCGGTCGCCCGGACGGACAACCCGCACGACTACACCCATAACGGCTCCACCGACGTCCTCGCCCGGGACGCCGCCGGCGTGCTGTGGCGCGACGACCTGCTGGACCGGCCGGTCAACGGCCTGGTCAAGCCCGCTCAGCGCACTCGGGTCGGCGCAGGCTGGCAGACGTACAAGCAGATCGAGGCCGTCGGCAACCTCGCGGGGAACGAGGTCGGCGACCTCATCGCCCTCGACGGCTCCGGTGTGCTCTGGCACTACCTCGGCAAGGGCGACGGGACCTTCGCGACCCGCGCCCGCGTCGGCAGCGGCTGGGGCGTCTACAACAAGCTCACCGGCGGCTCGGACCTCAATGGCGACGGCCGCACCGACCTCCTCGCCACGGACACCGCCGGCGTGCTGTGGTTCTACAAGGGCACGGGCTCCGCCACCGCCCCCTTTGCCACCCGCGTGCGGGTCGGCAGCGGTTGGGGCGTCTACAACCAGCTCACCGCCGTCGGGAACATCGCCGGTACGGCCGCCGGGGATCTGGTCGCCCGCGACACCGCCGGCGTCCTCTGGCTGTACCAGGGCAACGGCCGCGGCGGCTTCTCCACCCGCGTGCGGATCGGCGGCGGCTGGGGCGCCTTCACCCAGCTCGTCGGCGCCGGTGACGTCGACAGCGACGGGCGCCCGGACCTGATCGCGTACGGGGCTGGCGGCACGTACGTCTACCGCTCGACGGGCTCCACCACCGCGGTCTTCAGCCGTCAGTCGACGTCGCTGTACGCGGGCGAGGGTTCCAAGTTCAACAACGTCGCATAACCGTTCGGTTTCCTCGGCCGGCGCAGAGGGCCGGACCGCCGCTTTCCACGGGCTCGAAGCGCTCCTCGACGGGCTCGCGGCCCGGCTGGAAACCGCGTGAGCCCCACGGCAAAAGACCGGCGGGGGCCGGAGAGATCCGGCCCCCCGCCGGGGGTTCAGCTGGTACGCGTGCGGCTCAGCCGTTCGCGTCGGCCTTGCGGCGGCGGACGATGATCATCGCGCCGGCGCCCAGGGCCACCGCGACGCCGCCCGCGAGGGCGATCTGCGGCACGGCCGAGGAGGAGCCGGTCTTGGCGAGGCTGCCCGTGGCGGCGGTCACCGGCTGGGTGGACGTCACGCCCTGCGGCGTCGTGGCCGGGGTGCGCGGGGTGGTGCCGCCGGGCTTGGCGTCGTCGACCTTGCCCGGCTTGGTGCCCGCGGGGGCGATCGTGAAGGGGTACTCCTGAAGCTCCGGGGTGTACCCGCAGGTGTCGTCGTTGTAGTAGTCACCGGCGGCCAGGGCGATGCCGTCGCCGGCCGGGGCCTTGGCGTCGACGGTCAGGCGCAGCTTGATGTCGGCGTGGGCGCCGGCCTTCAGCGGGCTGATGGTGTCGAGGACGTCGAAACCGTCGACGGTCTTCCACGCGGGGGACGTGGCGGAGGACCACTGCAGCCGCAGCAGGTCGTCGATCGACTCGAAGTCGGCCTTGTCCATGGCGTGGACGCCGACGAGCGGGTCCACCTCGTCCATCGTCTTGTCGGTGCCGTTGGTGACGCGCAGGGTGAAGTTCACCGTCGTACCGGCGACGACCTTGGACGGCAGACCGGTCACCACGGTGGTGAGCTTCGGCTCGGGGACGCAGTCGCCCAGGTCCTCGTCGTCGCCTTCGTCACCCTCGTCGCCCTCCTCCGCCTTGGCGTCGGCGAGCGCCTTGTCGGCGGCCTCCTTCGCCTTGAGGGCGTCGGCGGAGGCCTTCTGGGCCTGGCCGTAGGCGCGGAAGGCGGCGACGTGGGCGTCGCTCTCCGCCTTGCGGGCGTCCGCGGCCTTGGTGTCGGCGGCCGTCTTGGCCTCCGCGGCGGCCTTGGCCACGGCCTCGGCGTCGTCGACGGCCTTCTGCGCGGCGGCCTTCTCCTCGTCCGTGGCGTCCGCGGGCAGCGCCTGCTGCTTGGCCTTCGCGGCGGCGAGCGCCTCGTCGGCGGCGGTCTGCGCGGCGGCGGCGTCCGCCGCCTCCTTCGCGGCGGCCTTGGCGGCGACGGCGTGCGGGGCGGTGTCGGACAGCGCCGCCTCCAGGGCGGCGTAGGCGGCCTTCTCCGCGACGACAGCCGCGTCGTACGCCTTCCGCGCCTCGGCGGCGGCCTTCTCCAGCTCCTCGATGGAAGCCTTGGAGGCCTTCGATGCCTGGGCGGCCTTGGAGTCCTGGGACTGCGACGCCGTCGGCTTGGTGTCGGCGTACGCGGGGGTGACGGACAGCATCACGACGGGCGTCGTCACGGCAGCGGCGACGGCCGTTGCGAGAATGCGTCGGATCTTCACTAGAGCCCTTTTCTGGGTCCGAAAGAGTGGGAGCGGCCACGGCGGGGTGGAGCTCACGCAACGCGGCCGACGATGGGGTGATCGTATGACCGCGATAAAGGCGCGGGAAGCTCAATTCCCTTGGCTTTTCCGGCCGGACGCGCCGCCGTCGGCCGACATAGAAGGGCAACAGGGGCAGTTGCCCACAGTGTCTGCGATTTCTCTGTGACTCATGTCACATGCTGCGCTCGCAGGAGCCAGGCTTCCCTGTGAGAGTGGCCCTGAGGGGGCGGCACCGCATCCGAGGAGCGACGACATGAAGTACCTGGTCATGGTGCAGGGCTCGCAGGCCGACTACGACGCGATGAACGGCAAGGCCTCCGAGCGGTATCCCGCCTGGAGCGAGGACGACGTACAGGCGATGTTCGCCTTCATGGAGAAGATCAACGAGGGCCTCGCCCGCTCGGGCGAGATGCTGGACGGCCAGGGGCTGGCCGAGCCCGCCCCACCCGCTTCGTCACGGCGGGCGAGGACGGGCGTCCGGTGGTCGCCGACGCCCCGTACGACCGGACCGAGACGCTGATCGCCGGCTACTGGGTGCTCGACTGCGACAGCCTCGACCGCGTCACCGAGATCGCCGCGCGCATCGCGCAGTGCCCCGTGCCCGAGGGCTCGCCCGACTATCCGGTCGTCATCCGGCCCATCCTGGAGAGCGGCCGCGACATCTGAGCCCCCGCCGGCCATGGGCTTCCCCCACGGCCGTCAGTGCGCGTGTACGCCCGTCATCCGCGGTTTCGCACGCGGTACGAGGACGAGGGCGACGGCCGCGCTCGCCGCGCCCACCGCCGCGCAGACGGCGAACGCGGTGGCGAAGCCGCCTGCCGCACCGCCCCCCGCACCACCCGCCGCACCGCTCACCGCACCGCTCACCGCACCGCTCACCGCACCGCTCACCGCACCGCCCCCGATGCCCGCCGCCGCGACGGTCGACAGCACCGCGACCCCGACCGAACCGCCCACCTCGTGGAAGGTGTTGACGACGCCCGACGCCAGCCCGGCCTTGTGAGGGTCCGTCAGCGCGAGTGCCGTGGCCGTGGCGGTGACGAAGACGGCCCCGATGCCGGACGACGCGACGACCAGCCCCGGCAGCAGCCCCGCGTACACGCTCGGACGGTCGCCGAGCCAGGTCAGCGGTACGCACCCGGCGGCGGCGACCAGCAGTCCGGCGACCGCCGTCGGCCTGCTGCCGAGCCGCCCCACCAGCCGCGACCCGAGGTGCGCGCCCAGCCCGGTGGCGAGGGCGACCGGCAGGAAGACGAGCCCGGTGCGCAGGGCGCTGAAGCCCCGCACGTGCTGGAGGTAGACCGAGCCGAGGAAGAAGAACCCGATCAGCAGCGCGGTCGCGACCAGCATCAGGAACGCGCCCGCGACCACCGGGCGCCGCCCGAACATGCGCAGGTCCATCAGCGGCGCCCGGCTCGCCCGCTCGACCGCGGCGAACGCCCCGTACAGCACGAGCGCCCCGAGCAGCGGCACCAGCGTGGCGGCCGCGCCCCAGCCGGAGTCGCCCGCCTCGACCAGGCCGTAGATCAGGGCGCCGGTACCGGCGGTGACGAGCAGGGCGCCCGGCACGTCCACCCGCGCGGGCCGGGCCGGGCTCGGCGGTACGACGGCGGGCAGCGCCACCAGCAGCGCGAGGCCGACAGGGACGTTGACGTAGAAGACCCACGGCCAGCCCGGCCCGTCCGTCAGGGCGCCGCCGAGCAGCACCCCGGCGGCGGAGCCGGTGCCGCCGATCGCCGCCCACACGCCGAGCGCCTTGTTCCGCTCGGCGCCGTGGAAGGCGGTGGTGACGAGGGACAGCGCGGCGGGCGAGAGCACGGCCGCGCCGACGCCCTGCGCGACGCGCCCGCCGATCAGCGTCGCCGCGCTCTCCGCGAGCCCGGTGACCAGCGACGCGGCGGTGAAGAGCGCCAGCCCGGCGAGGAGCGTGCGGCGGGCGCCGAGCACGTCGGCGAGCCGTCCGCCGAGCAGCATGAGGCCGCCGAAGCACAGCGTGTACGCGGTGACGACCCAGGTCAGGGTCGTACGGTCCAGGCGCAGGTCGGCGGCCATGTCGGGGAGGGCGACGTTCACGACGGTGACGTCGAGGATCAGCATGAACTGCGCGAGGCAGATCAGCGCGAGGGCGGCCCAGCGGCGGGGGTGGGGCAGCGCGGCGGTGAGTGAGGGGGAGCAGGCATGCGTCATGAACTGAACTGTACGGTTCGGTTCATCTGAACTCAACAGTTCAGGTGAACTTGGTCGTACAGTTCCCGGTGCTAGCCTCACCGCATGCCACCCGCACCCGACGCGAAGCAGCCCCAGGCGAAGCAGCCCAAGACGAAGCCCGAGGCAAAGCAGCCCGGCGCGAAGCAGCCCCCCACCGGCCCGCGCGCCGCCCGCAAGCGGCAGGCCATCGTCGAGGCCGCCCGCGCGCTCTTCCTGCGCGAGGGCTTCGGCGTCGGCATGGACGCCATCGCCGCCGAGGCGGGCGTGTCCAAGGTGACCGTCTACAACCACTTCGGCAGCAAGGAAGCGCTCTTCACCGCCGTCATCGCGGGCGCGCTCGACGAGACCCTCGACGACGACTCCTCCGCCGCCCTCGCCCGGCTGGCCGACACCGAGGACGCCGGCGACCTGCGCGCCGCCTTCCTCGACGCCGCGCGCGGCTGGGTCCACGCCGTCCGCGCCAACCAGGACGTCGCCGCCCTGCGCACCCTCGTCGCGACCGAGCTCCACCGCTTCCCCCAGCTCGGCGAGGCCTGGCGCACCCACGGCCCGGCGGGCCACCACCCCGCCGTCGCCGACGCCCTGCGCACGCTGGCCGACCGGGGCCGGCTCGCCGTCCCGGACCTGGAGGCGGCGGTGGTCCAGCTGTACGCGCTGCTGGTCTTCCCGCACATGGTGTTCGGCCAGTACGGCGCCGACCTCGACGAGGACCTGACCGAACGGCTCCTCGCGAGCGGTGTCGACATGTTCCTGACGTACTACGGGACCGAACGCTCGCCCGTACGGCGTACGCCGTAAGCCGCCCCCGCCGTGCGGCCGCCACGCCCGGGCGCGATCATCGGGCCATGACGACCACCATCCGCCTCGCCCAGCAGCCGGAGCCCGACGCCCTGCTGGCCCGCAGCCCCCTCGCCGCACTCGTCGGGATGCTGCTCGACCAGCAGGTGCCCATGGAGTGGGCGTTCTCCGGCCCGTACACGATCGCCCAACGGCTGGGCGCCGACGACCTCGACGCGCACGAGATCGCCGCGTACGACCCGGAGGAGTTCGTCGCGCTGCTGTCCGCCAAGCCGGCCGTGCACCGCTACCCCGGCTCGATGGCCAAGCGCGTGCAGCAGCTGTGCCAGTACCTGGTGGAGGAGTACGGCGGTGACGCGAGCGCTGTCTGGTCGGACGCCGCCACCGGCCGGGAGCTGCTCGACCGGCTGCTCGCGCTGCCCGGGTTCGGCAAGCAGAAGGCGCAGATCTTCCTGGCGCTGCTCGGCAAGCAGTACGGCGTACGGCCCGAGGGGTGGCGGGAGGCGGCGGGGGCGTACGGCGAGGAGGGCTCGTACCGTTCGGCCGCCGACATCACCGGGCCGGAGTCGCTCGCCAAGGTCCGCGCGTACAAGCAGGAGGCGAAGCGCGCGGCCAAGACCGCGAAGAGCGCCAAGACCGCGAAGAGCGCCAAGAGCTCCGAGGCCGCCGGAAGTTCAGAGGCGGAGTGACATGTTCCGCAGCGAATCGTACGGAATAACCCGTGAGTTGTGGCACATCTGTTCACAGACGGGGCGGAGATCGCTAGCTTCCCTTCAACCTCGTTCGCACCGGGAAGGACCTCTGTGAACGCAACCCATCGCAGAGCCGTGGCCACTCTGGCCGCAGCCGCACTCGCGACCCCGCTCCTGCTGGCCTCCGCCTCCCCCGCTTCCGCCGGCCGCCTCACGCCCGACGCGGGCGCCGGCGCCGCCAAGGACGCCGCCAAGCTCTCCAAGAAGCTGGTCAGGGAGGCGTCAGCCAAGGACGCCTACAAGCACCTGGAGATGTTCCAGCGCATAGCCGACTCGGCCGGGGGCCACCGCGCCGCCGGCTCGCTCGGGCACGACGCCTCGGCGGCGTACGTGTACCAGCAGCTGAAGAAGGCCGGATACCAGGTCGAGTACCAGAAGTTCGACTTCGTCTACACCGAGACCCAGGCCGAGAAGCTCGCGGTCGTCTCGCCCTCGCCCCGCGCCATCGACATCAAGGCGATGACGTACACCGCGTCCACGCCCGTCGGCGGCCTCAAGGCGGCTGTGGCCGCCGTCCCGGCCCCGGCGACCGACACGACGCCCGGCTGTGAGGCCACCGACTATGCGACCGGCACCTTCACCGGAAAGATCGCCCTGATCAAGCGCGGCGGCTGCACCTTCGCCGACAAGCAGTCCCAGGCCGCCGCCGCCGGCGCGGTCGGCGCGATCATCTACAACAACACCGAGGGCGCCATGTCCGGCACCCTCGGCGACCCGGCCGTGGGCAAGATCCCGACCGGCGGCATCACCAAGGCGGACGGCGAGAAGCTCGCCGCCGACGCCGCGGCCGGGCCGGTGGAGGTGAACTTCGAGATCCGCCAGCTCCGCGAGACGCGCTCCACCAACAACGTCATCGCCGAGACGCAGCGCGGCAACGCCGCCAACACCGTGATGCTCGGCGCCCACCTCGACTCCGTGACGGCCGGCCCCGGCATCAACGACAACGGCTCCGGCTCCGCCGGCCTGCTCGACGTCGCCCTGAAGTTCGCCAAGTCCAAGGAGAAGGACCGCACCACCAACAAGGTGCGCTTCGCCTGGTGGTCGGCCGAGGAGAACGGCCTGCTCGGCTCCGAGCACTACGTCGAGCAGCTCAGCGAGCTCGACCGCAAGGAGATCAAGCTCTACCTGAACTTCGACATGATCGCCTCGCCGAACTACGGCCTGTTCGTGTACGACGGCGACAACTCCGACGCCGTCGGCGCGCCCGCCGGCCCGACCGGCTCGGCGCAGATCGAGCGCGACATCACCACGTTCATGGACGCGCGCGGCCTGCCGCACGAGGGCACCGACTTCACCGGCCGCTCCGACTACGGCCCGTTCATCGCGGTCGGCATCCCCTCCGGCGGTACGTTCACGGGCGCCGAGGGCACCAAGACCGCCAAGCAGGCCGAGAAGTTCGGCGGCACGGCGGGGGTCGCGTACGACGCCTGCTACCACGCCGCGTGCGACGACATCGACAACATCAGCATGGCGGCGTTCGACGCGAACATCGACGTCATCGCCCACAGCGTGGGTACGTACGCCCACGACCTCAGCTCGCTGCGCAAGCCGGTCGAGTCCGTCCCGACCGACGGCGACGCGGGCAGCGGCGGCGGCCTGCACGAGGACCACGATCACGAGGTGACGGAGTAACCTCCATCGGCTCCAGCCGACGAGCCCCCGCGTCCGCGCGGGGGCTCGTTTTGTCGGCACCCGTTTTGTCGGCACCCGTTTTGTCGGCACCCGTTTTGTCGGCACCCGTTTTTTCGGCACCCGTTCTTTCGGCACTCGATTTTCGGCACCACATCGGCCCCACGTGGCTGCGCCCGGCACCGCTCGCCCGGTAGGCTTTCCGTGTGATCTTCAAGCGCATCGGTAACGGGCGGCCGTACCCCGACCACGGCCGGGAATCCACCCGCGCGTGGGCGGACGTCGCGCCGCGCCCGGTCCGCCTCGACCAGCTGGTGACCACCAAGGGCCAGCTGGACCTGGAGACGCTCCTCGCCGAGGACTCGACGTTCTACGGCGACCTCTTCGCGCACGTCGTGAAGTGGCAGGGCGACCTCTACCTCGAGGACGGACTGCACCGCGCCGTACGCGCGGCCCTCCAGCAACGGCAGGTCCTGCACGCGCGCGTGCTGGAGCTGGACTGATCCTGCTGCGCCCGAAAGGCGGCGGGGCCCTCAGCCTTTCGGGGGCAATCACACCCATCCGGCCGCATCGGTTGATCGTTTAGTAGGCATAGTCACCGGGCCGCATTACGCTGCGCCCATGAGCATGCTCACTCCCCCGGGTATGGGCGGAAAGTACCGCATCACGGGTAACGCCTACCCGCGCATGCGCCGCCCCCGTCGCCGCCGCCGGATCGTGCTCGCGGCGGTCGCCGCGGTGGTCACCCTCGGCCTGGCCGGCTGGGGGACGCTCCAGCTCATCGACGTCTTCGGCGGCGGTGGCTCCGGCCCCGGCGGCACGAAGCGCACCACGGCCGCCGGCGCCGCCTGCAAGCCGCGCAAGAGCCCCGCCGCGGTGGTGCGGGTCCCGCTCCAGCCGGCCCAGATCACGGTGAACGTCTACAACGCGACCCCGCGCGCGGGCCTCGCCAAGACGACCGCCGACGAGCTGAAGAAGCGGGGGTTCGCCATCGGCAAGGTGGGCAACGCACCGGCGGCGTACGACAAGAAGGTGCCGGGCGCGGGCCTCCTGCTGGGCGCCGCGGACGCCACCAAGGGCGCCTTCCCGGTCCTCGGTACGCAGCTGAAGGGCGCGGCGCTGAAGACGGACGCCCGCCAGACGGCGGACGTCGACCTCATCATCGGCACGGCGTTCACGGCGCTGACGCCCCCGCAGGACGCCACCGCCGCGCTCACCGCCCTGTCCCGCCCCGCCCCGGCCCCCTCCGGCTGCCCGACCTAGGACCGGGACGAGCCAGGGGTCCGTACGACGGACGAGCCGGGGTCCGGACGTCGGTGGACGTCAGTCGGCGGTGCCGTACATGCGGTCCCCGGCGTCGCCGAGGCCCGGCACGATGTAGCCGTGCTCGTTGAGCCGCTCGTCGACCGAGGCCGTGACGACGGTGACCGGCGTGCCCGCCAGCTCGCGCTCCATCACCTCGACGCCCTCCGGCGCCGCCAGCAGCACGACCGCCGTCACATCGTCGGCGCCGCGCTTGATCAGCTCCCGGATCGCGGCGACCAGCGTGCCGCCGGTGGCCAGCATGGGGTCGAGGACGTACACCTGGCGGCCGGAGAGGTCCTCCGGCATCCGGGTGGCGTACGTCGACGCCTCCAGCGTCTCCTCGTTGCGGATCATGCCGAGGAAGCCGACCTCGGCGGTGGGCAGCAGCCGCACCATGCCGTCGAGCATGCCAAGACCGGCCCGGAGGATCGGCACGACCAGCGGCTTCGGGCTCGACAGCTTCACGCCGGTCGTCCGGGTCACGGGGGTCTCGATGTCGACCTGCTCCGTGCGCACGTCCCGGGTGGCCTCGTACGCGAGCAGGGTGACCAGCTCGTCGGCGAGCCGCCGGAAGGTCGGGGAGTCGGTGCGCTTGTCGCGCAGCGTGGTGAGTTTGTGCGCCACCAGCGGGTGGTCGACGACGTGGATCCGCATGGACTCCACAGTAGCCCGCACTGGCATCAACCCCGTCCGTGGAGGGAAGGTGGGGAGGTCAGGACGTCAGACACCTGGGGGTGGTGGTCGCGATGCCGGACCCGGAAGAGCCGGAAGGACCGGAACAGCCCGACGCCCCGGACGGACGCGGGAACGGACACCCGGACGGACGCGAGAGCAAGGGCGAGACCGACGCCGAGCGACGCCGCCGCCGCGCCCAGTTCCTCCGCGAACTGCACGAGGCCAAGGCCCTGCGCGACCGCGTCCAGCCGCGCCGCGCCAGGGCCGCCAGGATGCGCCAGGCGATGCGGATGCGGACCTTCCGCTGGTGATGCCCGGTGATGCCTGGTGACACGGACCGGCGATCGGGCTCAGACTGGTGCACGACGCAAGAGCGGAACACCTCTCCTGAAGCCCTCGCATCTGCCACGATGCCGAGTGGGCGGGGCATTCTGGAGCGTGCCGCCCGATCGTCACACCTCTGATCAGTGGGAGAGTCACGGTGTACTTCGCCGCACTGCTCGCGCGCACCGAAGACGGGTGGGAAGCGAGCGACACAGAGCTCGACGATGTGGAGACCTTGTCGGATCTGACCGAGCTTGCCCGCGAGGCCTCGGTGGACGACGACACAGTGCTCGTCTTCATCGAGCAGGAGGACGCATGGTTCGGCATCGTCCGCGTGGAGGGTGAGGACGACCCTCGCATCTTCGTCTCGGACGGCGCCGCCGCCGCCCGCTCCTCGTACGGGGAGATCCTCACCAAGGAACTGCTCGGCGACGACCTGGACGACGACACCCCCGACCTGGACGAGCTGGACCTCGACGGCACCGAGGACGGCGAACCGGCCGAGGACGAGGACGAGGAGGAAACGGAGCCCGCGGGCGAGACCGTGCCGGCCGAGCCGCTCGGCGACCTGCTGATCCTGGACGATCTGGGCATGTCGGAGAAGGAGCTGCTGAAGCTCGGGACCGACGCGATGTCCGACATCGCGGACGCGCTCGGCGCCGCGGAGGTCCTGGAGGCGGTCCGCTAGTGCGGCACCCGCACCACCCCGCGGACCCCGCGGGCCCCGGGACGACCATGACCACCCTTCCCGACCACGGCCCCGATCCCGTACGGGATCCCTGGCGCAGCGCGATGCGCCGGGCGCTGGAGGAGGCCGAGCGCGCCGCGCTGGCCGGCGATGTGCCGGTCGGCGCGGTCGTGCTGTCCCCGGACGGCACGGAGCTCGCCGCAGGGCACAACGAGCGCGAGCTGACCGGCGATCCGACGGCGCACGCCGAGGTGGTGGCGCTGCGCCGGGCCGCCGAGCGGGTCGGAGAGTGGCGGCTGCCCGGGTGCACGCTCGTCGTCACGCTGGAGCCGTGCGTGATGTGCGCCGGCGCGCTGGTGCAGTCGCGCGTGGAGCGGGTGGTGTTCGGGGCGCTGGACGAGAAGGCCGGCGCGGTCGGCTCGCTCTGGGACCTCGTACGCGACCGACGGCTCAACCACCGGCCCGAAGTGGTCCACGGGGTGCTGGCGGACGAGTGCTCGGAGCTGCTGACGCGCTTCTTCCGCGATCGCTGACGGGTCGCCGACGGATCGCTGACGACGATCGCGACTATCGATTTCAGCGAACCGGCACCCTTGGGCTAAGCTCTCTCTCGGTAGCGTGTCCGAGCGGCCGAAGGAGCTCGCCTCGAAAGCGAGTGTGGCGCAAGTCACCGAGGGTTCAAATCCCTCCGCTACCGCTCTCTTGTGAAGGGCCTCGTGCGCAGGACGCGCCGGGGCCCTTCGTCATGCGCTCGGTTAGACTCACGCGACCACTGGGGCGATCACCAGAAACGATCACAGGGGAAGACGGGGGAGACCGGGCCGATGGCGCATGCGAAGAAGGTTACGCTCTACATCCTCGTCGTCTTCGTGCTGTACTCGATCATCAACTCCCCCGAGCGCTCGGGCGAACTCGTGAAGGTAGGGTTCGAAGGCATTTCGAGCGCCGCCCAAGGTGTCGGCGACTTCATGACCGAGCTCATCAAGTAGGAGTCCGCTGTGATCCGCCACCTGGTCCTCTTCAAGCTCAACGACGGTGTGCAGCGCGACGAGCCGCGCGTGGTCGAGGCCGTAAAGGCGTTCGAGGAGCTCGGCGGGCTCATCCCCGAGCTGAAGTTCTGGGAGTGCGCCTGGAACATCACCGACCGGCCGATCGCGTACGACTACGCCATCAACTCGGCGGTCGAGGACACGGACGCGCTGAAGCGGTACATCGAGCACCCGGCCCACCAGGCGGCCGCCGGCCAGTGGCGCGAGTTCGCCACCTGGGTGATCGCCGACTACGAGTTCTGAGCCCGCCTCAGTCCCGCGTCAGCCCCGCCTCAGTCGGGCCCCAGTCAGGCCTCAGCCTCGGACCCCCGCCTCCCCTGATCCCCTGATCCATCGAGCCCCGCACCGGTCACTTCCGGTGCGGGGCTTGCTGTATGCCCCCACGCGCGCTCAACACGGCGTTAGCGGGTGCTTGCACACAGTGGACATGTCTTGTGATGCTATGACCGCTTTTGACGGATCAGTTGACCGTACTTGATCGCGAAGGGGTGGCGTGAACGTGCCGGCCAGTACGACGCCTCACCAGGTGCCGCCCCAGAACGAGTCCAACGAGTCCGAGCCCCGCCCCCGGCCGTCGGGGCGGGCCGCCGACACCCGCGCGCTCACCCAGGTGCTCTTCGCCCAGCTGAAGGAGTTGCAGCCCGGCACACCGGAGCACAACCGGGTCCGCGGGGCGCTCATCGAGGCGAACCTCCCCCTGGTGCGGTACGCCGCCGCCCGCTTCCGCTCCCGCAACGAGCCCATGGAGGACGTCGTCCAGGTCGGCACCATTGGACTGATCAACGCGATCGACCGCTTCGACCCGGACCGGGGCGTGCAGTTCCCGACCTTCGCGATGCCGACCGTCGTCGGCGAGATCAAGCGGTACTTCCGCGACAACGTACGCACCGTCCACGTCCCGCGCCGGCTGCACGAGCTGTGGGTGCAGGTGAACGGCGCGACCGAGGACCTGACGACCGCTCACGGGCGCTCGCCGACGACCGCCGAGATCGCCGAGCGGCTGAAGATCTCCGAGGAGGAGGTCCTCTCCTGCATCGAGGCCGGGCGCTCGTACCACGCCACCTCGCTGGAGGCCGCCCAGGAGGGCGACGGGCTGCCGGGGCTGCTGGACCGGCTCGGGTACGAGGACCCCGCGCTGGCGGGCGTCGAGCACCGCGATCTCGTACGCCATCTGCTCGTACAACTGCCCGAGCGCGAGCAGCGGATCCTGATGCTCCGGTACTACAGCAACCTGACGCAGTCCCAGATCAGCCAGGAGCTCGGCGTCTCGCAGATGCACGTGTCAAGGCTCCTCGCACGGAGCTTCGCCCGATTGAGATCCGCAAACAGGATCGAGGCGTAGCTGAAACGGGTAGACCCTTTCAGCCCCACTTCAGGCGGCGGAAAAGCCGCACACCCCCTGTTTCCTGCGCAGATTTGCCCCCATCTTGTCGACAAGTCACTACAGCGTGTTGCCGACATGTGACATTCTGCTGGAACCGCGTTTGCCGCAGTCTCGGCTCCGGTATTCAGGTGGAGGCTGCGTTCCTCCGATGGTCGCGGCCCACGCGACCGTCCGCGACCTCAAGGGGGTGGCATGTCCGCAGAACAGGGCAGCTCGAAGGTGCTCACGCTCACGCCCGTGCCGGAGCTCATGTCCGTGCCCGAGCTCGCGTCGGTGCCCGCACAGGTCGGGATCGCCGAGATCGCAGAGATCACCGGCATCCCGGACGCCCCGCAGTCGGCCGCGGAGGTCGCCGACGCCGCCGAGGTCGCCGAGGTCGCGGAGCTCGCCGCCGTCTCGCACGCCACGAGCGCGCCGGAGGCCATCGACACCCGCACGCTGTCCCGCTCCCTGTTCCAGCGGCTCGCCGTCCTCGGCCAGGACAGCCCCGAACGCACCTACGTCCGGGACACGCTCATCGAGCTGAACCTGCCGCTCGTGCGCTACGCCGCCGCCCGCTTCCGCAGCCGCAACGAGCCGATGGAGGACATCGTCCAGGTCGGCACGATCGGCCTGATCAAGGCGATCGACCGGTTCGACTGCGAACGCGGCGTGGAGTTCCCGACGTTCGCGATGCCGACCGTCGTCGGCGAGATCAAGCGCTTCTTCCGCGACACCTCGTGGTCCGTGCGCGTACCGCGCCGGCTCCAGGAGCTGCGCCTGGCGCTGACGAAGGCGAGCGACGAGCTGGCGCAGAAGCTCGACCGCTCCCCGACCGTCCCCGAACTGGCCGCCGTGCTCGGCGTATCGGAGGAGGACGTGGTCGACGGCCTCGCGGTCGGCAACGCCTACACGGCCTCCTCGCTGGACTCCCCGTCCCCGGAGGACGACGGCGGCGAGGGCTCCCTCGCGGACCGCCTCGGGTACGAGGACACCGCCCTGGAGGGCGTCGAGTACCGCGAGTCGCTCAAGCCGCTCCTCGCCAAACTCCCGCCCCGCGAGCGGCAGATCATCATGCTGCGCTTCTTCGCCAACATGACGCAGTCGCAGATCGGCGAGGAGGTCGGCATCTCGCAGATGCACGTCTCGCGGCTGCTGACGCGCACGCTGGCGCAGCTGCGCGAGGGCCTCATCTCCGACTGAGCCGCCCCTCTCCCCACGTCGAAGGGGGCTCACCGGTGCCGAGCGCACCGGTGAGCCCCCTTCTCCATGCGTATGGGTACGCGGATCAGGCCAGCGCCAGCCAGGCCACCGCCGCGACGATCACCACGACCGCCACGACGCCGGCGATCAGGCCGACCCGGGGGCCGGAGGAGGTCGCGGCCGCCGCCGGCTGCTGCCGCTGCGGCGCGCCCTCGTCGACGAAGGCGCGGAACATCTGAGTGGAGCCCGCGGGGTCGTAGTTGCCGTCGGGGCCCTGCGGGGCGTGGGGGTTGTGTGCCATGGGGCAGGACCCTAGCGAACCGGAGGCCCGCCCCCAACCTCCGCCCGCCCTCCGCCCGGCGTCCATGCGGCACCCGCTCGCCTTTGCCAGGACTTTAGGCGCCTTCGCCCCTTTTTAGTTTGCCTGTAGCAACCAACCTTGTTTATGGTTGCTCTAAGCAACAAGATGTTCGGGGGTGCCTGCCCATGGCCGAGTGGAGTCAGTACGAGGAACTGGCCCGGCAACTGAGCGCCATCGGCGCGGTCAAGCGCGGACTCTCACGGCTCCTGCCCGCCGAGTGCCCCGCCGGCTCCGCCGCCGTCCTGGCGCTGCTCGACCGGTACGGAGAGATGCGGATGAGCCGCCTGGCCGAGCTGCTCGCCGTCGACATGTCGGTGACCAGCCGCCATGTGGCCCACGTCGCCGACCGCGGCTGGATCGAGCGGCTGCCCGACCCGGGCGACCGGCGCTCCCGCATCCTGCGGCTGACGGGCCCGGGCAAGGAGCTGCTCGACGACCTCGGCCGACGGTCGGCGGACCTGTTCGCCCACCACCTCAAGGACTGGTCCGACGACGAGGTCGGACAGCTCAACGCGATGCTGGCCCGCCTCCGGAGCTCCTTCGGAGACTGCCGGCCCCACGCCACTCGTACACAAGCGTAAGGAAGTTCATGGCTACGACCACACCACCCGGTGTGCGGGGCGGCCACCACGCCAAGACCCGAGACGGTGGCGGCGACGGCACGCCCATGACGCACCGGCAGATCATGGAGGCGCTGTCCGGGCTGCTGCTCGGCATGTTCGTCGCCATCCTGTCCTCGACGATCGTCTCCAACGCCCTGCCGGAGATCATCTCCGACCTCGGCGGCGGCCAGAGCGCGTACACCTGGGTCGTCACGGCGGCCCTGCTGTCGATGACCGCCACCACGCCGCTGTGGGGGAAGCTCGCCGACCTCTTCTCCAAGAAGCTGCTGGTGCAGCTCGCCCTCGTCATCTACGTGGCGGGCTCGGTCGTGGCCGGTCTGTCCCAGAACACCGGCATGCTCATCGCCTGCCGCGTCGTCCAGGGCATCGGCGTCGGCGGCCTGACCGCCCTCGCCCAGATCATCATGGCCGCGATGATCTCCCCGCGGGAGCGCGGCCGTTACAGCGGCTACCTCGGCGCCACCTTCGCCGTCGCGACCGTCGGCGGCCCGCTGCTCGGCGGCGTGATCACCGACACGGACTGGCTCGGCTGGCGCTGGTGCTTCTACGTCGGCGTGCCCTTCGCCGTCATCGCGCTCATCGTGCTCCAGAAGACGCTGAAGCTGCCGGTGGTGAAGCGGCAGGTCAAGGTCGACTGGGCGGGCGCCCTCTTCATCAGCGCGGCGGTCTCGCTGCTGCTGGTCTGGGTCACCTTCGCCGGTGACAAGTACGACTGGCTGTCGTGGCAGACGTACGTCATGGTCGCCGGCTCGGTCGTCCTCGGCGCGGTCTTCCTCTTCGTCGAGTCCCGCGCGAGCGAGCCGATCATCCCGCTGCGGCTGTTCCGCAACCGCACCATCGCGCTCGCCTCGCTCGCCTCGCTCTTCGTCGGCGTCGCGATGTTCGCGGGCACGGTCTTCTTCAGCCAGTACTTCCAGCTGGCGCGCGACAAGTCGCCGACGATGTCCGGCGTCATGACCATCCCGATGATCGCCGGCCTGTTCGTGTCGTCGACCGTCTCGGGCTGGATCATCACGCGGACCGGACGCTGGAAGGCGTGGCTGGTCAGCGGCGGTGTGCTGGTGACGGCGGGCCTCGGCCTGCTGGGCACCATCCGGTACGACACCGAGTACTGGCACATCGGCGTCTTCATGGCCGTCATGGGCCTCGGCATCGGCATGATGATGCAGAACCTCGTCCTGTGCACCCAGAACCAGGTCGCCCCGGCGGACCTCGGCTCCGCGTCGTCCATGGTCACCTTCTTCCGCTCGCTGGGCGGTGCGGTCGGCGTCTCCGCGCTGGGCGCGGTCATGGCCAACCGGGTCACCCACTACGTCGAGGACGGCCTCGCCGACCTCGGCCCCAAGGCCGCGGCCCTCGGCCACGGCGGCACGGGCGGCGGCGGCATCCCGGACCTGGACGCGCTGCCCGCCCCCATCCGCACGGTCATGGAGAGCGCGTACGGACACGGCGTCGGCGACGTCTTCCTCTACGCGGCGCCCTTCGCGCTCATCGCGTTCCTCGTGACCCTGTTCATCAAGGAGGTCGCCCTGAAGAGCAACGCGACGCCGGCGCCCGAGCCGGCCGCTGCGACCACTGCTGTGGCTCCGGCGCCCGAGGCGGACGCTGCCCCGGCGGCCGCGGCCACCACCGGCGGCACCCCCGTCACCGGGACCGTCCGCACCGCCGACGGCACGGCCGTCGCCCGCGCCGCCGTCACCCTCATCTCCCTCGGAGGCCGGCAGCTGGGCCGCTCGGTCGCCCACGCCGACGGCACGTACGCCCTCGAGGCGCCGGGCTCCGGCTCGTACGTCCTGATCGCCTCCGCCGACGGCTACCAGCCGCAGGCGTCCACGGTCGTCGTCGGCGAGGACCCGCTGGCCCACGACATTCTGCTCTCCGGTACGAGCGGCCTCGCCGGAGCGGTCCGGGCGGCCGAGGGCGGGGAGCCCGTCGAGGGCGCGATGGTCATCGTCACCGACGTACGCGGCGACGTCCTCGCCTCGGGTACGTCGGCGCAGGACGGCTCCTTCGCCTTCGGCGAGCTGGTGCCCGGCACGGTGACCGTGGCGGTGAACGCCGACGGCTACCGGCCGCTCGCCCTGCCGGCCGAGATCGGCGGCCAGGGCGTGACCCGGGTCGAGGCGCTGCTGGAGGCGGGCGCCCGGCTGCAGGGCACCGTACGGGCCGGGGCGGACCGCCGTCCGCTGGCCGACGCGCGCGTGACGCTCGTCGACGCGGCCGGGAACGTCGTCGCCACGGCGACGACCGGCGAGGACGGCGCGTACGGCTTCGCCGACCTGAACGCGGGCGAGTACACGCTCATCGCGACCGGCTACCCGCCGGTGGCCGGCGCGCTCACCGTGACCGGCCGCGGCCTCGACGGCCATGACATAGAGCTCGCCCACCCCGGCGAGTGACCCACAGCTCGGGTGGATCGAGCGGAGACACCCGATGAAGGGGGCGGCAGGCAGGGGACGGCCTGCCGCCCCGCTTTTCGTACGAGGAGAGAAACCGCATGCCATTGCACGCACACGTACGCACCCGCGACGGCTGGCCGGTCCAGCACGCGGTGGTGACCGTGACCGACATGACGGGCGCCCAGGTGCTGCGGGCCGACGCCGACCCGGACGGAGCCGTCGTCTCTCAGGAGCCGCTCGCGCCGGGCCCGTACACCGTGGTGGTCACGGCGCTCGGCTACGCCCCGGCCGCGCGCACCGCGCTGGTCGCCGGGCACGGCCGGGCGGAGCTCGGCACGGTGGTCCTGGCCCGCGCGGGCGGCGTGGAGCTGCCGCCTCCGGGTGCCTGGACCCTGGACCCGGCGCATTCGTCGGTCGGCGCGGTGGCGCAGCACCTGGGCATCTCCAGCGTGCACGGCCGCTTCACCGACTTCGGCGGCCGTGTCGAGATCGCGCCGGACCTGGCGGCGTCACGCGTGGACGCGGTGATCTCGGCGGCCTCCATCGACACGGGCAACGGCCTGCGCGACAAGCACCTGAAATCGCCCGACTTCCTCGACGTGGAGACGTACCCGGAGATCACCTACCGCAGCCACGGCCTGACCCCGGCGGGCCCGGACCGCTGGACCGTCCACGGCTCCCTCACCCTGCGCGGCATCGTCCGCGAGGTGGACCTGTCACTGACGTACCTGGGGACGGGGCCGGACCCGTGGGGCGGTACGCGCGCGGCCTTCCACGCGACGGCGGAGCTGCGGCGCGAGGACTTCGCGATGAACTACAACCAGGTGGTGCAGGCGGGCATCGCGGCGATCGGCACGACGGTGCGGGTGGAGCTCGACATCCAGGCGGTACGCGGCGAGCAGCTGCCCCAGGCCTAGGACTGGGGCTGGGGCTGGGGCTGGGGCTAGCCCTGGGTGCCGGGCGTGGCGGTCATCGCCTCGATGCCGGCGATCAGGAGCTTGAGCGCGAAGTCGAAGTCGCGTTCGCGCATCTCGTCGACGGTGTCGCCGCCGCGGGCCTCCATCAGCTCGGTGGCCCGCCGGAAGTCCTCCTCCAGGCCGGGCTGTTCCTGGATGACGGCCAGCGCCTCGCGGTAGTACTCGTCCTGGCTCATGCCCGCGCTCGCGCACCGCTGCATGAACTGGCCCTCGACTGTGCCGAATCCGTACACGAATTGGAAGACCGCCTGCGTCGCGCCCGTCTGGGCGTACGCGGGCAGGCCGGTGTTGCCGATGACGCGCTGGACGCGGAGGGCGAAGGCGGTCGAGTGCGGGCCGATGTTGAGGAACCGGCCGACCAGCGGCGACACCCAGGGGTGGCGGACCAGCAGGGCGCGGTAGCCGGCGGCGAGGGCGCGCAGCTCGCCGCGCCAGTCCTCGCCGGCGGCCGGGTCGGGGAGCTCCAGCTCGCCGAAGACCGCGTCGATCGCGAGCTCCAGCAGGTCGTCCTTGGTGTCGACGTACCAGTAGACCGACATCGCCGTGACGTTCAGCTCCGCCGCGAGCCGCCGCATGGAGAACTTCGCGAGGCCCTCGGCGTCCAGCAGCCGGACCGCCGCGGCCGTGATGCGGTCCCGGTCGAGCCCGGAGGGCTGCTCGGTCTCGGCCTTGCGGGCCGCCTTGCGCCCGGCCGCCCGCGCGGTCCTGCCGCCCTCCAGCCACACGCTCGCACGGGCCGGGTGCTTCGCGCGGTCGGCTGCCGACACCATGGGCGTTCCCCTCCTCGGTCTCCGGGCCTTGATGCTATGCCCGGTCCCGTTCGGCTCGGTGCAGCAGCACCGCCGCCAGCAGGCCGCCGGCCAGCACCGCTGCCGCACCCACCAGCTGGCTGGTCTCCAGGCTGGCGGCGAACGCGTCCGCGACGCGCGCCCGGTCGGCCGGCCCGTCGGCCGCCGCGAGCGCCGCCGGGAGCGAGACCGCCGTGACGCCCGTGACGCCCGCCACGGCGACCGCCGACGTGAACCGCGCGTTGAGGACGGCTCCGAGGACGGCGACGCCGAGCCCGTTGCCGAACTCGCCGAGCGTGCCGTTGATGCCGGCGCCCACGCCCGCCTTCTCGGGCGGTATCGCGCTCATGATGGCGTTGGCCATGGCGGGCATGGACACCGCGACGCCCGCGCCCATGACCACGAGCCCGAGCAGCATGCCGCCGTACCCGTGCGCCCCGCCCAGGACGGCGATCGCGGCGAGCCCGGCCGCGACCATGGCCATGCCGAGCGCGATGGTCACCGGCGTACCGAGCTTCGACAGCAGCCGGGCGCCGACGCCGGTCAGGTTGAGGACGACGATGGTCAGCGCGAGCGGCGCGGTCCGCAGGCCCGCGTCGAGCGGCCCGTACCCGAGGACGAACTGCAGGTGCTGCGTCAGCAGGAAGAGCGAGCCGGTCATGCCGAAGGCGACGAGGATCGCGCCCGCGATGGCGCCGACGAAGCGCTGGTTGCGGAAGAAGTGCATGTCGAGCATGGGGTGCGGGGTGCGCAGCTCCCACACCGCGAAGACGCCCAGGACGACCGCGCCGAGCCCGGCGGCGGCCAGGACGCGGCCGGAGGCCCAGCCGTGCTCGGGCCCGGCGATGATCCCGTACACGATCGCGGTCATGCCGATGGTGGACAGCACGGCACCGAGCACATCGGGCCGGTCGCCCTGCTTGTGCTTCGACTCCGGTACGAGCGCGGCGACGGCGGCGAGCCCGAGGACCGCGACCGGGATGTTCACGAGGAAGATCGCACCCCACCAGAAGTGGTCGAGCATGAACCCGCCGAGCAGCGGCCCGGCGGCGAAGCCGAGCGAACTGACCGTCGACCACAGGGCGATGGCCTTGACCCGCTCGCCCTCGTCGAAGATCTGCACGACGACGGCGAGGGTCGTGGTCATCAGCAG
Source organism: Streptomyces sp. NPDC003036 (assembly GCF_040611175.1). Taxonomy (NCBI): domain Bacteria; kingdom Bacillati; phylum Actinomycetota; class Actinomycetes; order Kitasatosporales; family Streptomycetaceae; genus Streptomyces; species Streptomyces sp. NPDC003036. The sequence goes on along the minus strand of NZ_JBEXNO010000001.1, from coordinate 252,422 downwards.
CGCGCCGCCGACGCCCATGCCCGCGCGGGCGGCGATCAGCTGCGCGGACGACTGCGCGAGCCCGGCGGCGAGCGAGCCCACCCCGAAGAGGGCGAGGCCGATGAGGAGCATCTTCTTGCGGCCGTAGCGGTCGGCGGCGTTTCCGGCGGTGAGGAGCAGGCCGGACTGGACGAGGGAGTACGCGTTGATCATCCACTGCACGTCGGAGGTCGAGGCGTCGAGCTCGTTGGTGAGGGAGGGGATCGCGACGTTGAGGACGGTGTTGTCGAGCAGCACGGTGAGCTGGGCCAGGCAGATGACGCCGAGGATCAGCCAGCGCTGCGGGTGGCCGCCGCCGGTGGGCGGTGCGGTAGAGAGGGGATCGGCGCTTGTCGCCGTCATCGCGAGTGCTCCTTGTACGGTGTATGGGAGGGGCTTCCGGTGCACCGTACAAGCCGCTCCTATACGGCGTACAACGATTTACGCCCCCGGGTCGGCCGGGTCCGCCCCCGGGTCGGCCGCCGGCTTGATGAGGTATCCCGCCCCCCGCCGGGTGTGGATCATCGGCGGGCGCCCGGCGTCGATCTTCTTGCGCAGGTAGGAGATGTAGAGCTCCACGACGTTGGCGTGTCCCCGGAAGTCGTAGCTCCAGACCCGGTCGAGGATCTGCGCCTTGCCCAACACGCGCCGCGGATTGCGCATCAGGTAGCGCAGCAACTCGAACTCGGTGCCCGTCAGGTGGATGGCCTGCCCGCCGCGCGACACCTCGCGGCTGTCCTCGTCCAGGACCAGGTCCCCGACGACGAGCCGCGAGCGGCGCGCGGCGCCCGAGCGCCGGGTCAGCGCGCGCAGCCGCGCCACGACGTCCTCGATGCCGAAGGGCTTCGTCACCTGGTCGCCCGCGCCGGCCGTGAGCCCCGCGATCCGCTCCACCGCCGCCCCGGCCGCGTCTCTCGGCGGTATCAGGAACAGCACGGGCACGCCGGGAAGTTCGCGCCGCAAGCCGCCGGCCACGGCCGTCCCCTCCCTCCCTTCGCTCCCTTCCCTGTCGGACAGCGTCACGTCCAGCACGACGGCGTCGGGCCGGAACTCCCGGGCGGCCCGTACCGCCCCGACGCCGTCCCCGGCACAGCGCACTTCCCACCCCTCGTACCGCAGGGCGGTGGACAGCAGCTCGGTGAGCGATGCCTCGTCGTCGACGACGAGGACCCTAAGTCCGGTCTCGGTAGGCATGAGTCCACGATCGCGACCACGCCTGAGAGGAACCTTGCCCGTCCCTGTGATTTCCCTGAGAAAGCTCCTGAGCGGTACGTCCTCAGAACAGCCCGCCCTGCTCCCCTCGCGGCGTCCGTACGACGGGCATCGTGACGTCGTCCTCGCCGTCGCCCGGCACGAGGTCCCACCCACTGATCAGCCGGGTGTCGAGCACCACGCGGCGCCCGTCGCCCGTGAGGAGATGCAGGTCCGGCCCCGCTACGGCGACGACGGCCCCGCGCACGCTCCCTCCGGCGACGAGCTCGCTGACGACGCCGTCCACGGCGTCCACCCGACCCAGGTTGAACACCTCCGCGTGGTCGACGACCCGCGGCTCGGCCGCCCGTTCCAGCGTCTCGCCCCAGCCGGGCACCCCCGCGGCCCGCCGGTACAGCGCCACCACCTCCGCCGCCCGGTCGGCCGCGTCCGGCAGCCGTACGCGCGCGGCGCGCTTGGCGGCGTACGGGATGCGGTCGGGCACCCCCAGCGCCGTACCGAGCACCTCCTCGGTCCGCCGCGCCGCCATCAACGGCCCGCGCCCGAGCCAGGTGTACGCCACGGCCCCCTGCTCCAGCAGCCGCGCGTCGCCCCGCTCCTCCGCGGTGATGCCGACCTTGACCATGCCGGGCCCGAACCAGGCGAGGTACACGCGGTACGTCCTCGGGTCCTCCACCGCGGTGTCCGCCGCCACGGAGTGCGCCCGGTCCAGGCGCGCGCATTCGGCGCAGCGGCCCCCGGTACTGCGCCCGGCCACGACGGCCCCCACGACGCACGGCCGCCCGCGCGCCCCCACGCACCGCCGCTCCCCGACGGCCCGGAAACCGATCTCGCGCCCGTACGACAGCGGACTGACCCGCCCCCGCTCCCACACCAGCACGGGCCGGCGCTCCTGCCACCGCAGCCCGACGGCCCTGGTCACCCCCGGTACCGCAGGCGCGGCGCCGACCCGGTGTCGTGCAGGTCCCGCAGCACGGGGCGCGCCTCCCGCGCCTCGCGCAGCATCTCCGGATCGAGGTCCGCCACGACGATCTCCCGCTTCTCGGGCCCGGCCTCGGCCACCAGCCGCCCGTCGGGCCCCCACACTCCGCTGCCGCCGCAGGTGTGCCAGCCGCCCGTCACTCCCACGTGGTTGGCGAGCACCGTGTACATGGTGTTGTCGAACGCCCTGGCCGGAAACCACATGCGCGACTCGTGGTACCCGTTCCCGACCCCGAACAGCGCCCCCACGACGTACGCGTGACATCCGTCGAGCGCGGCGGCCCTGGCGTGCTCCGGGAACCCGGAGTCGTAACAGACCCCGATCCCGAGCCGCCACCCGTCCACCTCGACCGTGCACCCGGCCGCCCCCTGCCGGTACACCTCCCGCTCCCCGGCGAACAGCGTCTGCTTGTCGTACCGCCCGGCGAGCCGCCCCTGGTCGTCCAGGACGAGCGCCGACACGTACAGCTCCCCCGCCTCGTACACGGCGGCCCCCACCACCCCCACGACCCCAGCGTCCCGACAGGCCTCCCGCACCGGCTCCAGCCGCCCGTCCTCCCCCTGCACGGCGCACCGCTCCGGCTCGGCGGCGATCAGCCCGGGCTCGTACCCGGTCAGAAACTTCTCCGGAAACACCACCACCCGCGCCCCGCTCCCGGCGGCCTCCCGCACCATGTCCGCGACGACCGCGGCATTCGCCTCGACATCCCCGGCGACGGGGCACGCCTGCGCGGCGGCGACACGCAGGACCTGGGAGGGCAGCTGATCACTTCGCATGCCGGCCAACCTAACCGCCGGAGCTGTCACACCCCTCCCTTAGGCTGCGCCCCATGTGGAAGGAAGCCGCTGCCGCATCCCTGCCCGACGCCCGGTTCCGGCCACCCGTCGAGCCGCCGGCCCTGGCCGAGGCGGAGCGGCGCCTGGGGCGGAGCCTGCCACCGCGGCTGATCGCGCTGCTGAGCGAAACGGACGGGATCACCGGTCCACACGGAACGGACGTCGTCTGGCCCCTGGACCGGATCGTGGAGCAGAACCTGCTCTTCTGGTCCCCGGACGCTTTCCCGGACCTCTACATGCCCTTCGATCCACTGCTCTTCTTCGGCGACAACGGCGGCGGCGACCAGTTCGCCTTCGTCCTGACGCCCGAGCGCCCGGACATATTCGTCTGGGACCACGAAACCGACAGCCGTGTATGGGCGGCCGGAGGACTGAAGGACTACTTGGGCCGAGCTCTCGCGGGCGTGGGTGATTGGTGGCGGTAGCACGTTTGGCCCCGCACAACGCCAGATGCCCCGCATCGGGCACGCGTCAGCTGCACGGGTTGACGCGCTCCAGGCCCTGATCCTACTGTCCGCCTTGCGCGCGGTTGCAGCCGACAGCAAGGAAAGCCGACCGACCGGATTCTGATTCATACCGAAATCCGAGTAAGTGAGGGTAGTCGTGGGAGTACTGCTCTCGTACTTGCTGCTTTTCCTTGTTGCATGCGGTTTGATGGCGCTGCAGATTGCCGGCTCATTCCTGCTCATGTTGAGTGCCGCTCTGTTCATCCGGCGCTTCGCTACTGCGCGCAAGCCTCGACCCAATGGCCACTTCCCGAAAGTGATGCGAGTGGCGCCATATGTGCTCGGCGGCATCGGCATGTGCTTGCTGGTTCCTGCTTCGGCAGCGCTCTTCATCGGCCGGAAGTGGGGCATTTTCGAAGCCTGGGCGATATAGGCCGAACCCGTTGTGGCCTGCGAGGGCATCGTCGGCCTGTCGAGGCCGGTCGCGGCCCGGAGAGTCCGGCAGGCCAGCCGGCGCGCCGCTCGTCGTCCTCGGCGTCCGCCCGAAGGTGGCGCAGCGCATCCTGCGGCACTCGCAGCTCGCGATCGCCATGGGGGTGTACGCGGAGGCAAGCGACGCCGACGTACGTCATGCGCTCGGGCAACTGGCCGAAGTGATCGGTGCGACTGGCTGACGCGCGGTTGCTGCACTTCGCTGCTGTACGCCCAACAACACAAGAGGTCCAGGATCTCTCCGGGTGCCTCTCGCCTGTGTCCATTCGGCAGGATTCGACTGCAATCTTCCGATCCGTAGCTCTAGCAGGATCGGCGGAGGAAAGCTATTCGTAGATCCGGGCGGCGGTCAGGGCACGGGCAAAGAACGTCCAGTGGTCACTTTCGCTAGACATCTCGTGCCCGAAGTCCCGGTACCACCCCGGAGAGTCCTTGACCCACGCCTCCAAAGCTTCCAGGAAGCTGTCCAGCGTCGCGTTCCCACTGCTGGCCGTTAGCTGCATGGTCGGCGCGAAGTCGGGCCAGAAACGCGCTAAAGCCCTCTAGATTGCCGATGTGATCGTCGGGTGCCAAGGGGCTCGTCATGACTTTGATCTTAAGAGGGGCGTTCGGTGGCTGGGCATGAAGCCGCGCGACCCCGTGGCCCACCAGCCGGCACCCGCGTACGGGCCGCTCCCCCGGAGACGGAGCGCCCCCGCCGGAGCCATGTCGGTGACATATGGACCCGCGGGCCGTTGGGGCTCCACTCATGCCCTTGGGTCCATCCCGCCAGGAGGGGCGAGCGTCGGCGCAGCGCGCGCAGCGGATCCTCCGGCACTCGCAGCTCGCGATGACCATGGAGGCGTACACGGAGGCGAGCGACGCCGACGTGCGCGATGCGCTCGGGAAACTGTCCGAAGCGATGGGCGGGACCGGCTGACACCCGGTTGCTGTACTTCGCTGCTGTACACCCCGACAACGCAAGAGGCCCCGGATCTCTCCGGGGCCTCTTGCCTGCTGTGCACTCGGCAGGATTCGAACCTGCAACCTTCTGATCCGTAGTCAGATGCTCTATCCGTTAAGCTACGAGTGCTTGTGCTTCCCGGGTTTTTCTTCCCGGTCGGCGTTGCGGGAACAACATTACATGACCTGCGCCGTGACGCGAAATCCATTGTCCAAACCGCCTCTGACCTGGGCAAATCACCCCGCCCCAAGATCCACGGGGTCGCAGATCAGGGGTCCGGGCGCCCCGGATCGCGGCAGAAGAGGGCCGCGCGGGCACTCCCCGCGGCCACCCGGCCGGAGGCGATCGGGTGAGCCGGCCGGCAGGCGATCGGGTGAACCGGTCGCGCGCCGGTCGCCGCGCGGTGATCAAGCCCCGGGAACGGCCGAAGCCCCGGCCGTGGGGCCGGGGCTTCGGGTGGAGCTGGCGGAGGCGGAGGGATTTGAACCCTCGATGGGCTTTAAGGCCCAAACCGCATTAGCAGTGCGGCGCCATAGACCGGACTAGGCGACGCCTCCATAGCTGCACACCCGCGCGAGCGCGAGTGGTGCGTGCGTGCAGATGATGACACAGCCCAGGGGGGTGTCACCAATCGCTCCCCACGGTACTAGGCGCGCAGGGCGCAGAGCAAAGGCTTACGGGTTGCGCAACGCGCGGTGTGGTGGAGCGTTAGTGACGTGAGGGATGCCAGGGCTTCCGGACCTCCGGGTGCCGTGGGCCGGGCGTCCCGACGGTCTCGTGGTTCCGTACCCCTGGAGTTCGTATGCTGCGCCGTCTCGTCCTCACCACCGCCGCGTCCCTCGCCGCCCTCGGCGCCGCCGCGCCCGCCGCGCTGGCCGGTACGACCGGGCCCCTGGTCCCCGAGCTGCCGACGGTGCCGCTGCTCGCGGCGGCGACCGACAAGCTCACCGTCACCGTGGCCGACTCCGGGAACGCCGCGCTGGACGGCACCTTCGAGCTGGAGTGCGGGGCGCGCACCGCCAGCGGCACCCACCCCAAGGTGCAGGGCTCCTGCGACCGGCTGGAGGAGCTGTCGCAGGAGGGCAAGGACCCGTTCGCCCCCGTCGGCAAGAACCAGCTGTGCACCATGCAGCACGGCGGTGACGCGACCGCGCACATCACCGGGACCTGGCACGGCCAGAAGGTCGACGCCCACTTCCAGCGGACCGACGGCTGCGAGATCCAGCGGTGGGACGCCCTCGAGCCCGTACTGCCGAAGCCCGGCGCATAAGGGCGACGGCGCATAAGGCCGATATAGGGGCGACAATCGTGCCGGTCCTGGCCGGAACCCGCACAGAACCTCCGCCGCGCCCGTCGCGCCTGCCTTTAGACTCCCTCCAGTGACAGGCCCCGGCCCGGGGGGTGGCAGTAGGTCAGTGGGAGGAAGCGTCGTCGTGAGCAGCAGGCCATCCCGAGGCGCTGCTCGCCTCGCAGCCATACTCGACGCGCTGCCGGACGGGCTCGTGCTCGTCAACGCGAACGGCACGGTCGTCAACGCCAACACCATCGCCCTGGAGATGTTCGAGACCCCGGGGACCGCGCTGGTGGGGCGCGGGTTGCTGGATCTGCTGCCCGCCTTCGACTCCCGGCTCATCCCCGGCTCCATGCGCCGTCCCGAGGCCGCCGACGCGCGCGGACGGACCAAGCCCGCCCGCATGATCGCGCGGCGTACGGACGGGAGCGAGTTCCCGGTCGAGGTCACCAGCGCGAACCTCGAGGACGGACGCGAGGCGTACGACTCGTACGGCGCGAACCCGCGGCCGTACACGGGCGACGAGCTGCTCATGCTCGTCGTCCGCGACCTGTCCGGGACCGTCGACACCGAGGCCGAGCTGGCCCGTTCGCAGCGCCAGACCGAGATGATCCTGCGCGCCGCTTCCGAGGGCGTCGTCGGCACGGACACCGACGGGCGGATCGTGCTCGTCAACCCGGCCGCCGCGCAGATCCTCGGCTGGCGCGCCAGCGACCTGGGCGGCAAGGAGCTGCACCCGCTGATGCTGCACTCGCGCGCGGACGGCGAGCCGTTCCCGTACGACGAGTCGCCGCTCGCCGACACGCTCCGCTCCGGGCGCAAGCACCGGGTGCGCGGCCAGGTGGTGTGGGCGAAGGACGGTTCGCCGGTGCCAGTGGACCTGACGACGGCGCCGGTGCGGGACGGGGACCAGCTCGTCGGCGCGGTGATGACCTTCACCGACCGGCGGCCGTACGAGGAGCTCGTCGAGCAGCACACGGCCGAGGTCACCGAGCTGACCGAGAAGCACGCCACCGAAATGGCCAATCTCAGCGAGCGGCTCTCCGTCGAGGTCGAGCGGCGCGAGGAGCGGTACGCGGCGCTGGCCGCCCGCCACGCCCAGCTGGCCGCCGTGCTCGGCGAGTCGCTGCGCGGGCCGCTGGAGGAGCTGCGCACCGAGCTGGGCACGCTCGCCGCCGATCCGGCCGGGCAGCTGTGGCCGGAAGCCAACCAGATCCTGCACCACCTGGCCGCCGGGTACGCCCGGATGACGACCCTGGTCGACAACGTGCTGGGCTACCAGCGGCTGGACGTCGGCGACGAGGAGCTGCGCAAGGACAAGGCGCTGCTCGACGCGGTCGTCGCGGCCGGTGTCGAGGGCGCGGTGGAGCTGATCGGCCCCGGGCGCGTGCAGTTCGCCGTGCACGCGCCGCCCATCGAGGCCGAGGTCGACGGCGTCCGCATCTCCACGGCGCTCGCGCACCTGATCGCGGACGTGGCCGGGGTCGACTCCACCGGCAAGGCCCGCGTCGCCCCGGGCGCGGGCGGGGGGTACGTCGACTCGACGATCGTCGTGGCCGCCGCCCAGCGCGGTGATGTCGTACGCATCGAGGTGCGCGGGCCGTACGCCGGGGGCGACCCGGTCCACGAGCCGATCGTGCGCGGGATCGTACGGGCGCACGGCGGTGTGCTCCAGACGCACGACGTGCCGGGGATGAGCGGCCACGCCTACGTGCTGGAGGTGCCGCTGGGGGCCGGAGCCGGGGCGGTGAAGCCGACGTCGTCGGCGCTGGCGATCGCGCGGCCCGAACCCGCGGAGGCGGGCCCTGCGGAGGCCGAACCCGCCGAAGCCGAGGCTACGGCGGAGGCTGAGGCCGGGGCCGGGGCCGGGGCCGAGACCGCGCCGGCCGGTCCGGCGCCCGCGCTCGCGCCCGCGCCCGTCCTGCCGGCTCAGCAGTCCGGTGACACCTCCGGGGGCGGTACCTCCGGCGGCGGGCGGCGGCGGGCTCGGCGCGCTTCGACGGACGCGTTCCTCGAGAGTCCGGTGCACGCCGAGGATCCGGTGGCCGGGCAGCCGACCGGGCGCCGGCGCGGGAAGCCGAGCCCGGCGGAGGCCGAGGCCCCGGCCGAGGGCGCGGTCATGACGGCCGCCGAGAGCGCCCAGGGACGCGCGGCGCGCGGGCAGACCGTGCCGCCGCAGGGCGTGCCCGTGGAGGCGGCGCCGGTCCCGGCGGCGGGGCTCGCGGCCCTGCCCGCGCCCGGCGGCGCCCAGCCCGCTCAGCACCCGCAGGCCCCGCAGGCCGCTCCGACCGGGCGCCGTGCCCGGCGGGCGCTCGGCACCGCGCAGGAGCGTCCGGCGACGCCGCCCGAGGGCGCGCGCACGGCGTTCGCGCTGCCGCCCGCCCAGGCGGACCGCCGCGCCCACGACGAAGGCCGCCACGACGCGGTGCGCGACGCCGCCGACGTCGACGCCGCCGCGCCCGTACGGACCGCACCGGACGCCGACCACACGCCGCCGCAGCCGCACCCGGTGCAGCCCCCGGCGCCCGCGCCGTCGGGTCGGCGCCGCGCGGTGCCGGAGACGGCCTCCGGGACGGGAACGGGGACGGGGGCCGGCACTGGGACCGGCACCGGCACCGGTTCCGTACCGCTGCCGCCGGAGGCACCGACCGGTGCTTCCGGCCCTGCCGGTGCTGCCGGTGCTGCCGGTGCTGCCGGTGCTGCCGGTGAGGACAGCGGCAGCTCGACGCAGGGGCGCGCGTTCAGCGTGCGCACGCTCGGGCAGGGCGTGCCGTTCGCGCAGCAGATCGCCCCGCCGCAGGCCAACGCCCAGCCCGCCGCCACCCCCGCCACCCCCGCCACTCCGTCCGGGCGCCGCCGCAAGCTGGCGACGCCGCCCCCGGAGGGCGAACGCCCCGTACCCCCGCAGCCGCAGCCGCAGGCCCAGCCGCAGCCGTTGCTGTCCCCGCCCGCCGAGGGCCGCGCCTACGAGATAGGAGCGCCCGACGCGAACGCGGACGAGGGCCCCGAGCCGCTCGACGGCCCTGGTGGCGCGGTCGAGGTGGCCAACCAGCCCGTCCCGCAGCCCGTCGACGACGAGTTGCCGCCCGAACCGCTGGACAACCCGCGTCGGCTGCTGGTCTGGCCCGCGCCGGACGTCTCCACGCAGGAGGCGCTGAGCGAGCGCGGCTACCGGCCGGTGATCGTGCACTCGCGCGAGGAGGTCGACGCGCAGATCGCCGCGTTCCCGGCGGCGCTGTTCGTGGACCCGCTGACCGGGCCGATCACGCGCACGGCCCTGCAGTCGCTGCGCCAGGCGGCGGTGGCGGCCGAGGTGCCAGTGCTGCTCGCCGCAGGGCTCGGGCAGGCGACGCGGGAGGCGGCGTACGGCGCCGATCCGGCCGTACTGCTCAAGGCCCTTGCTCCGCGCGACAGCGAACAGCATCCGTCGCGCGTCCTGCTGATCGAGCAGCACGAGGAGATCGCGCTCGCGCTGACGGCGGCGCTGGAACGGCGCGGGATGCAGGTGGCCCGGGCGGACGCCGACACCGACGCGGTCACGCTCGCCGCGCAGATGCGGCCGAACCTGGTGGTAATGGACCTGATGCAGGTACGTCGCCGGCGTGCCGGGATCATCGACTGGCTGCGCGCGAACGGGCAGCTGAACCGCACCCCGCTGGTCGTCTACACCTCGGCCGGTCTGGACGAGGCCGAGCTGCCGAAGCTGGCCTCCGGCGAGACGGTGCTGTTCCTCGCGGAGCGCTCGACGAGCCCCGAGGTGCAGTCGCGGATCGTGGACCTGCTGGCGAAGATCGGTACGAACTAGTCGGGGTGCCCCTGCGCGGGGCACCCCGTCAGGGCCCGGTCAGAGCTCGGTGACGTCCAGCTCCCCGGCCGCGTACTGGCGGCGGATGACCTTCTTGTCGAACTTCCCGACACTCGTCTTCGGGACCGCCGGGACCGTCGCCCACCGCTCCGGCAGCTGCCACTTGGCGATCGCCATCTCGTCGGCGAGGAAGGCGCGCAGCGCCGCGTAGTCCGCGCTCGCGCCGTCCTTCAGGACCACCGTCGCCAGCGGGCGCTCGCCCCACTTCTCGTCCGGTACGGCGACGACGGCCGCCTCGGCGATCTCCGGGTGGGCCATGAGGGCGTTCTCCAGCTCGACCGACGAGATCCACTCGCCGCCCGACTTGATGACGTCCTTGGCGCGGTCGGTGAGCGTGAGGAAGCCCTCCGGGCTGATGACCCCGACGTCACCGGTCTTCAGCCAGCCGTCCGCGCTGAACTTGTCCTCCGGGCGGAGCGGTTCGCCGGACGGGCCGCCGTAGTACGCGCCCGCGATCCAGGGCCCGCGTACCTCCAGCTCCCCCGCCGACGTGCCGTCCCAGGGCAGGATGTCGCCGCCGGGGCCGACGAGCCGGGCCTCGACGCCGGCCGGGAAGCGGCCCTGGGTGACGCGGTACGGCCACTCCTCCTCGGCGGAGAGGCCGGCCGGCGGGTTCGCCGTGGTGCCGAGGGGCGAGGTCTCCGTCATGCCCCAGTTCTGGCAGAGGCGTACGCCGAGCTTGTCGTACGCCTCCATGAGGGCGGGCGGGCAGGCGGCGCCGCCGATGGTCACGCGGGCCATGGAGGAGAGGTCGCGGGGGCGGGCGGTGACCTCGGCGAGCAGGCCCTGCCAGATGGTGGGGACGGCGGCGGCGTGCGTGGGCTTCTCGCGCTCGATCATCTCGGCGAGCGGGGCGGGCTGGAGGAAGCGGTCGGGCATCAGCATGTTGACGCCGGTCATGAAGGTCGCATGGGGCAAACCCCACGCATTTACGTGGAATTGGGGCACTACGACCAGAGTCGTGTCCTTGTTGGTGAGGCCCATGGACTCCGTCATGTTGACCTGCATGGAGTGCAGGTAGACGGAGCGGTGGGAGTACACGACGCCCTTGGGGTCGCCGGTGGTGCCGGAGGTGTAGCACATGACGGCGGCGGCCCGCTCGTCCAGCTCGGGCCAGTCGAAGGTGTCGGGGCGGTCCGCGAGCAGCTCCTCGTAGTCGTGGACCCGGGGCGCCGCGCCGTCGAGGAGGGAGCGGTCGCCGGGGCCGGCGACGACGACGTGCTCGACCGTGGGGAGGTGCGGGAGCAGCGGGGCGAGGAGCGGGAGCAGGCTGCCGTTGACGATGACGACGCGGTCTTCGGCGTGGTTGACGATCCAGACCAGTTGCTCGGCGGGCAGCCGCAGGTTGAGGGTGTGGAGGACGGCTCCCATGGAGGGAATCGCCAGGTATGCCTCGATGTGCTCGGAGTTGTTCCACATCAGAGTGGCAATGCGCTCGTCGCCCGTGACGCCGAGCTCGTCCCGCAGGGCGCCCGCCAGCCGGGCGGCGCGCGCACCGGCCTCCGCGAAGCTGCGGCGGTGCGGCGCGGCGGGATCGCCGGTCCAGGTGGTGATCTGCGACGCTCCGTGGATCGTCATCCCGTGGTGCAGGATGCGGGTCACCGTCAGCGGTACGTCCTGCATGGTGCTCAGCACGGCGTCCTCCCGTTGGGCGCAACGTGGCGTTAAGGGTGTGCAGATTCTGCGCACATACCACGCGGTATGTCACTACCCGGGAGCTACTCGGCGGTAGAAGATCCGGCGGGGCTCACCGTACGGGCGACAGCTCCGGGTCCTCGCGGAGCTTGCCCAGCGCCCGCGAGACGGCACTCTTGACGGTGCCGACCGACACCCCGAGCACCTCGGCAGTCTGCGCCTCGCTGAGGTCCTCGTAGTACCGGAGCACCACCATCGCCCGCTGGCGGTCGGGCAGCCTCACCACCGCCCGCCACATCGCGTCGCGCAGCGCCTGCTGCTCGGCCGGGTCGGGCTCGGGCAGCCCGTGCGGCTCCGGCAGCTCGTCGCAGGCGAACTCCTCGACCCTGCGCTTGCGCCACTGCGACGTACGGGTGTTGATGAGGGCGCGGCGCACGTAGCCGTCGAGGGCGCGATGGTCCTCGATGCGCTCCCACGCGACGTACGTCTTGGTGAGCGCGGTCTGCAGCAGGTCCTCGGCGTCGTTCGGGTTCGCGGTCAGCGACCGCGCGGTGCGCAGCAGCACGGGGCCCCGGGCCCGTACGTACGAGGAGAACGACGGGTATCCGGTGGCGGCGGTGGAGGCTCCGGTGCAGACGGGGCCGGCGGTCGCGGTCATGGGTCCACGCTAGGTTCGGGTACTACCCCGCAGGATCGCCCGCAGGTCCCGAACCGGGCTCCGCCTCAAGTTGTAGGGGCGCGGCGGACCCCACCTCCTGAGGGTGGAGGAACGGCGCTCCGACATCAGGGTTGCCTACCCGACTGCCTCGGCAGAACAGCGGTCAGCGAACGACGGGACAGCCTTCTACTTGCTCTTGCCGAAAATGAGCTTCCCCCGGCCCTTGCGCCCCGCGGCTGGGCAGCGTACCCGGAACTCGGAGCCGTCGATCCCGGTCTGCCTCTCGCACCGAGATGGCCGATGAAGGACCACTCCTCGCGCCGCATCTGCGTCGAGCACGGCATCACCCACCTGACTGGCGGACCCTTGCTCGCCACCCACGGCCGCCGCGAGCACATGACCGATACCGTCAGAGCCATCGCTGGACTGCTCTCGCACCAGCAGACCGGACCACGCGGTGCAGCCGACACCACACCCCGGATGCGGTCCAGGCGGGAAACTCCGGTGAGCCGAGGTAGCCGACTTTTTCGACGATGTAGCCGACGTCGAAGGGGAGGGAGACGAGCGGCACGAGCAGCAACGCCACGATCTTCCTGCGGATCGACTTCCCACGAAAGCGCATGGCCTCCCCCAGCTCGGACCCGACCGGTGAGGGTGCAGTCCGGCGCGGGTGTACCAGTTGGACCGCACAGAGGTGATCGCCGTCTGGGGGTCCGATTCCGTAAGCGCCGACCTACAGGTCCGGGAACCTTGCGAGCATGCAGCACTGCCGGAAGCGCTCGTGCCCGTAGACGGTCACGTCCATGACCCGTCCGGCGCCTACGTCGGCGAGATCCTCGTCTGGACTGACCGGGGAGCCACGCTCGCAGCCCTGGAGTCCGCCTGGGTACCGACGAGATGCCCACGTCTCTCCCGGCCATGGTGAACGGCCGGCTCAGCTGGCCAGCCTGCCAGACCGGCCCCGCCCTGAGCGTCCACGGCCCTGCAGCGGGCGAGACCACCACGTGAGACGCCGTCTTAGGCGTTTTCACGCCAACCCAGTTTGTAGACAGAAGGCATGTCGCTCGTATGTATGCCCAGCGGCAGCTTGATGCGTTTGGACGTCGGCCCTGAGCTGGGGGTGTTCAGATGCGGTTGGTCACTGCGTCGGTGTTGCGGCGTGCCGGGCCTCGCGGGTCCGTCTCACCTGAGGGTGGCTAGAGGCTCCGTGAAGTACTGGCTGGAGTGTGGTGTGTCACCGAGGGACACACCCGCCGCCCTGTTCGTCCTGAGTAGGCTGGCTTCTCTAGATCATTTTCCGCCACACTCTGTGCGTAAATCTCAGTGGCGGACGAGGCGACCACATAACGTCCCTACTCGCTGCCGAGGACTAGGGGGTTTGACCTAGGGGGGACGCAGCGAAGAGAAGGGCACACCATCATGTACATACGCGCCATAGCCACAGCAGCAATGACCGCAACGCTTGTTCTTGTCGGCAACACGGCCTTCGCCGCCTCGACGAGCACCAGCCTGTCCAACGGCACGCTCTACTTCGAAGCACAGGATGGCGCCACCGTGAGCGGAAACGGCAGCCTCTTCTACTCCGTCACCCAGTACAAGAAGACGGGTGGCAGCACGACCAGCATCCAGCTGGCTCTCTGGACCTCGGAGGCAATCTTCAAGACTGACGCGATGTCGATATCGGCGGGTCAGACCAAGTCAAAGTCTTGGGGTGGACTGTCCAAGGCGAAGTACGCTCCGGACTGCAAGGCGACCGGCTACCTGATCGCTTCCTCGGGGAAGTACACCACCCCCACCGTGACCTTCTGCTAATCCTGCACCCACTCGGTCGGGGGCGCGTGTGCCATGCGCCCCCGGTCTTGCATCGTAAGGCCGACCCTGATGATCGAAGCGTCAATTCGGGCCGTTTCGGGCCTCTTGCCATCCTTCTTCATAATGGCAACCCTGTTCGCCGTGCCCACAGCGCTCATAGCCAAGGCCCGGCAACGGCCGGTAGTCATCCCCAGCCTGTTTGCCGCTTCTCTTTCCGGCGTCCTAGCAGTCACCCTTCTGCCTGGTAACGCAGGCTCGGCCATGGACAACATGTGCGACATGGGCTCGCCGGCTCATATGCTCACCTCCTCCAGCGCACTGCTCAATATCGCCTTGTTCATTCCGACATCACTGCTGGCAGTACTTGTCTTCCACCGTCCCGTCACAGTCGCTGCCGCCTCGATGCTGTGTAGCGGGACAGTGGAACTCATCCAGGCGACTGGCGCTCTGGGGCGATCGTGCAGCTTCACGGATATCGCTGCCAACGCGTCGGGAGCGCTACTTGGGGCCTGTGCCGGAGCAGTGTGGCTGTGGCTCCACGAGAAGCGAATTGAAGGCCTCCTGAGGGATGTGTGCTGGGCTGGTTGCCTCGCCGTAGTCGGCACGGCAGCCCTAGCAGGACTTTTCCACTCGTCAGTCCACCCCGTTGATGTTGTCGCCACAGAGAACCGGCGGGATACGTATATGCAGTCCCTGGACGGGTCAGACGAATGGATGACAGGAGCCATCACAGACGTATTCGGCGTGGGCACGAAGGCGACGACGACGGTTATGGACAAGAGCGGCAGCCGGACGCGGATCACCATGACCACCAACCGCGGAGAGGTGACCGGCTGGTGGCCTGACCGGACACTGGAACGAGCATGGACCACCGATGAGAAGGTGGAGGATGGCGAACTGTCAGAGAACCAGGTTCGCGCGATCGGCAAGAGATTTGCTCAGAAGTGGTTCCCCGACAGCGTGGCCAGCAGTCGCGAGACCATTGAGGGGGTCGGCGAAGGTAATGCCAAGGTATACGTGCTGACGTACCGGCGATACAAGAACGCCGTGATGATGCCGATGCGGCTGGACATCACCATTACCTCAAGCGGACGCATGATGGGGTTCGCCTCTAAGCCCGTGCCCGACCCCGTGCTGCCTGCAACCGAAATCAGCCAGGAAGACGCCATGCGACTGGCAGAGAAAGAGACCGGTGCAGAGGCCGAAGCCACCGTGCTGCTGGCACAGAAGATCGGAAGTCATTGGCGACCGGTCTGGATGGTCGGCGTGAAGTCCGATGCCCAGGAGCCCGATGTGTTCCTTGACGCTGTGAGCGGCGAACGAGTTAAGCCCGATTAGTCTCAATTGGGGACCGGTTGGCTCTGGTGATGTTGTGCGGACAGACAGGCGGCTCGGCAGATACGGACATGGGCAGCCCCGTCGCTGTTGCGTGGAGACCGTGAAAGCTCGCACGCGAAGAAGGGGCGCTCCGTGAGCCTGCTCAACGGGCCCTCTCCATGATCCTGGAAGAACATGACAGACGCCCATACGGCAGCCGAGGCTGCGCAAACTTCCAGCACGGAAGACGCCAGATCCAGCGATACGACACTAGTTGCGACCCAAGCGGAGCATGAGTTAACCACACCCCCTTGGGAAAGGGCCATCATCAGGGCAATGCTCTGGTTCTCATTCTCTGTCGTTCTTTCACTCCTCCCGCTCTGTGCAGCCTTCGTTTTCAAGAGTACAAAAGGAGAGGCAGTAACTTACGCGGAGGTGGCAGGGAAGGGCGAGCTTCTGATCATTACGACTGGGATGGCCGCCGCAGCCGCTGGGGATCTCTGGGCCAAAGGGGCGGCCAAAGAGTGGCTCACGACAGCCCTGGCATGCCTGAACACTGCGCTAGCCATCTTCACCACCCTCTGGTTCGGGTACCTAACGGCACTCGCTGATGAGAAGTCTAAAGTTGATCAGGAATTCATCGCGACATGGTCGACAACCATGTTCATCGTCAGCTTCCTGGCCAGCGGCATGAGCATTATCCGTGCGGAGTTGAGGCAAAAGTGATCTTCGAGACCCTTGCAATTTCCCTGAGCGGAGTTACCGCTGCCGCCGCTTTTGCGTCTGTTATCGTCGCTCTACGGAAGATTAGAGAGAATCGAAACAGGACAGTCTCGATCTCAATCAAGGGCAAGGATCGCAATATTCATATTGACGCAACAGGGATGTCAGAAAGAGAAATCCTCCGCCTTATTAACTCACTTGAATCCGATGATGAAAGATCTGGTGACACCGATTCGGCAGCAACGTAGCCGCTCGTATGCATAACCTCCCAGGTCGGTGGAGCGGCTTTGGGCGGGAGCTGCCATGGGGCGAGAGATCGTAGCCCCGTAAGCTTCCGGCGCGTCGGGCAGTCTGTGGACCTGTCCGGTAAAGCACGACGTTGGGGCCTTGATCTTCGAGGCTCGCCCCATGGTGGCTGCCTAAAGCCGTGGAGCCGACCGCCCCAGCCACAGCGGGTTTCCGCCCTTCGCCCGCAGCACGCGGCGCGCCGCCTGGCGCGGCCAGGCCGGGCGAAGACAGTGGCCGCGCCGCCGAGGCGGCGCGCTCCCGCGCCGTGCGCGGGCCTTGATGAAGTAGGGAAAGTTCCACCGCCTCGGACAACGGGCGGTCCTCAGGAGCGCTATGCCTGGCGTCTTCGCTGCCCGCACATGGCCCGCGGCCGTCCAGGGAGCGCCTCAGGAAGCTTCCGCTTGGCCACCGACAAGGCGACTGGTGAACCCAGCCGCGCAGAGGCGCTCATACGCCGCCGTCACGGCCTCGGGGACCTCTTGCCGGATCGTGAACCCCTGGTCCGGGTAGACCAGAAGCCGTTGGTGGGCGCCAACGAGCATGTCGATCACAAGGCGGGCGTCTTGGATGGCCTCCACGTACTCGTGCAGCGTCATCTGCGTGGACGCGCTCACGACCTCCACCTCCGGCCACAGCTTGCGAGCGGTGGCGTATGCCCGGCGTTCCTCGTACGGCTTACTGACCAACAGCACCGAAGACACGTCCAGCCCGCGCTCTTCGAGCAGGGAACGGGAGAACCGGATGTTCTCGCCGGTGTTGCGAGCGTTCGGCTCCACGAGCACGGCCTCGGCCGGGACGCCCAGTTCCAGGGCGCGCTCCCGGTAGTGCTCGGCCTCGCCGCGCGGCATGCGATCGCGGGTCGTGCGGCTCGTGGCACCCGTGAACACGATGAGCGGCATCATGCCGCGCCGGTACAGGTCGACCGCGGTGTCCGCGACCCCAAGGTCGTGGCTGCCGAGACCGATGCCGACTGAGCACGGGCGCGGCTCGTGGTGCATCTGCTGGAAGTCCCACAGCCGTTGGGCATCGGACCAGTTCTGTGCCGAGGTCACTGCCCCTCCTGGTCTTTCGCTGAATCGGGCACCTTGAAGTCGTACGCCCACGCGAACCGAGTCGCGGCGTGGATGCCGATGGCGAACTCAACCACGGTCCCGTCGGCGGTGTAGGTGGTGCGGTGCAGCTCTACCACCCACTCGCCGGGCGCCAGCTGGAGAAGCGCCGCTTCCTCCGAGGTGGCGGCTCTCGCGAACAGCTCCTCGCGCATGCGGTCGATCTCGTATCCGGCGTCGTAGAGCACCCGGAAGCCGCCACCCCGGCCGGCCGGTCCCGGAGTCGGGTCCACCAGGCGGGTTCCCTCGACGTGTTCGGGTCGGTAGTAGCTGGTGAGGGTGTGCGTCGGCTGGTCTCCCTCTTTCACGAGACGAGCCCTCGCGTACACGTCAGCGCCTTCGGGCAAGCCGTGCGCTGCTGCGACGAGCGGCGGCGCAGGCACGCGGCTGACCGTCTGCGTCTGCTCGTTACGGCGGTACGACCGGCCTGACGCGACGCGGTCGGCGATGAACGCTACTTCATCGCCATCACGCCATTTGGCCTTGTCGTAACGAGCGATCCCCAGCCGCTTCAGCGGGGCTTTCTGTCGTACGACGGTGCCGTGACCACGCGATGAGGTCACGAGGCCTTCTGCCTCCAGAGCCTTGTACGCCGCATGGACCGTGGACTTCGAGCCCTCACCGGCCTCCACCAGGTCTCGGATGTGCGGAAGCTGCTGGCCAGGGGCGTACTGGCCGCTCCTGATCTGCTCAGCCAGCTTGTCTGCCAACTCGCGCCACTTGGGTGCCACGCGCAACTCCTCTCGATGAGTCCAGTCAAACACAGTCCCAGGACTGTTAACAGTCCTGGGACTGTGCGCCATTGTCTTCTCAAGCACCCGCAGTCCTAGGACAGTGGGTGCAGGGAGGGTCTTCTTTGGCCTGCCCCCGACGCCCGGAGGGCCCGTGAAACGGCTCGAAGGAAGCGACTGGTGCTTGAGAACTCAACAGCGTGACGAGGTCGCCGCCTCCTCCGATAAGGCGGCTGGCGCGGCGAAGGTCCGCGCGCTCAACTCCTCCGCAGCCGTCGGCTGCGGCCGGTTGCCTCCCCCGCCCGTCCGGTCCCTTCGCGGGGTGCCGTACGGGCGGGGCCGAGGGGAGCCGGATGGTTCCAAACGGCGAGAGGTCCCGGAGCGGCTACTCCGGGACCTCGTTCGGGCCGTTCCTCTCTGGAAGGAGCCGACCCAATGCGGTCCATCATCACACTCCCGGCCACGTCCGAGGCCCTGGCGTTCGACGGTGAGCCGTCGGCGGCGGAGCTGGACGTGATCGAGCTGGAGATGCCGCTGATCGAGGCGGAGATCGACCTGCTCGACGTGGAGATCGACCTGCTCGACCGTCCGGCCACGGTGCTGGACGAGCGGCGCATCCGCCGGGCCCGCAACCGGGTCCTGGCCGAGCGCCGGAACCTGACCAACCGCGCCACGGAGACGACGGGCGGGGCGGCATGAACGCCACGATCCTCGGCGACATGGGCGCCCCCCTGCTCGCGCTGCGTCTGCTGAGCGTCGACTACCCGCACCTGCCGGCGCCGTGCGTATCCCTCTCCACCGTCTACCCGGAGCGGCTGGAGCTGTCGTTCCACAACGACCTCGGCGCCTTCGAGGCGTGGCGGGAGGCGCTGGGCATCGAGCCGCTGAACGTGGCCCACCACGTTCACGGCGATGGCCGGACCTGCGTCCTGGGTGTTCACGTCGACTACGCCGGTGCCGAGCTGCACCTGACCGGTTTCGGCACTGTCCCCGCCGTGGAGGAGACGCGTTCACGGGTGGAGGTGCCCGCGTGAACGACGTTCAGATCCGTTCAGCAGAGCGGGCCCTGTCGGTCGGCACGTGGCTGATCGTGGGCGGCGCGATGCTCTACTCGGTCCTCACCGTGACACCGCTCATGCGGGACCACACGGCAGACGGCTGGGACTGGACAGCGCCGATCTTGCCCCTGGTGGTGGACGCGGCGGTCGTGATCGTGGTCCGCCTCGATTCGGTCCTGGCCCGGCTCGGCGGGCACGGCGGTCGGTGGCCCATCGCGCTGCGGTGGATGACCGGCGGCATGACGCTCGCCCTGAACGTGGCGGACTCCGCCCTGAAGAAAGACCTGGTCGGAGTCGCAGTGCACGCCGTGGCGCCGCTCCTGCTCATCGTCACGGCAGAGACCGGTCTCGCCTACCGCCGCGCCATCACGAACGCGCTCACCGCCCTGAAAGACCGTGAACGATCCGAGCGGCAGGAGCGGGAGCGGGCCGCCGCCGAGCGGGCGGAAGCCGCCGAGAAGCGGATGCGCGAGCAGTGGGAGTTCGAGGCCCGGATGGCCCGTGAACAGCGCGAGCACGAAGCCGCCCTGCTCCGTGAACAGGTCGAGCGGGAGGAGCGGGCACGGCGCGAGGAGCGGGAGCGGGCCGAGGCCGCCGAGCGGGCGGAGCGAGAGGCCCGTGAACGCGCCGAGCGTGAGCGTGAACAACAGCAGCGGGCCCGTGAACAAGCTGAGCGCGACCGTGAACAGCAGCGTCTCGCCCGTGAACGGCAGGCCGCCCAGGAGCGCGAGCGGCAGCGCCGCGAACGCGAGGAAGCCGCCCTGCGTGAACAGCGCGAGCGCGAGGCCCGGGCCGAGCGTGAACGCGCCGCTCTCCTCGCCGCCGGCCCCGCGACCGAGAAGTTCCCCGAAGATCGCGCCCGCCAGACCGTGACCGCCGCGTTCCACGCCGGGCTGCCGGTGCGGCAGGCCGCGGAGCTGTGCGGCTGGTCCGTCGGCTGGGTCTCCACCCGCTACCAGGAACTCCGCGACAACACCCCGACCCGTGCTCTGGAAGGGGCTGCTCAGTGATCCCGATCTACCGGTGGCGGTGCGCCCCGGACGGGTTGGCGACGTTCCGGCAGCTCCGCGCGCGAGGGCTGCGCCCGGGGGGTCAGGACGTCGCCGCCCAGGTGGAGCGGCCCCGCCGCCGGCGGGGGCCGCTCGTCGCCTACCTGTACCGGGTCGACCTGGCCAAACCGGTCCGGCCCATGACCGCTGCCCGGCGGGCCGCCCTTGCGCGGGCGAACGCCGCCCGTCGGGTGTGCCCGGAGTGCGGCCGGGACGCGGGCTACCGCATCCCGGTCTCGCTCGGCATGTGCGTCCCGTGCGCGGACGCCCCCACCCAGCTCGCTGCCTGAACTGGAGGAATCCCATGGCATACGGCCAGCCGCAGGGCTCCTACATGTACGTGATGACCCTGTCCGACGGGCGGGGAGAGGGCACCGTCAGCGGCACGTACACGCCGCCCTCCGGGGCGTCCCGGTTCGACGCCTACGAGGCCATCCGCCAGCACGCGATCCGCGCCTATCCGTCGCTGCAGAGCGGGACGGTCGTCTTCTTCTGCCTGGAGCCGAACACTCTCTGACCTGCACATCTGGCAGGGCCCGACCATCAACCTTCCACAGCTTTGGTCGGGCCCCTGATCTCCCCTAAGGGAGGTAGCAAGGATGACGGACATCAGCACGGAGCCGGTAGTGGGCACCACTGCCCCGCCGCCGGCCCCGCCCATCTCTCCGCCCCCGTCGCCGGTCGCCGAGCAGCTGGTGAAGGACGCTCCGAAGGTGGAGCACACCCCGGGCGGCTGGCCCGTGGTGCCGCTGGCGACCACCGGTGTGAACACCACCGTGAGCGGGGTCGCTGCCGCCGCGCTTGTGGCCGGTCCGCCCGGTGCCGCCGTGGCGCTGGCCGGTGCCGCCCTCGTCGGCGGCGCCGCCTTGGCCCGCCGCGGCGTACGCAACCGCACCGCCAAGACCACCAGCCGAGCCGGTGCGAAGAAGGTCCCGACCCCGCGTCCGTCCCGGCAGACCACGACCGGCTCCCGCAGCTCTGGCGGCCACCGTGCGGCCGGGGCCAAGGGCGGCTCAGGCTCGTCCCGGACGCCCAAGGCCCGTACCGGCTCCGCCGGAACGTCCCCTTCGACCGCGCGGACGCAGCCGAAGAGCCGGATCGGTCAGGTCAAGGCCCTGCGGCAGTCGGCCCGTACCGCCCCCGGTTCGGGGTCGACGCCGCGAGCGGAGCGGCGGGCACAGGGTGTGCACAACCGCCGGGCGGTCGCCGACACCCGCCGCAACACCCCCTCGCCCCGCTCCTCTCTCCCCACCGCGGGGGGTGGCCGTTCCGCCGGCGCATCGGCCAACCGCCGTACCAGCAACGGCCGTTCGTGGCTGGGCGGGAAGGTCCGGGCCGGTCGGGACGCTGCGGTGCAGCGGGCGCGTACGGCGCGGGATCGGTCGGCCGCGCGTGCGGTCGACGGGGCCCGCCAGAAGATCCGCACCGCCCTGACCGCGAAGCAGGCCAGGGCGGCGAAGAAGGCCGTCCGCAAGGATGCCCGGCGGGCGTTGTGGAAGTCCGCTGCCCGCAAGCAGGGCCGCCGCCTGCTCGCCGCCCTCGCCGCGGCCCCGGTCGGTGCGCTCGGACTGCTCACCACACCGCTCGGGCGCAAGCTCGGCATCAAGGCGTTGCAGCACCCCGGCCGGCGCCTGTACCGGCGGCTGATGCGCACCGCCGAGGAGCAACAGGCCGCCCGTGACGCGGCGATCCGCGAGCGGCAGGCCGCCGCCGAGGCCGCGATCGACGCCGACCTCGCCGACGAGCAGCAGCCCATCGGCGACACCGCCGAGCGTCCCTCGTTCCTCACCCCTGCCACCCCGTCGTCTCCTGTGGAGGTCGTGAACGTGTCCGGATTCAAGTTCGAAGAGGCCGCCGCCGAGATGGAGAACGCGGCCCGCACCTACGAGCCCGAGACGGCCATGGAGATCCTGTCCATGGTCGACAACCTGCCCAACGCCCTGAACCACGTCGCGGAGACGTTCAAGATCCTGGCCGAGCGGTCCGACAGCGAGTTCCCTCTGGAGAAGGACATCGCCGCCGCGTTCGACGAGATCTACGGCGCCCTGATGCGCGCCGTCGACTCCTCCGAGCAGGTAGGGCCGCTGTTCCGGCAGGTCCACGACCACGACATCGCCCGCCACGAAGACCCCCGCAACGGCATTCAGGCCGAGAAGGGCTGGAACGTCTGATCATGGCCACCACCACCGACAACCCCACCACCACGGGGCCGGTGTGGGACTGGAGCGCCGGTCACGGACCCGTGACCGGCGCCCTGTCCGCCACCACCGGCGCCCTCGCCCTCGCGACCACCGGCGCCGCCACCGGCATGCCGCCCGCCTGGGCCCTCGCCGTCGGCACCGCCGGCGCCATCGGCCACACCATCTCCACCCTCCGCGAACGCCTCTCCGCCCGCACCCTCACCCTCCGAGCGTCCTCGTGGCTGCTCGGCGCCGGATGGACCACCTGGGCCATGACCACCGGCCCCCTCACGTGGACCGCGCTCGGCTCGCTCGCCGTCCTCGGCGTCGGCATCGGGACCGCCGCCCGCTCCACCAGCCTCTACGAGGACGCCCGCGAGCTGGAGCTCATCGCGCTGGCCGACCGGCAGGTCGCCGCCGAACTCCAGGCGGAGCGCCGCACCCTCGCTGCCGAGTGGGTCGACCGCGTCCAGCGGGTCTGCGGCGTCACCCTCACGGTCCTGGCGATCGAGAAGTGGCCCACCGGCACCGGCTTCACCATCGACGCCGAGCTTCCTGGCGGGACCACCTACAACCAAATCGCCAAGGAATCCGCCCGCCTGTCGGCCGACGCCCGCCTGCCGCACGGCTGCACCGTGGCCGCCACCCCCGGCATCCACCAGGGCCGCGTCCTCATCGACGTGTCCACCGTGAACGTGCTCGCCGGTGAGATCCCCTACCCGACCGACTACGGGCCCCTGTCGATTCACACGGGCCTGCCGTGGGGGGTGCGCTCGGATGGGCGGGAAGTCCCGGTCTACCTGCGCGAGCAGTGCGCGCTCATCGTGGGCCCTACGGGGTCCGGCAAGACCAACATGGTCCATGACGTCCTCGCCGGATTCTCCCGCGCCACGGACATCCTGAGCTGGGTCATCGACCTCAACGCCGGATCGGCCGGCCTGCCCTGGATCCGCCCCGCGTTCGACGGTGAGGGCAACCCGCACGGCGAGACCCGCCCCGGGATCGACTGGCTCGCCTCCACCCCGGAAGAGGCCGAGCTGATGCTGGACACCGCGCTCAAGGTCGGGAAGCACCGCAAGGTCGCGTATCAGGAGCTCATGGCGAAGGCGAACACCGACCTGCTTCCCATCTCCGCGCAGATTCCGCAGATCATGATCCTGATCGACGAGGGCGCGGAGATCCTGGCCAGCAACGACCCGAAGATGCGCAAGCTCGCCGCGAAGATCCTGGAGGTCATCCGGCTCATGCGCGCCATGGGCATCCGCACCGTCCTGACCGCGCTCGGCGCCACCGGCTCCGTGCTCGGCAACCTGATGATCCGCCGTGAGGCCAAGGCCCGCGTGTGCCTGACCGGCGGCGAGGTCGAGGGCATGGACCTCGCCAAGATCTTCCAGAGCTCCCAGGGACTGAAGCCGGAGCAGGCCCCCTACAAGGGCGCCGGGTTCATCGGCACCCCCGAAACGGCGCCGGGCCTGTTCAAGTCGTGGCGCATCAAGCCCAACCAGATCGCCGACATCGTCCGCGCCACCAGCACGCTGCACCCCCGGCTCGACGAGCCGTCCGCAAAGGCGGCCGGCCCCGACTACGCCCGCCGCTGGGACACCACCCGCACCGCATGGATGCGCGACGGCACCCCCGCCGCCGAGCAGCCCACCGTCCCGGCCGCCGAGGACCGGTCCGCCCGACCGGGGGGCCTGAACCTGTCCGCCCTGCGCGATGCCCCCGCACCGGCCGCGCCGGTGAGCGACGAGGACGCCCTCGCCGCCCGGTTCATGGCACAGATCGACGCCGAGTTCGGCACCACCACCGAGCCCAACCCCGACGAGCGGGAGGGGCGCGAGGAACGTCCCGGGCTGAACCTGTCCGCGTTCCGGATCGAGCAGACCGACAGCGAGGCCCGTCAGGCCGCGCTCGCCGTGCTGCTCGCCGCCGGATCCGACGGGACCGGCGCATCGGCGATCGCCCGCGCGCTCGCCGAGCGGCACGGCACCAGCCGACAGACCGTCGTCGGGTGGCTCAAGGAGTGGGCCGACGACGGCACCGCGGTACGGATCGGGACCGGCACCAAGACCCGCTACGTCCACCACCGCCACGCCCCCAGCTAGGCGTCATCGCGCAGATGCCTGCTCCTGGTGCGCCAGGTACACCCCCCGCAACGCGCTCAGGAACCCGATCGCCACGCCAAGTCCGACAACCCACAAGAACCAGCTGCTGTCGACAACAGGGTCCTCCGTCGCCATCACGTAGCCAGCCACCACCCAAAGGGCAGCCGCAACGACGTTCCCCACCAACCGAACACGCGGACTGGACTTCACTTCTCAACCCCCCCACCAGACAACGGCAGCACTGCCGTTGACGAGCGAAGCGTAACGAGGTCATTGCTGCGCCGCACGCTACTTGTCGCCTGTCGTGCACACCCGCCAAGGAGGTCGTCAGGTGCTTCGCCGAGGGCCGGAAACGGCTTGTGACCTGCAAGGCGACAAGCGACAAGACAAGACAAGCGACAAGCCGCACGACAAGCCAGACGACAAGCGACACGACAAGCAGGCCACCGGGCAGCACCCCACCAGCGGGGTGCTGCCCGAAGCGCTGAAAGGGGCACCTTGTGCACGAGCCGACCGCGTACGAGATCACCACCCCGCACCCGTGGACCCAGCCGCCGGCCACCGCCAACCGGCCGGTGATCCTCCCGGCGGAGATCCCGCCCGGGGTCGACTGGGTCACCCTCCCCAACGGCGTGCGGACCCTCGCCTACACCCACACGGCGCCTCCGCCGCAGATTCCGGTTACGCCCGCGCAGCCGATCCCCGCGTGGGCCAAGACCACCGCACTGCTCGCCCCCACCGTCGGCGGCGGGATCGCCGCCGCCGGCATCGGACTCTCCTACGCCGCCCCGGGACTCATCGCCATGAGCCACGCCCTGTGGTCCGCCGCCGCCCTCGTCGTCGCCGCTGTCATCGCCGTCCCCGTCCTCATCCGCACCGCCCGCCGCACCGTCGGCAGCAGCGGCACCGGCACGGGCGGGACGACGCACATCACCCAGAACATCACCGCCACCGGCCTGTTCGGCCGCGCAGGCGGCACCATCAACAACCGCTGAGGAGCAGCCACCATGGCCACCATCCGGATCACCTCCTACGGCACCGGACACCACGACAGCCCCACCGCCCCCGACCCGGTCGTCGTCGACACCACCACCCTGCACAACCCGCCCGACGACCCCGCCGTGCGCGCCACACTCACCGGACTGCACCCCGACGTGGCCGCCTACGTCCTCACCACGCCCGGGGCTCACGACCTGCTCGACTCCGCCCTCGCCGACATCGAGCACCGCGCCACCGGCGGCGAGCAGCAGATCGACGTGCACGTCCACTGCTACGGCGGCCGGCACCGCTCCGTCGTCGTCGCCGAACTCCTCGCCATCGCGCTGCACACCCGCGGCCACCACGTGCACGTCACCCACCGGCACATCAACCGCCCGCTCCTGCCCTCGCGCACCCGCGACGCGGCCTGAAGGAGAACCATGCTGCGCCTGCGCCTGCGCGTCACGAACTGGCCCCGCAAGGCCCTGACCCTCACCGACACGCCCCGCCCCGACTGCCGCGACTGCGGCGGCGAGGGAGGACACAACCGGGACTACGGCGACTACGAGACCGGCGAGTACGCCGGGACGGAGTGGGACCCGTGCCCCTGCTGGGATGAGAACCGCTCCTGGCTCCTCCTACCCCTGCCGCGACTCCCGCGCCGCCACCAGCCGCACGTCGACCCGTGGGCCACCGGCCACAGCAACGAACCGCCCTTCTAACAACGCCAAGGGCGGCCCCCTGAATCCGCCAAGACCCGGGGCCGCCCTCGTCCAGCACCACTCAGAGAACTGGAGACACCCAGCATGACCCATGCCACCCCGGTCCGGCGAGACAGCGCGCTCACCCTCGCCGCCAGCGGCCTGCCGGTACTGCCGCTGAGCGCCGACAAGCGCCCGTTCGGAAACTGCTCCAACTGCCGCGACAACCGCTGCGGCGGCCGGCCGAACATGAAGACCCCCGGACCGTGCCAGTGCCCCCGCCCGTGCCACGGATGGGCCGCCGCCACCACCGACCCCGCCGTGCTGTCCTCCGCCCCCTGGGCGGCCGTCTGGCGCCGTGCGGGGGCCGTCGCCTACCACCCTGGGGATGCCGGGGTGACCGTGGTGGACTTGGACGACGCCGACGCGATGGCGTGGGCCCGCACCACTCTGCCGCCCACCCGGACCGTGGCGACGACGCGGGGGGAGCACTGGATCTACCGGGGAACGATGCAGTCCGCCAACGGTGTGCGAGCGGGTGTGGACATCAAGTCCACGATGTCCTACGTCCGCTGGGTCGGTCCCGGCACCGGACACATGGCGGCGCTACCGTCGGTCGTCCGGGCCTTGGTCGAGAAGAAGCCGTCCACCGTCCGGCCGATGCCGACCATGGTGCCCGCGCTGGCCGGGGGCGGGAAGTGCCCGCATCGCTCGCCCGCGTATCTGGAGCGCGGTATCGCCATGGCGGAGCAGCGCATCGCCGACGCCACCAGCGCGGTCCACAACACGGTGTACGGGACGTTCCTGGCGGTGCTGTCGGCCCACGGTCGGTGTGGCTGCCTGACCGAGGCGCACATGGAGCGGCTGTTCGCCGCCGCGCAGGCCAAGGGGGAGTCCCTGCGGCACTGCACGACGGCCTGGTCCAACGCCCATGCCGCCTTGGGGATGTGAGATGTCCGAGGACGAGAAGAACCCGGCCCGCGAGATCATCACCGACTACGCCCAGCAGCATTTCCGGTACTTCCGCACCGTCGACGGAACCGTCTACGCCCAGCGCAACGGGCACCCCGTCGCCCGCCCGATCCGCTCCCAGGGCACGACCGGCAGCCACCGCCAGGAACTCATGGTCGGCCTGTTCAAGGACGGGCTCGGCGTCTTCAACGGAACCGCCTTGAAGGAGGCACTCGACTTGATCGAAGCACTCGCGCTCACCGAGGACGTCCAGCCCGTCCACATCCGCGTCGCCCCCGGATTCGACGGCGCCACCTGGCTCG
Organism: Streptomyces sp. NPDC003036; assembly: GCF_040611175.1. NCBI lineage: Bacteria > Bacillati > Actinomycetota > Actinomycetes > Kitasatosporales > Streptomycetaceae > Streptomyces > Streptomyces sp. NPDC003036. The sequence continues at coordinate 224,719 of NZ_JBEXNO010000001.1, read as the reverse complement.
ACCTCGGGCGCGACGACGGCAAGTCCATCCGCATCCACCCCACCGGCTGGGACATCCTCACCCCCGACCCGCGCGAGGTCTGCTGGCGCCGCACCCAGCTCACCGGCGAACTCCCGCTGCCGGTCAAGGACACCGACGGCAAGGGCATCGACCTGCTGATGCGGCTGTGCAACTTCTCCGACGCCCGCGCCGAGTCCCTGGCCCTCGCGTGGCTGATCGGCTGCCTCGGCCCCGACGCCCCCGTCCCCGCCCCGTTCCTCACCGGCCCCCAGGGCGCGGGCAAGTCCACCGCGGGCAAGATGCTCGTGCGGATCATCGAAGGCATGAGCGGCGACCTGCGCCGCGCGCCGAAGGACGAGGAGAACCTCATCACGGCCGTCGCGGCCGGATGGGTCACCGGTCTGGACAACCTCTCCCACCTCGGCCCGGACCTGTCCGACCTGATGTGCTGCATCGTCACCGGCGCCGAGAACATCAAGCGGGCCCTGTTCACCGACGGCGACGTCGTCCGCGCCCGCTACCGCCGCCCCATGCTGCTGACCGGTATCGACGTCGGCGTCATCCGCCCGGACCTTGCCGAGCGCCTCCTCCCCCTCCGCCTGGAACGCCCCCGCGTACGGCGGACCGAGGCGGAGCTGTGGGCGGAGTTCGCACGCGACTTGCCCGTGATCCTCGGGTCCGTGCTCGACCTGGCCGTCGAGGTCCGTGCGACCCAGGCCGACATCCCCACCGACCTGCGGATGGCCGACTTCGCCCACCTGTGTGCGCAGCTCGACGCCGCCAAGAACTTCGGCGCCCTGGACGCCTACCGGGCCAGCCTGGACGACCTCAACGACGACGTCATCGAGGGCGACCTCCTCGCCCAGACCGTCCTGAAGCGCGCCGCCGACATCGAGCCCGGCACCGAGGTCCGGATGACGTCCGCCGAGTGGCTGCACGGTCTGACCCAGCTCTACACCGGCGAGGGAGAGTTCCGGCCCCTGCCCAAGGGCTGGCCCACCACCGGCAAAATCCTCTCCGACCGCCTCAAGCGCCTCCAGCCCGTCCTCGCCGCCCGCGGCGTCCTCATCGACTGGGGCCGGAGCAACACCGCCCGCTACATCGAAATGGCCCGGCCCAAGCCCCCGCAGGGCGAGCCGCAGCAGATGTTCTAGACCCCGCGCCGCACGGGCCTCCGCACAAGCAAGAGGAGCACCCCGCCCGGCGGCGCGCGGTGCTCCTCTTGCTCTTCGGCGGCTTGCCGCCGCTCAAAAGGCGTGCCGCTCTGCGGCCCCTTTCTCACGCTCGAAGGCGCGCAACAACAGGCACAGGGCCCTCTTTTTTCCTAAGTAGGAAGACGCTGCGTCACCTGCGTCACTACGAGCCCAAAAACGGTGCCTGAGCTGCACAAACAGGGGTGACGCAGACCTCAAATCTCTGCGTCACCTTGCGTCACCTGCGTCACCCCATGACGGACTGCTGCGTCACCAGTGACGCAGCCCGCAACCCTCTGCGTCACTCAAACCCGCAGGTCAGCGCGCCGAGTGACGCTGATGACGCAGTGACGCAGAAATCCTCACCTCGGACACACACGACGTCCGAGACGCCCGGAGCCGATGTCACTCCACCTTTCGGAGGTCACTCCCAGATGGCACGTTCCCAGATGCTCAAGCTCCCCGAAGTGCTGACGGAGCTCGGCATGAGCCGGGCCGCTTTCTACCGGATGCGGGCCCGTGGCCAGGGCCCGCGCCTCATCAAGCTGCCGAACGGGCAGCTCCGCGTCCGGCAGCACGACTTGGACGCGTGGCTTGCCGCCTGCGAGGAAACCGCCGCCTGATCTGCTCAGACCGAGGGTGCCCGCCACACGGCGGGCACCCTCCCTCATTGGAGAGACATGCTCACCTACGACGTTGTCATCTGGTCCATCCGGCAGCGCGCCGGCCGCCCGAAGCCGTGGGAGCTCCGGTGGCGCGTCGGCTCCCAGCCGCACTCGAAGAGCTACGCCCTCAAGCCGCAGGCAGATGGTCGCCGATCCCAGCTCATGGCGGCGCTGCGGGAGGGCCAGCAGTTCGACGAGGAGACCGGGCTACCGGCGAAGGAACTCGCCGCGCTCGCCATGCCAACGTGGTACGAACACGCGAAGGCGTACGCGCTGATGAAGTGGCCGGGAGCGGCGGCGAAGCATCGAGCGAGCATCGCGGAGTCGCTCGCGGTCGTCACTCCCGTCCTGGTGACCGCGAAGAGCAGGCGCCCGGACGCCAGGGTGTTGCGCGCCGCCCTGTATCAGTGGGCCTTCCGCGCGGCGGAAAGTCCGGACGGGGAGCTCGTGTCGCGCTGCGACGCCGAGGAGCCGCCCAGCGACGTTCAGCGTGCCCTCGCGTGGGTGGCTGAGCACTCTATGAAGGTGGAGGAAGCCGCGCGGCCCGAGCACGTACGCGCCGCGCTCGCCGCCCTCTCCAAGCTGCTGAACGGCAAGCCTGCGGCGGAGAACACGGCAAAGCGAAAGCGCATGGTGCTGAGCAACGCCTTCCGCTACGCCGTCGAGGAGCGGGCGCTGCTCACACGCCACCCCTTCCTCGCGGTCGACTGGGCCGCCCCCACTACCTCCGACGAAGTGGACTTCCGGTTCGTCCCCGGACCGCGCCTCGCACGCGAGTTGATCGCCGGTGTCGCGCAGCAGGGTCCGCGAGGCGAGCACCTGGAGACCTTCTTCGGGAGCATCTACTACGCGGCTACGCGCCCTGGGGAAGCCGCGGCACTGCGGGACACCGACTTCGTCCTTCCTCCGGAGAGCGAGCCGGACGCGTGGGGGGAAGTCCTGGTGTCGGAGAGCCACCCGGAGGTCGGTGCGGGATGGACCGACAGCGGAAAGTCCCACGATGAGCGTGGCCTTAAGCACCGTGCGCGGAACGCCGTCCGGGGTGTGCCGATCCCTCCTGTGTTCGTGCGGATGGTGCGCTCCCACATCGCGAGATTCGGGGTGGCGCCGGACGGACGGCTGTTCCGCGCCGCACAGGGTGGGCGCGTCGCGTCGACGGAGTACTGCGACCTCTGGGAAGCGGCGCGGGAAGCCGTGCTCGCCCCGGCGGAAGTGGGGACGAAGCTCGCTGAGGTGCCGTACGCCCTGCGCCATGCCGGCATCTCGTTGTGGATCAAGTCGGGCGTGGACCCCGTGGAAGCCGCGTACCGAGCAGGCCACAGTCTGGCGGTGCTCTACCGCTTCTACGCCAAGATCCTCAAGGGCGGGTCGGCAGCCGCCAACCGCCTGATCGAGCAGGGTCTCCGGGCGGAGGAGTAGGGCCGAATCCTGGCCCACAGCTGGCCCACACGCACTGGTCAGAGCCGGGATACGGGTGCGCCAGGGTGAGACAGGGTGAACGCAGAGGGCGGGCCCCCTCGGTGGGGGCCCGCCCTCTGACCTGCTACATCTCTGAGCTGGCGGTGGGTGTGGGATTTGAACCCACGGTGACATCGCTGCCACGACGGTTTTCAAGACCGTTCCCTTAGGCCGCTCGGGCAACCCACCATGCTCCGCCCCAGCCGCCGGTAAGCGGCTGCGGAGCCGGCTACAGCCTACCGGCTGACGGGGGTTGGGTGGTGAGGTGTCAGCTGTCGCCCTCGCGTTCGCCGAGGGTGACCTGGACCGTGGTCTCCTTGCCGCCGCGCTGGTACGTCAGCGGGATCGTGTCGCCCGGCTTGTGGGTCCAGATCTCGCTGATCAGGGTGGGGCCGCTGTCGATCACGCGGTTGCCGAACTTGGTGATCACGTCGCCCGGCTTCAGGCCCGCCTTCGCCGCCGGGCCGCCCGGAGTGACCGCGGGGGTGCCGCCGGCGCCCTGTTCGGCGATGGTGGCGCCCTCGCCCTCGTCCGTCATGTTCACGGTCGCGCCGATGACCGGGTAGACCGGGCGGCCGGTCTTGATGAGCTGTTCGGCGACGTTCTTGGCCTGGTTGACGGGGATCGCGAAGCCGAGGCCGACCGAGCCCGCCTGGGAGGAGCCGAGGCCGCCGCTGCCCGGGGACTGGATCGCGGAGTTGATGCCGATCACCGCGCCGCGGGCGTCCAGGAGCGGGCCGCCGGAGTTGCCCGGGTTGATCGAGGCGTCGGTCTGCAGGGCGCTCATGTACGAGTTCTTGCCGCTGGAGCCGTCGCCGGAGGCGACCGGGCGGTTCTTGGCGCTGATGATGCCCGTCGTGACCGTGTTGGACAGGCCGAAGGGCGCGCCAATCGCGATCGTCGAGTCGCCGACCGCCACCTGGTCGGAGTTGCCGAGGGGGAGCGGGGTCAGGCCGGAGGGGGCGTTCTTGAGCTTGAGGACCGCCACGTCGTAGCCCTGGGCGCGGCCGACGACCTCGGCGTCGTACTTCTTGCCGTTCGAGAACGTCGCGGAGACCGTGCCGCCCTCCGCCGCCGAGGCGACCACGTGGTTGTTGGTGAGGATGTGGCCTTCCTTGTCGTACACGAAGCCGGTGCCCGTGCCGCCCTCGCCGTCAGAGCCGCCGGACTTGGCCTCGATGGTCACGACGCTCGGCAGCGCCTTGTTCGCCACCGCGGCGACCGTGCCCGGGTCCCGCTTGAAGGCGGGCGCGTCACCGGCGGCGACGGTGGTGGAGGTGACGGAGCTGTCGTTGCGCTCCGCCGCCCAGTAACCGATGCCTCCGCCGACACCGCCCGCCACCAGGGCCGCCACCAGCACGGCCGCGACCAGGCCGCCCCGGCCGCCCCGGCCCGACCGCGCTGCCGGGGCGGGGGCCGGCGGTACCAGGGAGCCCCAGCCGCCGGTGGTGGGCGAGGCGGGCGGGGCGGGCGGCGGCGGGGGCAGGGGGGCGCCCCCGGCGGGCACGGCGGTGGTGGTCTCCGTCGCGGCCGACGCGGGCGCCGGGTCGGAGGGCGTGGACGCGGAAGGCGCGGAAGGCGCGGCAGGCGGGGAAGGCGGGGAGGGCGGGGACGGCGGCACGGGAGGTGTGGACGCGGTGCCCTCGTTCTCGGTGCTCACAGCTCGGTCTCCTCGGTTTCCACGTCGTCTTCGGGCAAGGGTTCCAGGGTTCCAGTCAGCTTTTCCCACAGGCCGTCAGGCCACTGTAAGCCGGACCTGTGTGTTGCGCCCCCCTCCTTTACTTAGGGCGAATCGGGCACCCGCCCGGCGTCCGGCACCATCTGGCACCATGACGCGGTGACCCACGCACGGCAGCAGCCCCCGATCCAGGTCGTCGCTCACCGAGGCGCCTCCGAGGACGCACCGGAGCACACGCTCGCCGCGTACATCAAGGCCATCGAGGACGGTGCGGACGCCCTCGAGTGCGATGTGCGGCTCACCGCCGACGGCCACCTCGTCTGCGTCCACGACCGCCGCGTCAACCGGGTCTCCAACGGCCGCGGCGCCGTCTCCGCCCTCGAGCTAGCCGACCTCGCCGCCCTCGACTTCGGCGCCTGGAAGGACATGGAGGAGAGCCCGGACTGGCGCGACCCCCAGTTCACCTCCGTCCTCACCCTCGAGCGGCTCCTGGAGCTGGTCGCCGACGCCGGCCGCCCCATCGAGCTGGCCATCGAGACCAAGCACCCCACCCGCTGGGCCGGCCAGGTCGAGGAGCGGCTGATCGAGCTGCTCCGCCGCTTCGGGCTGACCCAGCCCCGGCCGGGCACGACCTCTCCCGTACGGGTCATGAGCTTCTCCGCCCGCTCGCTGCAGCGGGTCGCGGCGGCCGCGCCCGCCCTGCCGACCGTGTACCTGATGCAGTTCCTGTCGCCCCGGGTGCGCGACGGGCGGCTGCCGGCCGGTTCGCGGATCGCCGGGCCGTCCATCCGGATCCTGCGCAACAACCCCGCGTACATCTCGCGGCTCCACCGCGCCGGGAACCGTGTCCACGTCTGGACGGTGGACGAGCCGCAGGACGTCGAGCTGTGCGTGGCGCTCGGCGTGGAGGCGATCATCACCAACCGCCCGAAGCAGGTGCTGTCCCAGCTGGGCCGGCTGTAACGGCAGCCACTCCCGTTACGGGGAGTGCTCCGGCGCGTTCGGGCCGTAGGCGCGCGTGTCGAGTGCGTCACCGTATCCGGACTGGCCGGTTTCCGGTCCAGGCCATTGGGGCATCCACAACGTGGCGTGGGGCGAAGGAGGTCTCGGGGGTGGCGTTGGTGGTGGCACAGGAAGTGCCCACGTCGTCGAGCATGGCCGTGCCCCATGGCCCTGCGGGCGTGGGTGAGGCGCGACACCGGATGCGGCGGGAACTGCGCCGCAGCGGGATGTCCGAATCGGTCGTCGACGACGCCGTACTCGTCCTATCCGAACTTCTCAGCAACTCCTGCCGGCACGGCAGGCCGCTCGACCGGCGGGAGGTCGGGGACGGTGACGTCCTCGCCGCCTGGCGAGTCGACGCGAGCGGTGCGCTGACGGTCGAGGTGACGGACGGGGGTGGTCCCACCCGGCCGGTTCCGGCCACGCCCTCGGTCACCGCGCGCGGCGGCCGCGGGCTGAACATCATCAGCGCCCTCGCCCAGGACTGGGGCGTACGCGACGGCGCAGCCGGCGAGGTCACCGTGTGGGTCCTGCTTACGGAAGGGCATCGCCGCGACGACTTCGCTACGCGCGTCACCGGGCCGGCCACCGCGACGACCGGACCCGGTTTCGATTTCCTGGACGCGTACGAGGCGTACGACCCACTGTGAGCCGTAGCTCTGACCCCGTAGCTCTGATCCCGTACCCCTGTGGACGCCGCGGTCGGCGGACGAGTCGGTCGCTGAGCCTCCCCGCCGCCGCATGCGGCTAGGCTCGCGGCCGACACAGCACTGCCGCACCGCCACCACGGGAGAAGCCACACCATGGGCAAGAAGCGACCCCAGACCAAGGCCGGGAAGCCACAGGCTCAGCTGACCGATGGGGAGATTCCGGTCGTCGGGGCCCGCGAGCCCTGCCCGTGCGGTTCCGGGCGCCGTTACAAGGCCTGCCACGGCCGCGCCGCCGCGCACGCGGTGACCGAGCTCGTCCAGCGGCCCTTCGAGGGACTGCCCGGCGAGTGCGACTGGGTCGCCCTGCGCGAGCTGGTCCCGGCCGCGACCGCCGCGCTGCACCTCAAGGGCGGGCTGCCGGAGGGCGTGCCGTCCGTGACGCTCGCGACCGTCCTGCCCATGGCGTGGCCGGCGCTGCGCCGCGACGACGGCTCGGTGCTCCTCGCGCTGCAGAACGACACCTCCTCCGGTGACCTGAGCCGGGACCTCGCCGACACCCTCCAGCGCGCGCTGGCCGCCCAGCCGGGCACGCCGGTCGCCGCACAGAGGGTTTCGGCCGAAGGTCCGCGCCTCCAGGACCTGCTGGATCCGGACGCTTCCTTCGAGCCGGCCGTCCACACGGGCTTCGAGTTCTGGGTGCCGGACTCCGAGCAGAGCGCGTCGCCCGAGGTGGCCGCGTCCCTGGAGCGGGCCAACGCCGCCGCCATCCCCACGGTCCGGCTCTCCGGCGTGGACGCGGCCTACTGGTGCGAGACGCCCGAGAAGAACCACCTGCGCTGGGTCATGCCGCACCCCGAGGAGCAGCTCCTCGACGCGCTCGCCCGGCTGCACGCCGCCGGTACGTCCTCGCTGGGCGAAGACACCCGCCTGGTGGGTTCGTTCCGCGCGCACGGCCTGGTGGTCCCGGTGTGGGACCTGCCGAGCGCGATGGGGGCGAAGGAGTGCGAGCAGCCGGCCGCCGAGTTCGCCGAGCGGCTGGCGGGGGCGCTCGCGGTGGACGCGCCGCTGAGCCCGGAGGAGCGCCGGGCGCGCGGTGGTCTCACCAACCGCCAGGTGACGCTGAGCTGAACGGCGGGCGGCCGGCCGCCCCATCCCGACCGGTCGGTGACCTCCGCCACAATTTCCTCTATCGCGGGTAAATACCTGACCGAATAAGAGAGATCGAATTTGCGAACAGCCGATCTCTTGTTACGGTGCTGGAAGCCCGGTCGCTGGTGCATCCCCCGTCGCCAGCGACCGGGCGCTTCACTTTCTGCGGAATGCAGCCTTCCGCTTCTCCGTCGCCGGTCGCGTCAACCGGCGGGCCGCGCGGGCGAGTTGGCCACCGCGCTCCCCGATCGCAGCAGCAGCGGACTCGTCTCCGCGTCACCGCTCGCCGCGAACTCTGCCACCGCCGCGTATTCGCCGGGCATTCCCCGCCGCGGCGCCCTCGGCGTCTCGCACGCGCCCGGCTCATCGTCCGCCGGCACCGCGCAATGCGTTTGCAGAGTGCGGCCGCCCGGCCCCATCAGCGCCAGCACCGCCGCCAGTTCGCCGCCCGTCGCATTGCGGTAGTACGTCCGCGCCCACGTCTCGCGCCCCTCGGCGAGGACGCACGTCTGGGCCTCCACGCCGTCCGGCGAGACCAGCTCGGGGCCGCACCGCGCGGTGGCACCCCGTACGGCCGCTCCGCCGCGCGCGGATGAGCCGGAGGAGCCGGAGGAGCCGGGGTCCGGAGACCCGGCCGGGCCCGCGGACGCCGCCAGCGGCAGCGACGCGGCGAACACCACGACGGCCCCGATCCCGATCGTACGGAGATTCATGGCGGCCCCTTCTCGACGGTGCGCCGACGAACGCCGACGATATCGACGGACGGCGGCCGCCCGGCGGGCCGCGCACCCGATTCCCGTACAACTGGGCCCGGCTCGCACCCGTACGAGTGAAGCCATCCGGTCCCGTGGGTCAGTACCGCAGCCGGCTTCCGCCGTCGGGCGTGCTCGTGCTCGCCTCGACCAGCGCGTCCACCACCGCCTCGACGTCCGGCAGCCACGGCGTCGCCGACCCGGCGAGCGGGGCCCGCTCCCAGCGCACCTGGCCCGTCCCGGTGTCGGACGGCGGCAGCAGCAGATAGCCGCCCTCCCCGTGGAAGCGCAGCGAGCTCGGCACCCGGTCCTTGGCGTAGAGCAGCTCACCGAGCTGTTCGAGCGTGTACGGGGCGACCAGCAGCGACCACCGCGTGGGTGTCGCCACCACCGGGCCGAGCCGGATGCCCATCGCGTCCAGCGCCGCCAGGGCGCGCGCCCCCGCGACCGCGGGCAGGCTCAGCGCGCACGGCGCGCGGCCCCCGGTGGCGAGCACGACCGGGGCGTCGGGGCGGTTCGCCCACCACCAGCGCACCATGCGCGCGTCCGTGGAGGCCGCGAGGAGCTCCGGGTCGAAGGGGTGTGCGCCGGGTACGACGCACTCGGGGTCCGGGCAGGCGCAGGCGCGGCCGCGCTGCCGCTCACCGCGTCCGCCGGCCGCCGCGAGTCCCACGCCGGGGAGTACGGGCCAGCGCCATTCGGTGGCGTACAGCAGCGCCGCGTCCACGTGGGCAGGCCTCCTCTTGCGCCGGAACCGGAGCCTGCGTCGCCTTCCGAGGATCTCGCGCATGAGCGCTCGTTCCTTTCCGTTGAACGCCGAGGTCCACATCATCACGTGCGTGCGTGCGTCGTGCGTCGTGCGTGCGTGACAGCACGTGAGCGTTTCTTCACCGTGCGTACGAGCCGTTGTCGCGCCACCCGGCCTGGTGCTCCTGCCGGTGGCATACGCCGGCCCCTCTTCGCCTGCGGCAAGCAACACCGCTGGGGGCCGAGCGGGGGCTGTCATCCCCCCGGGCCGTCGTCCCGTGGGCTGTCGTCCGTTTCGCGCGTGGCGAGGGGTGGCACGCTCATGGCGCTCGCCGCCGCCCCGTTCGGCTCCGCCCCGCACTCGGGGACGGGGTGAGGCCTCTGGTGGTAAGGACGCCAGGGCTTCCCTCGAAGGTTCCGAGCCCGCCCCAACTGCCCTTGGCCGTCACCGTTTACGTACCCAGCCCGCTCGGAATGACGCTCGGCCCGGACCGTCGTCCCCCGACTCGGGTCCCGGGCAGGGCCCCTTTCGAACGGGCTCAGTCGACCGCAAAAGCCGCCCACAGGGGGCATTTTTGAGCCAAGTTCGGCCTCTTGTAAATACGTCGGTGAACACCGCGCGTCCCGCCGGGACAATGCTGGACATCCCCTTACTTCTGCGTGTACATGTGGTTGCAGTGATAGCGGCGCAGAATGACATGGGGGTTTGCGATGCTATTGAGCGAAACGCACCAGCCGGAAAGCCGGCTGCCATGAGCGCCCCTCACGTGCCGAAAGTGGCTGGAATCGATCCAACGGTCCCCGCCCCCGCGCACACTGCGACGCCCTCCCTGCCGGGCATCCCGCCCCCGCCGACCGCCCCCGGCGCGGCCACGGGCCCGCCGCCCGGCCCCGCGCCCGCCGCGCTGATCCAGGACCGCCTGGCGGGCTGGGTCTCCGACCTCACCACCCTCCACGAGCTCACCGAGCGGCTCACCCGCACCGCCACCCTCGACGACGCCCTGCACGAACTGCTCCGCGCCGGTGCCGCCCTCGTCGGCGCCCGCCGCGGCATGGCCGTCCTCGAGCCGGCCGACGGCCTCGGCCCCGCCACCACCGTCGGGCTCGGCCTCGCCCACGCCGACCTCGGCACCATCGAAACCGTGCCGCGCAGCGCCACCTCGTACGGCCGCATCCTGGAGGGCCTGCCCGACGGGCGGCCGCCGGACCCGGTCGCCGTGCCCGACCTGCTCGGCGAGGAGGACCTCGACCCCCGCCACCGCGAGGTCGCCGCCCGCCTCGGCTTCGCCGCCAGCTACGCCGTCCCGCTCGCCACCCAGGCCGCCGGGAAGCTCGGCGCCGCCGTCTGGCTCTACGACGAGCCCGCCGAACCGCCCGAGCGCGCCCGCCACCTCGTCGGCCTCTACGGCCGGCACGCCTCCGAGCACCTCGCCCGCCTCCTCGAACTGGAACGCGCCCGCGCCACCGTGGCCACCCTCACCGAGGAGCTGCTGCCCAGCCGGCTCCCGCGCGTCCCGGGCGTCCGGCTCGCCGCCCGGCGCCGCACCTCCGCCCGCGGCGGCGGCGAGTGGTACGACGCGCTGCCCCTGCCCGAGGGCGGCCTAGGCCTGGCCGTCGGCTCCGTCTCCGGCACCGGGCCGAGCGCCCTGGCCGCGACCGGGCGGCTGCGCGCCTCCCTGCGGGCGTACGCCGTGATGGAGGGCGAGGACCCCGTCGCCGTCCTCTCCGACCTGGAGCTGCTGCTGCGGCTGACCGAGCCGGCCCGCTCCGCCACCGCGCTGTTCGCGTACGCCGAGCCCGCGCTGAGGAAGCTCCTGCTGGCCGGGGCCGGGCACACGCCGCCGCTGATCGTGGGCGAGCGGCGCACCGAGTACGTCGAGACCTCGCTCTCCGCGCCGCTGGGCATGCTCGCCTGCTGGGAGGCACCGAGCGTGGAGATCACCGTCGAGCCCGGCGAGACCGTGCTCCTCTACACGGACGGCCTGCTGCGGCGCACCGGCGAGTCCGGCGAAGCCGAGTCCATGGACCGGGCTTTCGCGCGGCTGCACGCCGCGGCCGCGTCCGTACCGAGGGCCGACCGGGCCGACCCGGGGGCGATCGCCGACCACGTGCTGCGGACGCTGCTGCCCGAGGAGGGCGGGGAGGCGGAGGACGTGGTGCTGCTGGCGGCCCGTTTCGACTGATCCGCACGGGTGACTTACGGCCCTGGGGGCGGCCTGCGCACAACCGTACGATGGGGATAGTTCAGCGTCGTACAACAGGAGGCGGACCGTGGCCGAAGAGCTCACCCCGGAGACCCCGGAAGAGGCCCAAGAGCCCATCAAGCAGCGGAAGAACGGACTGTACCCGGGCGTGTCCGACGAGCTCGCCGAGAACATGCGGAGCGGCTGGGCCGACACCGAGCTGCGTGACCTGGAGCCGATCCCCCAGGCCGACCGGACCGCCGAGCGGCGTGCCGCGCTCTCGCGGCACTTCCCCGGCGAACGCCTCGTCATCCCCTCGGGCAACCTGAAGACGCGGTCCAACGACACCGAGTACGCCTTCCGGCCGTCGACCGAGTACGCGTACCTCACCGGCGACGACACCCACGACAGCGTGCTCGTGCTGGAGCCGAGGCGCGGTGGGGGCCACGACGCGACGCTCTACCTGCTGCCCCGCTCCAACCGCGAGAACGGCGAGTTCTGGCTGGACGGCCAGGGCGAGCTGTGGGTCGGCCGCCGGCACTCGCTGACCGAGGCCGAGCGGCGGCTCGGCATCCCCGCCAAGGACGTCCGCGAGCTGGCGGCCGCCCTCAAGGAGGCCACCGGCCCGGTGCGCGTCGTGCGCGGGCACGACGCCGGCATCGAGGCGGCCCTGACCGACAAGGTCACCGCCGAGCGCGACGAGGAGCTGCGCGGCTACCTCTCCGAGGCTCGCCTGGTGAAGGACGCCTTCGAGATCGGCGAGCTGGAGCGCGCCTGCGCGTCGACCGCACGCGGCTTCGAGGACGTCGTACGCGTCCTGGACAAGGCGCAGGCGACCAGCGAGCGGTACATCGAGGGGACCTTCTTCCTGCGCGCCCGCGTCGAGGGCAACGACGTCGGCTACGGCTCCATCTGCGCATCCGGCCCGCACGCCACCACGCTGCACTGGGTGCGCAACGACGGCCCCGTGCGCGCGGGCGACCTGCTGCTGCTCGACGCCGGTGTGGAAACGACCACCTTCTACACCGCGGACGTCACGCGCACGCTGCCCGTCAGCGGCCGCTTCACCGACCTCCAGCGGAAGATCTACGACGCCGTGTACGAGGCCCAGGAGGCCGGCATCGCGGCGGTGAAGCCGGGCGCCAAGTACCGCGACTTCCACGACGCGGCGCAGCGCGTGCTCGCGGAGCGGCTCGTCGAGTGGGGCCTGGTCGAGGGCCCGGTCGAGCGCGTCCTGGAGCTGGGCCTCCAGCGCCGCTGGACCCTGCACGGCACCGGCCACATGCTCGGCATGGACGTCCACGACTGCGCGGTCGCGCGGACGGAGACGTACGTCGACGGCGTGCTGGAGCCGGGCATGTGCCTGACCGTCGAGCCGGGCCTGTACTTCCAGGCCGACGACCTGACGGTGCCGGAGGAGTACCGCGGCATCGGCGTCCGGATCGAGGACGACATCCTCGTCACGGAGGACGGCAACCGGAACCTCTCCGCCGCGCTGCCGCGCCGCTCGGACGAGGTCGAGGCGTGGATGGCGGAGCTCCAGGGCTGAGCCTGGCGTCCTGACCGGCCGGGGGCCGTTCGCCGGCCGGTCGGTCCAGGCAGGTCAGGACGCCACCAGCGGCGCGTCCGGCTTCCACTTGATGATCTTGTCGAAGCTCACGACCGCGCCGCCCCGTCCCGATCTGTTCCCGATGTGGACGTGGTCCGCCAGCTCCTCGATGAGGCTCAGGCCCCGGCCGTGCTCGGCCTCCGGGGTCGCCCTGCGGGGCGGGCGCAGGGGACCCGCGGGGAAGCCCGGGCCCGAGTCGGCCACCTCGATGCGGCACTTCTCGCCGTCCAGATACGCGGTCACCCGGTACTCGGCGGAGCCGTCCCCGCAGCCGTGCTCGACCGCGTTCGCGCAGGCTTCGCTGAGCGCGAGCGACAGGTCGTACGAGATCTCCGGATCGACGCCCGCGGTTTCCATGGTGCCCAGGAGGAGGCGACGGGCGAGCGGCACGCTCGCAGCCTCGCGCCGCAAGTGGAGAGACCACCAGATGCTCATGCTCCAGCCTCCTGGCTGCGGCTCGACATATCGATTCGTATTGCCCCCACTTGTCGGTCGTAAGCGCCGCGTTGACGCGCAAACCCTCATTCGGCGGATGTGCGTAGCCCGTACGCCGTTGTATGTCGCAAAGGGAATCTTCCGGACCTGCCGTGTGGGCGCGCGGGGCGCGGTGCGATGATGGCCCGGCCATGTCTGCCCTTCCCGCCGCGCCACGGCTGCTGAGGGCCGCGGTGTTCGCCGCGGTCTGCGTCGTGCTGTCCGGGGTGGGGCACGCGCTCGCCGCCTGCGCGGCCGTCCCGTGGTGGACGCTGGCCGTCGGGTTCGCCGGCGTCTTCGCCGCCGTCGCGCCCTTCGCCGGGCGGCAGCGGTCCCTGCCCGTGATCGCGGCCTCGCTGGCGGGCGGGCAGCTGGCGCTCCACACGCTCTTCGGGCTCGGACAGGGCCGGCACCTCGCGCTCGGCGGAGCCCAGGCGGACGAGGCGCTCATCCGGACCGCCGCCAAGCTGGTGTGCGGAGCCGGAGCCTCCTCGCTCAGCCCCGCCGACGCCCGGCGGATCGTCACCCTGGCCGGCATCGACCCGGCGACCGCCGCCGCGGCGCACACGGGGCACGCGGGATACGTCGGCCATGCCGCCGAGCCCGCCGCCGGGCTGTGGCCCAGCCTGCCCATGGTCCTCGGCCACCTGCTGGCGGCCCTGGTGACCGGCTGGCTGCTGCGCCGCGGTGACCTCGCGCTGCTGAAGCTCGCCCGGCTCTCCGCGCACGGCGCCGCCGAGGTCGCCGACGCGGCCCTCGTACGGGGCCTGCGCGCCGCCCTCGTCCTCGTACGCGCCCTGGTCTCCGGGCTGCCCGCGCTGCCCGCGGGCGGGTCGCGTCCGCCGCGTACCGACGGCGACCGGCCGGTGCCCGCCGCGGCGGAAGCACTTCTCCACACGGTGATCAGGCGCGGCCCCCCGGCCGTATCCACCTGCGTCCTCGCAGCCTGACACGGCCCACTCGACGGGAGCGGGCCGTGGTGCGCGCCCGCGCGCACGCCGCCTACCTCTCACCGCATGTGGAGTGTGTCCCCCATGAACGTTTCGCGTACGAACGTGTCCCGGTCCGCCGTGTCCCGTGTCGCCCTCGCCGCCGGCGTCGCCGTCTCCTCCGTCGTCCTGCTCTCCGGCACCGCCTTCGCGCACGTCAGCGTGCAGCCGCAGGGCGAGGCGGCGAAGGGCGGGTACGCCACCGTCAGCTTCAAGGTCCCGAACGAGCGCGACAACGCCTCGACCGTGAAGCTGGAGGTCTCCCTCCCCGCCGCGTACCCGCTGGCCTCCGTGTCGACGCAGCCCGTCCCGGGCTGGAAGGCCGAGGTCACCAAGACCAAGCTGGCCACGCCGCTGGAGGTGCACGGCAAGAAGATCACCGAGGCCGCCACGAAGATCACCTGGACCGCGGCCGGCTCGAAGATCGCGCCCGGCGAGTTCCAGCAGTTCACGGTCTCGATGGGCCGGCTCCCCGAGAACACCGACCGGCTCGTCTTCAAGGCCCTCCAGACGTACGACAACAACGAGGTTGTCCGCTGGATCGAGGAGCCGAAGGAAGGCGCCGCCGAGCCGGAGACCCCCGCGCCCGTCCTGAAGCTGTCCGCCGCGACGGACGACCACCACGGGGGCGGCGCGGCCGCCGAGGCCTCCGACGACGAGAAGGCGAAGGGCCACGGCACGGAGACGAAGGCCTCCGACGCCGACTCCGCCGGCTCCTCCGACACCACCGCCCGGGTCCTGGGCATCGTCGGCATCCTGGTCGGTGCCGCCGGTGTCGCCTTCGGCGTCCTGGCCGGGCGGCGCCGTACCGACGTGTCGGCCTGACGGCGCGGCCCACCACGCCCGCACCTCCCGAGAGAGAACCTGATGCACCTCCAGAAGTCCGACGTGCAGGCCCGTCCTCGCCGGCGCACCCCGCTCATCGCGGCGGTCGCCGGCGTGGCGGCGCTCGCCCTCGCCGGCGGCTGCGCCTCCGGCGGAGGCGACGAGTCCGACCCGTCCGCCAACGGGCCCGTCGTCGTCTCCGGCGGGCAGTCGCAGCAGAAGGCCGCGACCGTCCTCGACCGGCCGTTCACCAAGCCGAACCTCGTCCTCACGGACACCAAGGGGCAGCCGTACGACCTGCGCGAGCGCACCAAGGGCAAGCCGACGCTGATCTACTTCGGCTACACGCACTGCCCCGACGTGTGCCCGATGACGATGAGCAACATCGCCCTCGCCAAGAAGAAGCTCCCCAAGGCGGACCAGGACAAGCTCCAGGTCGTCTTCGTCACCACCGACCCCGAGCGGGACACCGTCGCCGAGCTCGCCAAGTGGCTGCCCGGCGCCGGTGACCCGTCCTTCACCGGGCTCACCGGCGACTTCCCGACCATCCAGGCGGGCGCGCGCCAGCTCGGCATCGGCATCGACCCGCCGAAGAAGGAGAAGGACGGCTCGGTCGTCTCCATGCACGGCGCGCAGGTCGTCGCCTTCTCCCCCACGACCGACCAGGGCTACGTCCTGTACGGCGAGAACACCACGTGGCAGGAGTACGCCAAGGACCTGCCGAAGATCATCAAGGGGGAGACCCCGTGAGCGCCGCAAGCGCCGCGACCCGGCCCCGTACCGCCGTGGCCGCCGTCATATCCCTGGCGGTGGCCCTCACCCTCGGCGGCTGCTCCACCCCATACGTCGAGGAGAAGCCGGAGCTGAAGGTCAGCGGTGCCTTCATGCCGCAGCCCGTCGGCGACATGGCCGCCGGCTTCCTCACCATCGGCAACAGCGGCACCGGGGCGGACAAGCTGACCTCCGTCACCAGCCCGCTCTCCGACGACGTCCAGATCCATGAGGTGAAGGACCAGAAGATGAAGCGGGTGGCGTCCTTCGACATCCCCGCGAACGGCGAGCTCCGCCTCGAACGCGGCGGCAACCACCTCATGTTCATGGACATCAAGCAGGAGCCGAAGCAGGGCGACAAGGTCGCCGTCGAGCTGCACTTCGAGAGGTCCGGCCCGATCACGGTGGACCTCCCGGTGGAAGCGGCCAACCACAATCCGGCGCACCACTAGGGATCCGGGGGACACACCACCATGACAGCCACCACCGCCCTGTCCCGGCCGCGCGGGTTGTCCCGGCTGCTGCTCGTCGCGGCCGTGCTGCTCGGCGCGCTGTTCACCGGCGCGGCGCCCGCGTCCGCGCACGCGGCGCTGACCGGGAGCGACCCGAAGGACGGGGCGGTGGTCGCCACCGCGCCCAAGGGCGTCACGCTCACCTTCTCCGAGCAGGTCGCCATGGACGACGACTCGATCCGGGTGCTCGAACCGAGCGGCAAGCGCGCCGACACCAAGAAGCTGCGCGACCTGAGCACCGGAGCGGTCGTCAGGTACGGCGTCGACCTGCACGCCGGACTGCCGAACGGCACGTACACCGTCGCCTGGCGCGCCGTCTCCGCCGACAGCCATCCGATCGCCGGCGCGTTCACCTTCTCCATCGGAGCGCCGTCGGAGACAAGCGTCGCGCTGCCGCAGCAGGAGGCGGGCGGCGGCGCCGTCGGCATCCTGTATGACATCGCTCGCTATGTCTCGTACGCCGGTTTCATCCTGCTGGCGGGTGGCGCCGCCTTCATCCTGGCCTGCTGGCCGCGCGGCGCGTCCCTGCGTCCGCTGCAGCGGCTCGTCGTACGCGGCTGGGTGACGCTGACCGCCGCCACGCTCGCGCTGTTGCTGCTGCGCGCGCCGTACACGGCGTCGGGGACGCTCGGCGACGCCTTCGACCTGGCGGCGCTCGGCTCCGTCCTGGAGACCAAGACGGGCGCGGCGCTCGTCTCGCGGCTGCTGCTGCTCGGCGCGGCGGCGCTCTTCGTGGCGGTGCTCTTCGGCGCGTACACGCGGCGCGAGGACGAGGCGGAGACGAAGGACCTGACCTTCGGGCTCGCGATCGGCGGCACGGTGATCGCCGCCGGCATCGCGGGCACCTGGGCGCTCTCCGAGCACGCCTCCGCCGGGCTCCAGCCGGGCATCGCGATGCCCGTCGACGTCCTGCACCTGCTGGCGATGGCCGCCTGGCTGGGCGGGCTCGCCGCACTGCTCGTCACGCTGTACCGCGACCCGTCGATCGAGCGGGAGGCGGTACGGCGGTTCTCGCGGATCGCGTTCGGGTCCGTGGTGGTCCTGGCCGCGACCGGGATCTACCAGTCGTGGCGGCAGGTCGGCTCCTGGTCGGCGCTGACCGGCACCTCGTACGGGCGGCTGCTGCTGGTCAAGGTCGCGCTGGTCGGCGTGCTCGTCGGGGTCGCGTGGACCTCGCGCCGCTGGACGGAGCGGCTGACGGAGGCGCCGGCCGCCCTGCCCGAGGAGGAAGAGGAGCAGCCGGTCACCGTCCCGGAGGACGGCGAGCGGGCAGCGCAGCTCGCCCGCCAGCGGGCCGCCGTGGCGGCCGCCCGCGCCAAGCGGTCGCGTGACGCCGATCCCGGGCGCGCGGGGCTGCGCCGCTCCGTCCTCGCCGAGGCGGCCATCGCCGTCGTCCTGCTCGCCGTCACCACCGTACTGACGACGACCGAGCCGGGCCGTACGGAGGAGGAGGCGGGCCGTACGCAGTCGGCGGCGTCCACCCCCGTACCGAACCGGCCCGTCGATCTGAGGCTGCCCTTCGACACGGGCGGCGCCAACGGAAAGGGCACCGTACGGCTCAGCCTCACGCCCGCCCGTTCCGGTGCGAACGCCCTGCACGTCTTCGTGGACGGCGCGAACGGCCGGCCCCTCGACGTACCCGAGCTGAAGGTGTCCTTCACCCTGGAGGCCCAGCAGATCGGCCCGCTGCCCGTCACGCCGGACCGGATCGCGGCGGGACACTGGAGCGCCGAGGGCGTACAGATCCCGATGCCCGGCGAGTGGCGGCTCCAGGTCACCGTCCGCACCTCGGACATCGACCAGACGACCATCGACAAGAACGTGAAGATCGGCTGACCGTGAACGACCACCTGGAACTTTCGAGGCGCCGGCTGCTCGGCACCGTCGGGGCGGCCGGCGCGACCGGGCTGGTGCTCGGCGCGGCCGGCGGCGCCGCCGCGTACGCCGCCACATCGGGCGCCGAGCCGGGCACGCCGCTCGCGGCGGTGGGCCGGACCGCCGTGCCGTTCCGGGGCGCGCACCAGGCGGGCATCGTCCAGCCGCTGCAGGCGCGCGGCCACCTGGTCGCCTTCGACCTGGCACCGGGCGCGGGGCGCAGGGAGGCGGCCGCGCTGATGCGCCGCTGGTCGGCGGCGGCCGAGCTGCTGATGGCGGGCGAGCCGGTGGGCGCCGGGGACAGCGGCGTGGCCCTGGACGCGGGGCCCTGCTCCCTGACCGTCACCTTCGGCTTCGGCGCGTCCTTCTTCGACCGTACGGGGCTGGCGGCGCGGCGCCCGGCGGAGCTGGACCCGCTGCCCGCCTTCTCCTCCGACCGGCTGGACCCGAAGCGGTCGAACGGCGACCTGTGGGTGCAGATAGGCGCCGACGACGCGCTCGTCGCCTTCCACGCGCTGCGCGTGATCCAGCGGGAGACGGGCGCGGCCGCGAAGGCGCGCTGGCAGATGAACGGCTTCAACCGCTCACCCGGCGCCACCGCCCACCCGATGACCGCCCGCAACCTGATGGGCCAGGTCGACGGCACCGGGAACCCGAAGCCGTCCGACCCGGACTTCGACGAGCGGGTCTTCGTCCCGGAGGGCGGCCCCCAGCCGTGGATGGCGGGCGGTTCGTACGCCGTCGTCCGCCGCATCCGGATGCTGCTGGACGACTGGGAGAAGCTGCCCCTGGCCCGGCAGGAGCGGGTCATCGGGCGCCGGAAGGCGGATGGAGCCCCGCTGACGGGCGGGAGCGAGACCACCGAACTCGACCTCGACAAGACCGGGCCGGACGGCAAGCTGGTCATCCCGGACAACGCCCACGCCCGCATCTCCGCGCCCGAGCAGAACGGCGGCGCGGCGATGCTGCGGCGCCCGTTCTCCTTCCACGACGGGATCGGCCCGGACGGGACACCGGACGCCGGGCTGCTGTTCATCGCCTGGCAGGCCGATCCGCAGACCGGCTTCGTCCCGGTGCAGCGCAAGCTGGACCGCGGGGACGCGCTGTCGCCCTTCATCCGCCACGAGTCCAGCGGCCTGTACGCGGTCCCGGGCGGCCCGGCCGAGGGGGAGTACGTGGGGCAGGGGCTGCTGGAGGGCTAGTCCTCCAGCACCCTCGCGGCGCACTCGGCCGAGCGGACTATGGTGACGGTATGTCGGCCACGCGCTATACGTATCTCGGTCCCGAGGGCACCTTCACCGAAGCAGCCCTGCGTACGCTCCCGGAAGCCGCCACCCGGGAGCTCGTGCCGATGGTCTCCGTACCGGCGGCCCTGGACG
The DNA here is from genome assembly GCF_040611175.1 of Streptomyces sp. NPDC003036. Classification (NCBI taxonomy): domain Bacteria; kingdom Bacillati; phylum Actinomycetota; class Actinomycetes; order Kitasatosporales; family Streptomycetaceae; genus Streptomyces; species Streptomyces sp. NPDC003036. Next base: position 204,808 of record NZ_JBEXNO010000001.1, on the reverse strand, counting down.
CCGTGCGCAACGGGGAGGCCGCCGCCGCGCTCGTACCAATCGAGAACTCGGTGGAGGGCGGGGTGACCGCGACCCTCGACGAGCTCGCGGCGGGCGAGCCGCTGATGATCTACCGCGAGGTGCTGCTGCCGATCGCGTTCGCGCTGCTGGTGCGACCCGGCACGAAGCTGTCCGACGTCAAGACGGTGACCGGGCACCCGGTGGCCCAGCCGCAGGTGCGCAACTGGCTGCGGGCCCATCTGCCGGAGGCGGTGTGGGAGTCGGCCGCCTCCAACGCGGACGGGGCGCGGCTGGTGCAGGAGGGCCGGTACGACGCCGCCTTCGCGGGCGCCTTCGCGGCGGCGACGTACGGGCTGGAAGCCCTGGTCACCGAGATCCACGACGCCGAGAACGCGGAGACGCGGTTCGTGCTCGTGGGCCGCCCCGGCCGGCCCGCCGCGCCGACGGGCGCCGACAAGACGTCGATCGTCATCTGGCTGGGCGACGACCACCCGGGCGCGCTGCTGGAGCTGCTCCAGGAGTTCGCGGTACGGGGCGTGAACCTGATGCTCATCCAGTCGCGCCCGACCGGCGCCGGCATCGGCAACTACTGCTTCGCCATCGACGCCGAGGGCCACATCGCGGACCGGCGGGTCGGCGAGGCGCTGATGGGCCTGAAGCGCATCTGCCCGAAGGTGCGGTTCCTGGGGTCGTACCCCCGCGCGGGCATGACTCCCGAGGAGGTGGCCGCCCTGCGTCCCGGGACGTCCGACCACGACTTCACGGCCGCCTCGGACTGGCTGGCCCGCTGCTTGGACGGCCGGGCCTGAGGCATGGGCCGTCTCGGGCGGCCTCGCATCGCCTCACGCCGCCTCACGCCGCCTCACGCCGTCAAAAGTTATCCACAGGGCTGCTTCTCGACCTGGGGACAAGTCGACACAGCCAAGCCGACACACACCGACAACGTCGACAAATCGCCCCAGTCGCCGTAGGTGCCCCCAGGTACCCCCACGGGGTGCCATGTCGCCCCTCGTCACCCTCATTCCCTTGATCACCCCCTTAGGGGGTGGAATTCCCACTCGAATGAGTGCTGGAACGGGGTTTGACCAAGGAATCCTGTGGTCCGATTGCGGCATTCGCCGTGATCTTTTCCTGAGTCCACAGAACTTCCGCACAGTCTGTGGATAACTCAGCATGCGGACACCTCCCTGTGGACAACACCCGCCCCCGCACGGCCGCGTGACGCCTCCGCCCTCCGGACCCGTTCCGGGAATCGCCCCTTCCGGAGAAGGAAATCCGCCTTTATCGCCCGTCACCCACCCCCCGCGTTGTTTCATTCCGGCGATATCGGGTGGGGTGGCACGAGCACGCGACGGTAGCCTGGGGGGGTGATTGACCTTCGCCTGCTCCGTGAGGACCCCGACCGTGTTCGCGCCTCCCAGCGCGCCCGTGGAGAGGACGTCGGCCTCGTCGACGCCCTGCTCTCCGCCGATGAGCGGCGCAGGTCGTCCGGCGTCCGCTTCGACGAACTCCGCTCCGAGCAGAGGGCGCTCGGCAAGCTGATCCCCAAGGCCTCCCCCGAGGAGCGCGCCGAGCTCCTGTCGAAGGCCGAGCAGCTCAAGACGGACGTCAAGGCCGCCGAGGCCGAGCAGAACGAGGCCGACGAGGAGACCCGCCGGCTCCTCCTCCGGCTCGGCAACCTCGTCCACCCCGACGTGCCCGTCGGCGGCGAGGAGGACTTCGTCGTCCTGGAGACGCACGGCACGATCCGCGACTTCGGCGCCGAGGGCTTCGCGCCCAAGGACCACCTGGAGCTCGGCGAGGCGCTCGGCGCCATCGACGTCGAGCGCGGCGCGAAGGTCTCCGGCTCGCGCTTCTACTACCTGACGGGCGTCGGCGCCCTGCTGGAGCTCGCCCTCGTCAACGCCGCGATCGCGCAGGCGACGGCGGCCGGCTTCACCCCGATGCTGACGCCGGCGCTGGTGCGGCCGCGCGCCATGGAGGGCACCGGCTTCCTCGGCCAGGCCGCCGAGAACGTGTACCACCTGGAGAAGGACGACTACTACCTCGTGGGTACGTCCGAGGTGCCCCTCGCCGCGTACCACATGGACGAGATCATCAACGCCGACAAGCTGCCGCTGCGCTACGCCGGCTTCTCGCCGTGCTTCCGCCGCGAGGCCGGCACGTACGGCAAGGACACGCGCGGCATCTTCCGCGTGCACCAGTTCGACAAGGTCGAGATGTTCTCGTACGTCGCGCCCGAGGACGCCGAGGCCGAGCACAAGCGGCTCCTGGAGTGGGAGAAGCAGTGGCTGACCTCGCTGGAGCTGCCGTTCCAGGTGATCGACGTCGCCACCGGTGACCTGGGCGCCTCCGCCTCGCGCAAGTACGACTGCGAGGCGTGGATCCCGACGCAGGGCAAGTACCGCGAGCTGACGTCCGCGTCCAACTGCGACGGCTTCCAGGCGCGCCGCCTGTCCGTGCGCATGCGCGACGGCAAGAAGGTCCAGCCGCTGGCGACCCTGAACGGCACGCTGTGCGCGGTCCCGCGCACCATCGTCGCCCTCCTGGAGAACCACCAGCTCGCGGACGGCTCCGTGCGGGTGCCGGAGGTCCTCCGCCCGTACCTCGGCGGCCGCGAGATCCTGGAGCCGGTCGCCAAGTGACCTCCCGTCCGTACGGCTTCCCGTACAAACTCGTCGCGACCGACCTCGACGGGACGCTGCTGCGCTCCGACGAGTCGATCTCGGCCCGTACGCGCGACGCGCTCGCCGCCGTGACGGCGGCGGGCGCCGCGCACATCGTCGTGACCGGGCGGGCCGTGCCGTGGACCCGCCACATACTGGACGACCTCGGCTACGACGGTCTCGCGGTGTGCGGCCAGGGCGCGCAGGTCTACCACGCCGGCGAGCACCGCCTGCTGACCTCCGTGACCCTCGACCGCCAGCTCGCGGGCCTCGCCCTCTCCAAGCTGGAGGCGGAGGTCGGCCCCCTGGCGCTCGCCGCGAGCCGTGACGGCCTCGACGGCGAGGTCCTCGTCGGCCCCGGCTACCGCGTCCAGGAGGGCCCGCTGCCGTACGTCGCCTACGACGACCCGACCGAGGTCTGGTCGGCCCCGCTGACCAAGGTCTACATCCAGCACCCGGAGCTCGACGACGACGACCTCGCCCGCGCCGCCCGCGAGACGGTCGGCGGTCTGGTCGACGTCGTCATGGCGGGCCCCGGCGTGGTGGAGATCCTCCCCCTGGGCCTCAGCAAGGCGACCGGTCTCTCCCTGGCGGCCCGCCGCCTGGGCGTGAAGGCCGCGGACACGATCGCGTTCGGCGACATGCCGAACGACATCCCGATGTTCGCCTGGGCCGCGCACGGCGTCGCCATGGCCAACGCCCACGAGGACCTCAAGGCCGTGGCCGACGAGATCACCGCCTCGAACGAGGCGGACGGCATCGCGGTGACGCTGGAAGCGCTGCTGGCCGGCGCCGGCGCCTGAGGCGAACGGAACCCCGGGAGGGGGCGGCCCGCGCGGCCCGCATCGCGGGACGCGCGCTCGAAGCGGCCGCCCCCGGTCTCGGTGGCCTGCCCCACCAATGTCCCCCGCGCACGCGCCGCGGCGCCACCGGATTAACCACCGGTGACGCCGCGGGATCCCTAGGGGGTCAGAAGTTGATCATGTGGCCCGCGAGGCCGTGCACGGCCTCCTTGACCGCCTCGCCCAGCGTCGGGTGCGCGTGGACGTTGCGCGCCACCTCGTGGACCGTCAGGTCCCACTGCTGCGCCAGCGTCAGCTCGGGCAGCAGCTCCGTGACGTCCGGCCCGATCAGGTGGGCGCCGATGATCTCGCCGTACTTCGCGTCGCTGATCAGCTTCACGAAACCGGTGGTGTCGCCCAGCCCGTGCGCCTTGCCGTTCGCCATGAAGGGGAACTTCGCGACCTTGACGTCGAAGCCCTTCTCCCGCGCCTGCTCCTCCGTCCAGCCGAAGCTGGCGATCTGCGGCTGGCAGTACGTGGCGCGCGGGATCATCGGGTAGTCGAGCTCCATCGTCTCCGCGCCCGCGATGGTCTCGGCCGCCACGACACCCATCGCCTCGGCGGTGTGCGCGAGCATCAGCTTCGCCGTCACGTCGCCGATCGCGTAGATGTGCGGCACCGACGTGCGCGAGCGCCCGTCGACGTCGATCGCGCCGCGCTCGGTGAGCTGCACGCCCGTGTTCTCCAGGCCGTACCCCTCGACGTTCGGAGCGAAGCCGATCGCCTGGAGCACCTTGTCGGCCTCCAGGACCTGCTGCTTGCCGTCCTTGCCGGTCACGGTGACCCGTACCTGCGGGCCCGACTCGTCGATCGACTCGACCCGCGTGGAGGTCAGGACGTCGATGCCGAGCTTGCGGTACTGCTTCGCCAGCTCCGCCGAGACGTCCTTGTCCTCCAACGGCGCGATCCGGTCGAGGAACTCGACGATGGTGACCTTCACGCCGTAGTTGTGGAGCACGTACGCGAACTCGATGCCGATCGCGCCGGCACCCGCGATCACGATCGAGCGCGGCAGCTCGTCGCTGAGGATCTGCTCCTCGTACGTCACGACCCGCTCGCTGCGGCGCGTGCCCGGCAGCAGGCGCGGGGTGGCGCCGGTCGCGATGATGCAGTGGTCGAACGAGATCGTGGTCGTGGTGCCGTCGGTCAGCGCGACCTGCATCGTGTTCGCGTCCAGGAAGGTGCCCCGGCCGCCGAACTCGGTGATCTTGTTCTTCTTCATCAGGAAGTGGACGCCCTTGACCCGGCCGTCGGCGACCGTGCGGCTGCGCCGGAACGCCTCGCCGTAGTCGAAGGACACCTCGCCGTCCACCTTGATGCCGTACGTCTTCGCCTCGTGCGTGAAGAGGTGCGCCAGCTCGGCGTTGCGCAGCAGCGCCTTGGTGGGGATGCAGCCGACGTTCAGGCAGACACCGCCCCAGTACTTCTCCTCGACCACCGCGACCCGCTTGCCCAGCTGGGCGGCGCGGATGGCGGCGACGTATCCGCCGGGGCCTGCTCCGAGTACGACGACGTCGAAGCGGTCTGACATGGCTTGCTCCCCAGGTTGTGAGTGCGTGCGAGTCGTTCGGCCCCACAGTAATCCCGGGGAGAAGCGGCCACCCGCCGTTGAGACGTACGCCCTACTCCTCCCCGGCCAGGGTGAGCGTCCGCAGCTTCTGCCCGGCGTACCACGTCGCCGCCACCGTCACCCCGGCCAGCAGCACCGTCGCCACCGGCAGGGCGACGTCCGAGGCGATGAGCCCCGCGCCGCTGACCTCCTCGGCCACGGCGAGCGCCCACTGCTGGACGCTCAGCGTGCGCGCCCCGGCGATCAGCGAGCCGAACAGCGCCTCCCACAGCAGCGCGTACACGAGCCCGATGACCACCGCGTGGCGGCTGACCGTGCCGAGGAGCAGGAAGAGCGCGCTGTACGCGATCGAGGCGACGAGCGCGGCGACGGTGTACGCGACCGCCACCTGCCCGCCGTTGCCGTTGAGGATCAGCCCGGCGAGGAACGTCGGCACGGCCGAGAAGACCATGGTCACGGCGATGGCCACGATGAGCTTGGTGAAGATGATGGTGGGCCGCTTCACCGGCTTGGCGAGCAGGTAGACGATCGAGCCGTCGTCGATCTCCGGCCCGATCGCGCCGGTTCCGGCGATGACGCCGATCAGCGGCACCATGGTGGCGAGCGCGAACCCGCCCAGGACGTCGGCGGCGATCTGGTCGTCGGCGCCGTTGAAGGTGCGGACGGCGGCCGCGATGAGCAGCAGCAGCGCGGGCAGCACGAAGAGGATCGCGGCCCGGCGGCGGCCGAGCAGGGCCCGGTAGGTGAGCCGGGCGACAGTGGGGTCGTACATGGTCGTGAGGCTCCCTTCAGGCCGTGACGAGGTACGAGAAGACCGACTCGAGGGACTCGTCCGAGGGCGAGACCGTCAGCAGCCGGATGGAGTGCGCGCGGGCGACCTTCGGCAGCAGTTCCGTGAACCGGCCGAAGTCCACCGCCTGGATGTGCAGGGCGCCTTCCGCCGTGTCCACCTCGATGCCGGCGGTGGACGGGTCGGCGATCAGCGCGGCCGCGAGCGCGCGGTCGTCGCTGGAGCGGACCAGGTAGCGGTGCGGGCGGTCCGTCATCAGGCGGCGGATGCGTCGGAAGTCGCCGCTCGCGGCGTGCCGTCCGGCGACGATGACCTCGATGTGGGAGGCGAGCTGCTCGACCTCCTCCAGGATGTGCGAGGAGAACAGGACCGTGCGCCCCTCGGCGCCCATTCGCCGCAGCAGCTCCATGAGTTGCATGCGCTGGCGCGGGTCCATGCCGTTGAACGGCTCGTCCAGCAGCAGCACCGACGGCTCGTGGACGAGGGCCGAGGCCATCTTCACGCGCTGCCGCATGCCCTTGCTGTACGTCGCGATCTTGCGGTCCTGTGCGTACTCCATCTCCACCGTGGCCAGGGCCTTCTGGGCCTCGGCCGCGCCCAGGCCGTGCAACTCGGCGTTGGCGACGACGAATTCGCGGCCGGTGAGGAAGTCGTACATCGCCTCCCGCTCCGGTACGACGCCGATCCGGCGGTAGACGGACTCGTTGCGCCAGATCTGCTCCCCGTCGAGGGTGACCGATCCGGTGGAGGGGGCGAGGAAGCCGCCCATCATGTTGATCAGGGTGGACTTGCCGGCGCCGTTCGGGCCGAGCAGTCCGGTCACCCCCGGCCCGATGGTCATGCTGACGTCGTTGACGGCCACGACATTGCCGAACCAGCGGGAAGCGTGGTCGATGTGGAGCGTTGTCACAGCCCGGCCTTTCGGTAGCGGCGCATCAGGACGCCGTACGAACCAGCGATGAGCGCGAGGACGACCAGCAGGTACACCACGCCGGCACCGGCGCCCGGCCCCGCCTCGGCGGGGAAGGACGACGTGGCACCGAGGAAGGCGGTCTGTACGCCGTCGACGAGGGTGATGGGCGAGAACAGGCCCAGCCACGGGATGGCGTCCAGGGAGTCCGTGCCCCAGGCGATCGCCTGGAGCGTGGAGACGGCTCCGTACGAGATGGTGAGGGCGGCGATGACGGCGGCGACGCCGAAGCCGCGGCGCGGGGTCAGCGCGGCCAGGACGAGCCCGATGCCGCCGAAGAGCAGGGACAGCAGCGCCACGGAGACCAACCCCTGTGCGAAGCCCTTGGTCTGATCGGCGAAGTCCATCTTCGCCAGCAGAGACCCGATGTAGAGGATGAGCAGCGGCGAGGCGGTGAGGATGAACAGCGCCGACGCCATCGCGCCGTACTTGGCGAGCACATAGTCGACGCGCTCGATCGGGCGGGAGAAGTACAGCGGTACGGTCTTGAACCGCAGGTCGCGGGAGACGGACTGGGGCGCCTGGGCGGCCAGATAGAGCCCGATGAGCGCCTGCGTGAAGATCGCGTACCGGGTGTACTCCATGGGGAGTTGCGTCATCTTGGTGGCGACGGCCACGGCGACGACGACCAGCGCCGGGATGCACATCACCGCGAAGAGGATCATCGGCAGGACCTTGGACTTGGCGCTGCGGCCGAGTCCGTACGCGCCGCGCAGCGACTGCGAGAAGAGCGAGCGGCGCGCGTACGCCCGGCCGAGGCGCGGCCCGTCGTAGCCGCGGTAGCCGATGTTGTGGATCTGGGTCTGGGTCTGGGACGGGTTCTGGTTCTGGGTCTCGGTGCTCATCGGGGCTGCGCCTCCAGGGACGGGGCCTTGGCGGTCTCCGGCCGGAACACCTCGGCGATGTGGTGGCGGCGCTGTTCCATCCGTACGAGGCCGAGGCCGAGCTCGGCGACGGTGTCGCGCACGATGTCGTACGTCTCCTCGCCGGTCGCCTCCAGGAGCAGGATGTGCCCGGCGCCCGGCAGGCCGTCCTCCACGCGCGCGTGGAGGCTGATTCCGGCGGCCGTGAGCGCCGCGCGCAGCGCCGCCGTGCCGTCGGGGTGCGTGTCGGAGTCGGTGACCTCGACCGCGAGGGTGGTGGTGACCTGGGTGAAGTCGCTGGTGGAGCTGGAGCGCAGCAGCCGGCCGCCGTCGATGACGACGACGTGGTCACACGTGCGTTCCAGCTCGCCGAGGAGGTGGGAGGTGACCAGGACCGAGATGCCGAAGTCGGTGTACACGCGGCGGATCAGGCCGAGCATCTCGTCGCGGCCGACCGGGTCCAGGCCGTTGGTCGGCTCGTCGAGCAGGACCAGTTTCGGGTCGTGGACGAGGGCCTGGGCGAGCTTCACGCGCTGCTTCATGCCGGTGGAGTAGCCGCCGATGGGGCGGTAGCGCTCCTCGTACAGGCCGACGTGGCGCAGGGTGTCGGCGGTGCGCTCGCGGGCGGCGGTGGGCGGCAGGCCGGACATGCGGGCCATGTGCACGACGAACTCGGTGGCCGAGACGTCGGGCGGCAGGCAGTCGTGCTCGGGCATGTAGCCGACCTGCTCGCGGATGGCGGCGCCGCTGGTGGCGACGTCGAGGCCGAGGACCTCGGCGCGGCCCTCGGTGGCGGGGGACAGGCCCAGCAGGATCTTGATCATGGTGGACTTGCCGGCTCCGTTGGCACCCACCAGTCCGGTCACACCGGGCCCGATGTCCAGGGAGAGCCGGTCGAGAGCGGTCACCCTGGGGAACCGCTTGCTGAGGCTTTCGGTCGCGATCACAGTCACGCTTCGACGGTAGTGGCGGACACCACAGCGGGCGTCAGACCTGGCGGCTGGATCGGTGTCCGACTCAAGGCGTACGGGCCCGTAGGGGAGCCCGTCGGGAGGTCGCTTACGGGCCGGGTCCGGGTCGGGCACGGGTCGGGTCCGGGTGGGGTCCGGGTCGGGGTTTTCCACAGGCGGTGCACGACCCTTGACGCAGCCGTCGGGCATTGTCACATTCATCAGTGTCACGTTACGGACGCGTAGCGCGCATCCAGCACCGCACACACGGGACGGACGGTGGCATGACGTCGGTAGTGGCAGTCGAACGCGGCGCGGAGCTGCGCGGCTTCAGGGAAGTGCAGCGCCTGGCGTACGAGTGCGCCGAGGCGGTCGCCGCGCGGCTCACGCCCGGCGTGACCGAGCGCGAGGCGGCGCGGATGCAGCGCGCGTGGCTGCGCGAGCGGGGCGTGCGGGACTGGTTCCACCTCCCCTTCGCCTGGTTCGGCGACCGCACGGCGTTCGTGAACTTCCGGATACCGCTGCAGTTCTTCCCGACGAACCGGCGGCTGGAGCCGGGGATGCCGTTCATCCTCGACATGGCGCCGGTGTACAAGGGCTTCACCGCCGACATCGGCTACTCGGGCTGCCTCGGCCTCAACCCGGTCCACGACAAGCTCCTGGCCGACCTGCGCGAGCACCGGGAGCTGATCCTGCGCGAGGTGCGGGAGCGGCGCCCCCTGCGGGAGATCTACGAGGACGTCGACCGGCTCATGGTGCGGCAGGGGTACGCCAACCGGCACCGCGCCTATCCCTTCGGCGTGATCGCCCACAAGGTCGACCGGGTCGCGCAGCGCCGCTGGTCGCCGACGCTCTTCGGCTTCGGTACGCAGGCGCTGAAGGGGCTGGCGAGCGACGCCCTGCACGGCCACCGCGAGGGCTGGTCGCCGCTGTGGTCGCCGTACGCCTTCTCCGACCACCCGCCGCGGCCGGGGCTGTGGGCGGTCGAGCCGCACCTCGGCTTCCGGGGCACGGGCGCGAAGTTCGAGGAGCTCCTGGTGGTCACGGACTCGCGGGACCCGGAGGAGAGCGCGTTCTGGCTGGACGACGATCTGCCGCACGTGCGGCGCTGGGCGGAGGGTGTGTGATGACGTCGCTGGACGCGCGCGAGCGCCGGATTCGTACGGGCGGGATCGAGCTGTGCGTCGCCGAGCTGGGGGACGCCTCACGGCCGACGGTCGTGCTCGTCCACGGCTACCCGGACTCCAAGGAGGTGTGGTCCGAGGTCGCGTCCCGGCTCGCCGGCGACTTCCACGTGGTGCTGTACGACGTACGCGGCCACGGCCGGTCGAGCGCGCCCAAGCCGCTGCGCGGCGGGTTCACGCTGGAGAAGCTGACGGACGACTTCCTGGCCGTCGTGGACGCGGTCAGCCCGGACCGGCCGGTGCACCTGGTCGGGCACGACTGGGGCTCGGTGCAGTCGTGGGAGTTCGTCACGGTGAAGCGCACCGAGGGCCGGATCGCCTCCTTCACCTCGATGTCCGGCCCGTCCCTGGACCACTTCGGGCACTGGATCAAGCAGCGCATGGCCCGGCCCACTCCGCGCAGGATCGGCCACCTCCTCGGTCAGGGTGCCAAGTCCTGGTACGTCTACCTGCTGCACACGCCCAAGCTGCCGGAGCTGGCCTGGCGCGGGCCGCTCGGCAAGCGGTGGCCGGCGCTCCTGCGCCGCGTCGAGAAGCTGCCGGACACCGGCTATCCGACCGCGTCCCTGCCCTCGGACGCGGCGCACGGCGCCTGGCTGTACCGGGACAACGTCCGGTCCCGCTTGCGGCACCCGCGCTCCGACGCGTACGCCCACGCGCCCGTGCAGCTGATCGTGCCGACCGGTGACGTGTTCCTGTCGGAGCGGCTCTACGACGACCTCGGCGCGTGGGTCCCGCGGCTGGTGCGGCGCACCCTGCCCGCGAAGCACTGGGTGCCGCGGACCCGGCCCGACCAGCTGGCCGCCTGGATCACCGAGTTCGTGACGGCCCACGAGGAGCGGGACCAGGGCGCCGAGCTGCCCGGCCCGGTGGCCTCCGGGCGGCCGTACGCCGACCGGTTCGGCGGGCAGCTGGTGCTGGTCACCGGCGCGGCGGGCGGCATCGGGCGGGCCACCGCCTTCGCGTTCGCCGAGGCGGGCGCGCGGGTGGTGGCGGTCGACCGGGACGCGGAAGGCGCGGCGCGCACGGCCGAACTGGCACGGCTGATCGGGGCGCCGCAGGCCTGGGCGGAGGTGGCGGACGTGAGCGACGAGCAGGCCATGGAGAAGCTCGCCGAGAAGGTCGCCGCCGAGTACGGCGTCGTGGACGTGCTCGTGAACAACGCCGGGATCGGCATGGCCGGTTCCTTCTTCGACACGACGAGCGAGGACTGGAAAAAGGTCCTCGACGTCAATCTGTGGGGTGTCATCCACGGCTGCCGGCTGTTCGGCGGGCAGATGGCCGAGCGGGGCCAGGGCGGCCACATCGTCAACATCGCGTCGGCGGCCGCCTTCCAGCCCTCCCGGGAGCTGCCCGCGTACAGCGCCTCCAAGGCAGCGGTGCTGATGCTCAGCGCGTGCCTGCGCGCCGAGCTGGCCGGGCAGGGCATCGGGGTCACGGCGATCTGCCCGGGCATCGTGAACACCAACATCACCGCCACCGCGCGCTTCGCCGGGGTGTCGGAGGACGAGGAGAAGCGCCGGCAGAAGAGGACGGCCAGGCTGTACGGGCTGCGCAACTACCCGCCGGAGAAGGTGGCCGACGCGATCCTGCGCGCCGTCGCCGGGAACCAGGCGGTGGTGCCGGTCACCCCGGAGGCCAGGGGCGCCCACCTCCTGTCCCGCCTCGCGCCCCGCGCGCTGCGGGCGCTGGCCAGGGTGAAGCCCCCGGTGTAGGCCGGGTGGGGACGTACGATCCCTCGCACGGATGCCCGGGTGTCGGGACCGCAGGCAGGCAGGGAGCGGGTGTGGACGAGCGGACCGAGAACCCGGCCGAGAACCGGGCCGAGTACCGGATCGAGTACCGGATCGAGGATCTGGCGCATCGCAGCGGTGCCACGGTCCGCACCATCCGCGCCTACCAGGACCGGGGGCTGCTGCCAAAGCCGGAGCGGCGCGGGCGGTCCAACGTCTACGGCGAAGCCCACCTGACCCGGCTCCGGCAGATCGCCGACCTGCTGGACCGCGGCTACACTCTCGCCTCCATCAAGGAGCTCCTGGAGGCGTGGGACGCGGGCCGGGGCCTCGGCGGGGTGCTGGGGCTGGTCGCGGAGGTGAACGGCCCGTGGACCGACGAGAAGGCGGACCGCATCACGCGCGCCGAGCTGGACGCCGCCTTCGGCGGCACGCCGGACGAGCGGGCCGTGGAGGAGGCGATCGAGCTCGGCGTGCTCGAACGCGTCCCGGGGCGCGACGACGAGTTCCTCGTCCCGAGCCCCCAGGAGCTCGCCGTGGCGGCCGAGTTGTACGCCGCCGGGGTCCCGCTGCTGGCAATCGCCGGGCACCTGAGGGAACTTCGCGGCCAGGTGGAGCACATAGCGCACCGCTTCCTGGAGTTCACCACGGAGCACGTCTTCGCGCGGTACCTGGAGCACCGGCCGCCGACGGACGCGGACGCGGCGGAGGCGGCGACGCTGGTGCGGCGGCTGCGCCCGCTCGCCCAGCAGACGGTCGACGCCGAACTGGCTCGTGCCATGCGGACGTTCGCCACCCGGCACCTCCAGCAGCACCTCGCGCCGGAGGCCTCGCTCCCGCAGGACGTCGAGTCGAGGGCGGTGCCTCTTCCCGCCGACACGATTCGCGCCGTCCACCGGCTCGTCGGCCCCGAGAACGCTTCGGCCTTCATCGCGGCGGCGGCCGAACGGGAGGTTCGGGCACGGACGTTGGACGCCCTCGCGTCACACCACGGCAAGAGCCGTGAAGTTGATCAAATACCCTGACGGACGGGGTTGGTTGTCCACAGATTCGTCAATTCCTCTGTGGATAACCGGGGTTGGCTGTGGACCAAACCTACCGACCGTAATTTCTATGGCAAGACATGCGTGATCCCTGACACGCTGCGCGCATGAACGCGACGAGCGGCATGGACGACAGGCGCACCGTGAAGGTGTCGAAGTACCTGTCGAAGCACCTGCGCCACCAACCCGACAGGATCGGCCTCACCCTCGACCCGCACGGCTGGGTCGCGATCGACGACCTGTTGCGGGCGGCCGCCGAACACGGCGTGCGGATCAGCCGGGCCGAGCTGGAGCACGTCGTCGCCGTCAACGACAAGCAGCGCTTCACGATCGACACCGAGCACGACCGGATCCGCGCCAACCAGGGCCACACGGTCGACGTCGACCTCGACCTGCCGCCGGCGACTCCGCCCGCGTACCTCTACCACGGCACGGTCGCCCGCGCCCTGCCCGCGATCCGTGCCGAGGGCCTGCGCCCCATGGCCCGGCACCACGTCCACCTGTCGCCGGACCGGGAGACCGCCACGCGCGTAGGAGCCCGGCGCGGCCGGCCCGTCGTCCTCGCCGTGGACGCCGGGGCCATGGCGCGCGACGGCCATGTCTTCCACGTGACGGCCAACGGCGTCTGGCTCACCGACGCCGTGCCCCCCGCGTACCTGCGCTTCCCCGGCTGATCGGCCTTGGGGCGGGTCAGCCGGGATGCGCGTCATCCGGGATTTGCGTCATCCGGGATGCGCGTCAGCCCAGCTGCGCGGGCGCCTCGGCCGCGATGCGCTCGAAGACCGCCGGGTCGGCGGCGAACCGGGTGCCCGGGATCGGCGTGTGGAGGACGATCTCGGTGAAGCCCAGCTCCCGGTGGCGCCCCGCGAAGTCCACGAAGGCGTCGACCGACTCCAACACCGCGCTGCCCTCCGGTGTGAACCCGGTCAGCAGGACCTTGTCCAGCTCCGCCGGCTCGCGCCCGACATCCGCGCACGCCTTGGCGAGCCGCTCCAGCTGCCCGCGTATCGCCTCCCGCGACTCCTCGGGCGTGCCCGTCTCCGACACCTTGGGGTCACCGGTCGTCACCCAGGCCTGTCCGTGCCGCGCCGCGAGCTTCAGCCCGCGCGGTCCGGTCGCCGCCACGGCGAACGGCAGCCGGGGCCGCTGCACGCACCCGGGGATGTTCTGCGCCTCGCGCGCCGAGTAGAACCGGCCCTCATGCGTGACGGTGTCCTCGCTCAGCAGCCGGTCCAGCAGCGGCAGGAACTCCCCGAACCGGTCGGCGCGCTCACGCGGGGACCACGCCTCCTGCCCGAGCGCCGTCGCGTCGAACCCGATGCCGCCCGCGCCGATGCCGAGCGTGACCCGGCCGCCGGAGAGGTCGTCGAGGGTGATCAGCTCCTTGGCGAGGGTGACCGGGTGCCGGAAGTTCGGCGAGGTGACCAGCGTGCCGAGCCGTATCCGCTCGGTCGCGCCGGCCGCCGCGGTCAGCGTCGGTATCGCGCCGAACCAGGGACCGTCGCGGAACGGCACCCGCCAGGACAGGTGGTCGTAGGTGTACGCCGCGTGGAAACCGAGCTGCTCGGCCCGCAGCCACGCGTCGCGGCCGCCTTCGTGCCATCGGTGGTAGGGAAGGATCACGGTACTCAGACGCATACGACGACCCTACGCGGCACCACCGACAACCCCGCCGACCGTGGCGTGCGGGCGCTCCCCCTCCCGAACACCTGTCACCATCCGGTCACTCTCGGCCAATCCCGGTGGCTCACATGTGCATATGCCTGCACGACCGTGCATCCGGTACGGGACAATGGAACGGTGACCTCCTCAGCGACCTCTCCCCGACTGCGGCCGACGGCTCACAGACGTCCCCGCCTGATCGCCACCGACCTGGACGGCACGCTTCTGCGCGACGACAAGTCCGTTTCCGACCGTACGGTCGCGGCCCTCGCCGCCGCCGAGGAGGCGGGGATCGAGGTCTTCTTCGTCACCGGCCGGCAGGCTCGCTGGATGGACGTCGTCGCCGACCACGTCCACGGCCACGGCCTGGCGATCTGCGCCAACGGCGCGGCCGTCGTCGACCTCCACGCCGGCGGCAGGCTCCTGAAGGTCCGCCCCCTGGGGCGGGACGCCGCCCTCCACGTCGTCCAGGCCCTGCGCAGGGAGGCGCCCGGCACGGCGTTCGCGGTCGAGCTCACCACCGGCTTCCACCACGAGCCGCAGTACACCCCCGTCTTCATCGACGCGGGCGCCACCGTCGCCGAGGTGGAGAAGCTGCTGCACGAGGACGAGCCCGGCACCGGCGCTCCCATACTGAAGATGCTCGCCCACCACGACGAACTCACCCCGGACGGCTTCCTCGCCCTCGCCCGCGCCGCCGCCGGCGACCGCGCCGCCATCACCCGCTCCAGCACCACCGCGCTGCTGGAGGTCAGCGGCCTCGGCGTCTCCAAGGCCAGCACCCTCGCCCTGTGCTGCGCCGAGCGCGGCATCTCCGCCGACGAGGTCGTCGCGTTCGGCGACATGCCCAACGACATCGAGATGCTGACGTGGGCGGGCCGCTCGTACGCGATGGGCAACGCCCACCCGGACGTCGTCGCCGCCGCCTCCGGCCGTACCGTCGCCAACAACGAGGACGGCGTCGCCGTCGTCATCGAGTCCATCCTCGCGGGCGCCTGACCCCCTCGCCCGGGCTCACTCGCGCAGCCGCACCCCGTGCTCGCGCAGCCAGCGCACCGGGTCGACGGCGGAGCCGTACTGCGGAGTGAGCCGTACCTCGAAGTGCAGGTGCGGCCCCGTCGAGTTGCCCGTGGTGCCCGCCTGCCCGATCCACTGCCCCGTCCGCACCCGCTCGCCCTTGCCCACGCCGGGCGCGGACAGGTGCGCGTACTGCGAGTACCAGCCGTTCTCGTGCCGTACGACCACCTCGATCCCGAAGGCGCCCCCGCACGACACCGACTGCACCCGCCCCGCGCCGATCGACCGCACCGGTGCGCCGAGGTCCACCGCGAAGTCCTGGCCCGTGTGCCGGTGGGACCAGCGCCCGCCCGCGCTGTCGAACCGGGCCGACAGCCGGTAGTCCGTCACCGGGGCCACCCAGGCGGGGCCCCTGCCGCCCGCTCCGCGACCTCCGGGAGCCTTTCCGTCGCGCCGGCCGATCCGTACCGTGCCCCGGCACCGCCCTGTCGCCACACTGCGCTGCGCCTCGGCGTGCAGCCGCTGCTGGGCGCTCACCAGCCGGGCCTCGATGCCCCGCTTGATCGCCGCCAGCCGGGAGGTGCGCAGGTCCAGCGCGTGCCACGCCGCCCGCGCGTTCTGCTCGGCGACCGTCAGGCGGCGTTCCGCCGTGCGGGCCTGCTCCATGAGCCGGTTGACGGACCGGGCCGCCTGTCCGGCGAGCCGCTGCGCCCTCATCACCTCGTTCGGGTCGTCGGCCAGCAGCAACCGCGCGGTCATCGCGAGGGAGCCGCCCGTGCGGTACTGCACCCGGGCGACCTCGCCCACCCGGTCGTACAGGAGCGCCACCTCACGCCGCTTCTCGCCGAGCTCCTCCTGGAGCCGGGCGGCCGTCGCCCGCTGCGCGGCGGCCGCGCGCCTGCCCTGCTCGTACGCGTCGGTGGCCCGCCCCGCCTCGTCGTACAACCGCGCCACCTCGGCCCCCACGGCGACGGGGCCGTCGTGCCGCTCGTGCCCGGCGGCCTGCGGGGGCGGCGGCAGCAGGACCAGCACGGCCACCACCAGCACGAGCAACGGCCGGCCGGCGGACGCGCGGGGACGGAGAACCATGCAGGGATGGTGACGCCGTGCCCGCCGGTTCTCGTGGACCCGAAGGGCCCCGTACCGCCGTCCGGCCTACGCCCCTACGCCCGGCCGGCCTACTACGCCCCCTCACCGACGTACAGCAGTGCGCCTACGGCAGCGCACTACGGCGGGCGCTACCGCGGTGCCTACAGCGGTGCTTCCCACACCACCGTCGTACCGGCGCCGCCCGCTCCCAGGCCCGGTTCGAGGCGGCTGGACCCGCCCAGCGACTCCGCCCGCCGGGCCAGGTTCCGCAGGCCGCTGCGCCGCCCGCCCTCCGGGACGCCCACCCCGTCGTCGGCGACGGTCAGCCGTACGCCCTCGGTGCCGTCCGCCAGCCGCGCGGTCGCGTCCACGACCACCTCGATCCGCCGCGCCCGCGCGTGCCGGAAGGCGTTGGACAGCGCCTCGCGCAGCGCGGCGACGAGGTTCTTGCCGGTCAGCTCGCCGACCGCCGCGTCCACCGGACCGACGAAGCGGTACGAGGGCTTGAAGCCGAGCGGTACGGCCGCCATGTTGATCTCCCGCAGCACGCGCGTGCCCAGCCCCGCCGGTGCCTCGCCCGGCCCCTGCTGGAGCGCGAAGACGGCGGTACGCACCTCCTGGATGGTCGTGTCCAGCTCCTCCACGGCCTTCGCCACACCGTCCCGGACGGCGGGCACCGCCGAGCCTCGCTGGACGCTCTCCAGCGTCATCCCCGTCGCGAAGAGCCGCTGGATGACCAGGTCGTGCAGGTCACGGGCGATCCTGTCCCGGTCCTCGTACACCGCGAGCCGCTCCCGGTCCCGCTGCGCCTCCGCCACCATCAGCGCCAGCGCGGCCTGGGAGGCGAACCGCGCCGCCAGCGCGCGCTCCGCCCCGGTGAACGGGCGGGCACCGGGCGCGCGCGGGATGGCGAGCGCGCCGAGCACCCGGCCGCCGCTCCACAGCGGCAACAGCATGCCGGGCCCGTACGGCCGTGCCAGAGCGGCGTTCACCTCCCGCATGCGCGGGTCGCCCGCCGCGTCCCCGACGTACACGGCCTCCCCGGCCAAGAGCCGCTCCACGACCGGGCTCGCGCGCGGGACGACCACGCCCAGCGCCTTGCCGGCCTCGGGGTCGTCGGAGTCGACGGCGACGATCTCCAGACCCTCATCCGCCGGCAGCAGCACGACTCCGGCGGCGGCTTCGGCGAGCCGCCGGGCCTGTTCGGCGACGACCGTGAGCGCGTCGTCGGTGTCCCCGCCCGACAGCAGCGCCGTGGTGACGGCGACCGATCCGTCGATCCACCGCTCGCGCCGGCGGGCGGCCTCGTAGAGCCGGGCGTTGCCGATCGCGATCCCCGCTTCGGCGGCCAGGACCCGCACCATGCGCAGGTCGGATGTGCTGAACTCGCCGCCGCCCCGCTTTCCCGCCAGGTACAGGGTGCCGAAGGCCTCGCCCTGGACGCGGACCGGAGCCCGGACGAAGCTCCGCGTCGGCGGGTGCGCCGGCGGGGAACCGTCCGGCACGCCATCCGGGACGCTGTACGTGACGGAGGCGGACACCCCGCCCCCGCCTTCCTCGTCGAGCACCCGGAGCGCGGCGTAACGCGCGCCGGCGAGCTCGGCGGCGGTCCGGCAGATCCGCTCCAGGGTGGCGTCCGGCTCCAGCCCGGTGCCGACGGACCGCATCGCCTCCAGCAACCGCGGCACGCGAGGATCCGTCATGGACTTGAGCGTAATAAGTCCCTTTTAGGAGCGAAAGTCAGGCGCGTGCCGCCGCGTGCAGGACATCGGCGGCCTGCTCCCGCTCCCGCATGCGCCGCAGCGGCCCCTCGTTGGCGGCCAGTTCGGCGTACGGGCCCCGCTGCACGATCCGGCCGCCCTCCAGGACGACGACCTCGTCGACCGCCTCCAGGCCGTGCAGCCGGTGCGTGATCAGCACGGTCGTACGGCCCTCGGTGGCGCGCAGCAGATCGTCGGTGAGCGCGTCGGCGGTGGCCAGGTCCAGGTGCTCGGCGGGCTCGTCCAGCACGAGCACGGGGAAGTCGGCCAGCAGCGCGCGGGCGAGCGCGAGCCGCTGGCGCTGACCGCCCGAGAGCCGGGCGCCGTGCTCGCCGACGAGCGTGTCCAGGCCGTCCGGCAGCGCGTCGGCCCACTCCAGCAGCCGGGCCCGGTCCAGCGCGCGGCGCAACGCGTCGTCGCTCGCGCCCGGACGGGCCAGGCGCAGGTTCTCCCGGATGGTGCTGTCGAAGATGTGGGCGTCCTGGGCGCACAGCCCGACCATGCGGCGCACGTCGTCGCCGTCGAGCGCGCCCGCGTCCACGCCGCCGATCCGGTACGTGCCCGAGCGCGCGTCCAGGAACCGCAGCAGCACCTGCGCGACGGTGGTCTTGCCCGCCCCGGACGCGCCGACGACGGCGACCCGCCGGCCGGCCTCCAGCCGCAGGTCGAAGTCGGCGAGGGCGTCCCGCTCCTGCCCGGCGTACCGTGCGGAAAGCCCGCGCACCTCCACCGGGAAGGGTCCCTCGGGTGCCGCCGCCGGCCGTTCCGGCTCCCGTACGGGGACGGGGGCGTCGAGCACCTCGTACACCCGCTCGGCGCCGCGCCGGACGCGCTGGCGGTACTGGACGGCGAGCGGAAGCCCGATGACTGCCTCGAACGCGGCGAGCGGGACGAGGACGACGACGGCGAGGGACACGCCGTCGAGCCGGCCGTCCCGTACCGCCTGCACACCCACGAGCGCGGCCGCCGCCACCGTCACCCCGGTGAGCAGCGCGGAAAGCCCGCCGCCCAGCGCGGTGGCGGACGCCTGCCGCGACGCGATGCGCGTCAGCGCGGCGTCGGCCTCACGCACCCGGTCCGCACGCCCCTTGAGGGCTCCGGCCACCGTGAGCTCCGCGCAGCCGCGCAGCAGGTCGACGGCGGCCACGGCCAGGGCACCACGCGCGGGCGCGAGCCGGCCCTCGGCCCGCCGGGCGGTCGCCCCGCTGACCAGCGGCACACCCACCCCCGCGAGGAGGAGCCCGGCCGCCAGGACGGCTCCCGCCTCGGGCAGCAGCCACGCCGTGAAGCCGACGGCCCCGGCGCCGACGACCACGGCGGACCCGGCGGGCAGCAGCCACCGGAGCCAGTAGTCCTGGAGGGAGTCCACGTCGGAGACGAGCCTCGACAGCAGGTCACCCCGGCGGGCCGTACGCAGCCCGGCGGGCGCGATCCGCTCCAGCCTGCGGTACACGGCGACCCTGACCTCGGCGAGCACCCGCAGCACGGTGTCGTGCGCCACGAGCCGCTCGGCGTACCGGAACACGGCCCGGCCGATCCCGAACGCCCGAGTCGCCGTCACGGCCACCATCAGGTACAGCACGGGCGGCTGCTCCGAGGCCCGCGAGATGAGCCACCCGGACACCCCCATGAGCCCGACGGCCGACCCCAGGGCCAGGCTCCCCAACCCCAACGCCACCCACAACCGCGCACGCCACTCCCCCGCCAACTCCCGCACCCACCGCAACGCGGCAGCACCCGGCCCGGCGGCCGCTCCTGCGCCTGAAGCCGGCGCACCCGCAGACTTCGCGCCCACGCGGGCGGAAGCCTCGGCACCCGCGCTCGCATCAGCAGGTTCCACCTCCGCGCGGCGCGCAGCGCCCGCGCCCGAGGCCGTGGGGGCGTCAGCCCCCACGAACAACTCCTGCCCCGGGGTCCGGGGCGGAGCCCCGGTTCCGGGAAGGGGAGGGGCGGGGGAAGAGCCCCGCAGCGCCACCACCCGATCCGCCACCTCCAGCAGCGCCGGCCGATGCACCACCAACAGCACCGTCCGCCCCGCCACCAGCCGCCTCACCGCGGCCACCACCCCCGCCTCGGTCTCCCCGTCCAGCGCCGCCGTCGGCTCGTCGAGCAACAGCACGGGCCGGTCGGCCAGGAACGCCCGCGCCAGCGCCAGCCGCTGCCGCTGTCCCGCCGACAGCCCGGCGCCGTCCTCGCCCAGCACGGTCCCGGGCCCCGCCGGCAACGCGTCGACGAACTCCGCCGCCCCCGCGTCCCGCAGCGCCCGCGCGACCGCCGCGTCGTCCGCGTCCGGCCGGGCCAGGCGCACGTTCTCCGCGATGGTCCCGGCGAACAGGTACGGCCGCTGCGGCACCCACGCCACCTGCTCCCGCCACCGCTCCAGGTCCAGCGACCCGAGCTCGACGCCCCCGACCAGCACGCGGCCACCGTCGGCCGCCGGCTCCGCGAAGCCCAGCACCACATCGAGCAGCGTCGACTTCCCCACTCCGCTCGGCCCGACCAGGGCCACGGTCTCGCCCTCCTCCACGACCAGGGAGGCCGCGTCGAGCGAGGGCTCGGCGCGCCCGGCGTGGCGTACGGTCACGGCGTCCAGCTCCAGGCGCACCGGCCCGGCGGGCACGGCACCGGTGCCGCCCGCCCGCACCGGGGTCTCCAGGACGTCGAAGATCTCCTCCGCGGCCGCGAGCCCCTCCGCCGCCGCGTGGTACTGCGCCCCGACCTGCCGCAGCGGCAGGTACGCCTCGGGCGCCAGCACCAGGATCACGAGACCCGTGTACAGATCCAGGTCCCCGTGGACCAGCCGCATGCCGACGCCGACGGCCACCAGCGCCACCGACAGCGTCGACAGCAGCTCCAGGGCGAACGACGACAGGAAGGCGATCCGCAGGGTCCGCACGGTCGCCTGCCGGTACTCCGAGGTGATCGCCCGGATCGACTCGGCCTGCGCCTTCGCGCGCCCGAAGACCTTCAGGGTCGGCAGCCCCGCCACCACGTCCAGGAAGTGCCCGGACAGCCTCGACAGGAGCTTCCACTGCCGGTCCATCCGGGCCTGGGTGGCCCATCCGATGAGCACCATGAAGACGGGGATCAGCGGCAGCGTCCCCACGATGATCGCCGCCGACACCCAGTCCTCGGTGACGATCCGCGCGAGGACTGCCACCGGCACCACCACGGCCAGCCCCAGCTGCGGCAGGTACCGGGCGAAGTAGTCGTCGAGGGCGTCCACGCCCCGGGTGGCCAGGGCCACCAGCGACCCGACCCGCTGCCCGCTCAGCCAGCCCGGCCCCAGCTCGGCCGCACGCTCCAGCAGCCGCCCCCGCAGCTCGGACTTGACCGCCGCGCTGGCCCGGTGGGCGGCGAGCTCGGTCAGCCATGACACGAGCCCCCGCCCCACCGCGACCGCCGCCAGCAGCAGCATCGGCGTCGCCAGGTCGGACGCATCCAGCCCCTGCTGGAAGGCGCCCACCACCACCTCGGCGATGAGCATCGCCTGGGCGACGACCAGACCCGCGCCGAGCAGACCGAGCACCACCACCGCCGCCAGGAAGAGGCGGGTGGCACGGGCGTACCGGAGCAGGCGCGGGTCGATCGGTTTCACGTGAAACATCCCCTACTGGATGAGCGGCATCACTAGTGAGCGGCGTCGGCGATGTGCTGCGTACCGATGCGCTTGCGGAACACCCAGTACGTCCAGCCCTGGTACAGCAGCACCAGCGGCGTGGCGATCGCCGCACACCAGCTCATGATCTTGAGCGTGTACGGGCTGGACGCCGCGTTGGTGACCGTGAGGCTCCACCGGGGGTCCAGCGAGGACGGCATGACGTTCGGGAAGAGGGTCAGGAAGAGCATCGCGACCGCGGCCGCGATCGTGACGCCGGACAACGCGAACGACCAGCCCTCGCGCCCCGCCTTGATGGTCACGACCGCACCGATGAGCGACACCACGGCGACGACCATCACCACCAGGCTCGCCCCGTCGCCCCGCGCGACCTGTGTCCAGCTCAGGAAGGCGAGGACGAGGGCGGCGGTGATCAGCCCGAGCGTCAGTGCCAGCTTGCGTGCCCGCACCCGGATGTCCCCCACCGTCTTCAGCGCGGTGAAGACCGTGCCGTGGAAGGTGAACAGGGTCAGGGTGACGAGCCCGCCCAGAAGAGCGTACGGGTTGAACAGGTCCGCGAGCGTGCCCACGTACTCCTTGGTGGCGTCGATCTTCACGCCGCGCACGATGTTCCCGAAGGCCACGCCCCACAGGAACGCGGGGATCAGCGAGGTCCAGAAGATCGCCTGCTCCCAGTTGTGCTGCCACCGCTCCTCGGGCCGCTTGGCGCGGTACTCGAAGGCGACACCGCGCACGATCAGGCACACCAGGATGAGCAGCAGCGGCAGGTAGAAGCCGGAGAAGAGCGTGGCGTACCAGTCCGGGAAGGCGGCGAAGGTCGCGCCGGCGGCGGTGAGCAGCCACACCTCGTTGCCGTCCCAGACGGGCCCGATGGTGTTGATCAGCACCCGCTTCTCGACCCGGTTGCGGGCGAGCAGCTTGGTGAGGACACCGACTCCGAAGTCGAATCCCTCCAGGAAGAAGTAGCCCGTCCACAGGACGGCGATGACGACGAACCAGACGTCGTGGAGTTCCATGCCTCAGCTCCCAGTCCTTGAGTGAAGGGCCATCAGTACGAGAAGGCCATCGGCCGGTCGGCGTCCTGACCGGCGCCCCGGTCGTGGCCGCCGATCTTCGTGGGCGGGTTCAGGTCGGACTCGGTGAGCTCGGGCGGCCCGGCCTTGACGTACTTGACCAGCAGCTTCACCTCGACCACGGCGAGCACCGCGTACAGCGCGGTGAAGACGATCATCGAAATGAGGATCTCGGCCTGGGAGACACCGGGGGAGACGGCGTCACGGGTGCGCAGCACGCCGTACACCGCCCAGGGCTGGCGGCCCATCTCGGTGAAGATCCAGCCCCAGGAGTTGGCGATCAGCGGGAAGGCCAGCGTCCACAGGGCGACGAGCCAGTACAGCTTGGCGAACTTGGCGCTCAGCGGCTTGCGGAAGAGCACCAGGTTCGGCACCTGGTCGTCACCGGTCCGCAGCCGCTCGGGCAGCAGGAACCGCTTCCGGGTCAGCCACAGCCCGAGGAGGCCGAGCGAGAAGGACGCCATGCCGAAGCCGATCATCCAGCGGAAGCCCCAGTAGGCGACGGGGATATTGGGCCGGTAGTCGCCGGGCCCGTACTTCTCCTGGAGCGCCTTCTGGGTGTCGTTGATCCCGGGGACGTACGACTCGAAGTCGCTGTGCGCGAGGAAGGACAGCAGGCCCGGGACCTCGATGGCGACCTTGTTGTGGCCCTTGTCGACGTCTCCGTACGCGAAGACCGAGAAGGGGGCCGGGCTCTCGCCGTCCCACAGGGCCTCGGCCGCGGCCATCTTCATCGGCTGCTGCTCGTACATGACCTTGCCGAGGAAGTCACCGCTGATCGCGGTGAGCATGCCGCCGAGGACGACGGTGACCAGGCCCAGGCGCAGCGAGGTGCGCATCACCGGCACGTGCTTCTTGCGGGCCAGGTGGAAGGCGGCGATGCCGACCATGAACGCGCCGCCGGTGAGGAAGGCCGCGGACATGGTGTGGAAGACCTGGGTGAGGGTGGTGTTCTGGGTGAGCACCAGCCAGAAGTCGGTGAGCTCGGCCCGCCCGGTGGCCTCGTTGATCTTGTACCCGACGGGGTGCTGCATCCAGGAGTTGGCCGCCAGGATGAAGTACGCGGACAGGATCGTGCCGATCGAGACCATCCATATGCAGGCCAGGTGGATCCGCTTGGGCAGCTTGTCCCAGCCGAAGATCCACAGGCCGATGAAGGTCGACTCGAAGAAGAACGCGATCAGCGCCTCGAAGGCGAGCGGCGCGCCGAAGACGTCACCGACGAACCGCGAGTAGTCGGACCAGTTCATGCCGAACTGGAACTCCTGCACGATGCCGGTGACGACACCCATCGCGATATTGATCAGGAAGAGCTTCCCCCAGAACTTCGTCGCCCTGAGGTACTTCTCCTTCTCGGTCCGCACCCAGGCGGTCTGAAGACCGGCGGTGAGGGCGGCGAGGGAGATCGTCAGCGGAACGAAGAGAAAGTGGTAGACGGTAGTGATACCGAACTGCCACCGCGCCAGGGTCTCTGGCGCCAGAGCCAGGTCCACGACATCTTCTCCTTACGGCCTTGCATCTACGGTCTTGCGCCCTCACCCGCCCTCTGATTCC
Organism: Streptomyces sp. NPDC003036; assembly: GCF_040611175.1. Lineage (NCBI taxonomy): Bacteria > Bacillati > Actinomycetota > Actinomycetes > Kitasatosporales > Streptomycetaceae > Streptomyces > Streptomyces sp. NPDC003036. The sequence continues at coordinate 180,423 of NZ_JBEXNO010000001.1, read as the reverse complement.
GGTGGATCTTGGGAGGAACCAGGCGAGCTTGTGAATGCGTTCACAATCACAAGCAATTATGACTCAAACGAAATCCGTAGCCGCACCCGGGGGTACCCCTTCCCTAGAACTTCAACATATTGTTGAATTTCCAGGTATGAAGATCCGCATCTCCTGGCCCGCCGGCCACACCACCGCGACCATCGAAGAAACCCCTACGAGCAAGGCGCTCGCAGGGGTCCTCCCAATCACCTCCACCGCCCGCACCTGGGGCGAGGAGGTCTACTTCGACACTCCCGTCTCCGCGTCTCGGGAGCCCGACGCCCGCCAGGTCGTGGAGCCGGGCACCGTCGCCTTCTGGACCGACGGCGACGCGCTGGCCCTCCCGTACGGGCCCACGCCGATCTCGCGCGGCGACGAATGCCGCCTCGCGAGCCCGTGCAACCTGCTCGGCAGCCTCGACGGCGACCCGCGCGTCCTCGCCACCGTCCGCGACGGCGACCCGATCCGCGTCGAGCTCGCCGGCGACTAGTCCGCGACTAGCCCGCGGCCTCCGCCTCCGGTTCCGTCAGAACCGCTCCTTGCGGAACGACTCCGCCACCCGCAGGAAGATGTCGTTCCCCTCGCTCTCGCCGATCGTCACCCGCACACCCTCGCCGGGGAACGGCCGCACGACCACGCCCGCCTCGTCGCAGGCCTCCGCGAAGGCCACGGTCGCCTCACCCAGGCGCAGCCAGACGAAGTTCGCCTGCGTCTCGGGCACCGTCCACCCCTGGGCCACGAGCCCCTCGTACACCCGCGTGCGCTCGCACACCAGCGAGCCCACCCGCCCCAGCAGCTCGTCCTCGGCGCGCAGCGAGGCCACCGCCGCGTCCTGCGCCAGCTGGCTGACGCAGAAGGGCAGCGCCGTCTTGCGCAGGGCCGTGGCGACCGGCTCGTGGGCGATGGCGAAGCCCACCCGCAGCCCGGCCAGGCCGTACGCCTTCGAGAACGTCCGCAGCACGCAGACGTTCGGCCGGTCGCGGTAGAGCTCGATCCCGTCGGGCACGTCGCTGTCGCGGATGAACTCGCGGTACGCCTCGTCCAGCACCACCAGCACACCGGACGGCACCCGGTCCAGGAACCGCTCCAGCTCCGCCCGCCGCACCACCGTGCCGGTGGGGTTGTTGGGGTTGCAGACGAAGATCAGCCGCGTCCGGTCGGTGATCGCTTCCGCCATCGCGTCCAGGTCGTGCACATCGCCGTCGGTGAGCGGGACCTGCACCGGCGTGGCACCGCTGATCCGGGTGATGATCGGGTACGCCTCGAAGGAGCGCCACGCGTACATCACCTCGTCGCCCGGGCCGGCGGTCGCCTGCACCAGCTGCTGGGCCACGCCCACCGAGCCGGTGCCCGTCGCCAGGTGGGACACGGGCACCCCGAACCGCTCGGAGATCTCGGCCATCAGGCCGGCGCACGTCGCGTCCGGGTAGCGGTTGAAACCGGACGCGGCGGCGACCGCGGCCTCCATCACGCCGGGCAGCGGGGGGTACGGGTTCTCGTTCGAGGACAGCTTGTACGCGACCGGGCCACCAGGGACGGGCGCCGCGGCGGGCTTGCCCGGCTTGTAGGTGGGGATGTCGTCCAGCGCGGCCCGCAGCATCGGGCCCGTACCGCTCGCGCCGCTCGTCCCGCTCGTCTCGCTCACCGTGATCCTCCTCGACCGTCCGTACCGCCAATACTGCTCACCTTATGAGGATTCCGCCGCCCTGCGAATGCCCTGTGGACAACCCGTCGTGACACACGGGCGGAGAGGGGGAGGGAGACGCGGAGGAAGCCCGGGGGGCGCTCGACGGGGTGGCGTGCGCCGGTGGCTCACGCCGTGGCGCGCATCCCCCGTAGTGGTGAGTTGAGCCCTCCCCCCGACGTCGGGCATGTGGCAGGCTCGTACCCACCGATAAGTTGCGGAGCCATGCCTATCCGCCGAACAGCCTTGGTTTCCAAGGGTGTTGGGGGGTCCAGACCATGCAGAAACGTCCCTGTCAACGGGTGAATATGCGACCGGCTCAACCGGCCCCCCTCGCCCTACTATCGGCTCGCCATGACAGCAGCAGGGAAGCACCAGGTGAGCCGGGCACAGACCCGGGGAAGCCGGCAGGGGCGAGCGGGCATCCGGGACGTGGCCGCCGCAGCCGGGGTCTCCATCACGACTGTCTCCGACGCGCTCAACGGCAAGGGCCGGCTCCCGGACGCCACCCGCCGCCATGTCCGCGAGGTCGCCGAGCGACTGGGTTACCGCCCGTCCGCCGCGGCCCGCACGCTCCGTACCGGCAAGTCCGGCCTCATCGGCCTGACCGTGACGACCTACGGGGATGAACCTTTCACCTTCACCGAATTCGCGTACTTCGCCGAGATGGCCAGGGCCGCCACCTCCGCCGCGCTCGCCCGCGGCTACGCCCTGGTCATCCTGCCCGCCACCTCCCGCCATGACGTCTGGTCGAACGTCGCCCTCGACGGCACCGTCGTCATCGACCCCTCCGACCACGACCCGGTCGTCACCGAGCTCGTCCGCCAGGGCCTGCCCGTCGTCTCCGACGGCCGCCCCGCGGGCACCCTCCCGGTGACCGCCTGGGTCGACAACGACCACGAAGCCGCCGTCCTCGACCTGCTCGACCACCTCGCCGCCGCCGGCGCCCGCCGGATCGGCCTGCTCACCGGCACCAGCACCGACACCTACACCCGGCTCTCCACTACCGCGTACCTCAACTGGTGCGAGCGGGTCGGACAGGACCCCGTCTACGAGGCGTACCCGGCCCACGATCCGTGCGCCGGCGCCGTCGCGGCCGACCGGCTGCTCGCCCGCCCGGACCGCCCCGACGCCGTCTACGGCCTCTTCGACCCCAACGGCACCGACCTGCTCGCGGCGGCGCGGCGCTACGGACTGCGCGTCCCCGACGACCTGCTCCTGGTGTGCTGCAGCGAGTCCACCGTGTACGCCGCCACCGAGCCGCCCGTCACCACGCTCTCCCTCAAGCCGCGCCGGATCGGCACCGCGGTCGTCCAGCTCCTCATCGACGCCATCGAGGGCATCGACTCCGACCGCCCGGTCGAGCAGGTCATACCGACCGAGCTGATCGTGCGGACGTCGTCCCAGCGGCGCTCCACCCGTACGACTGTCAGCCCTCCCCGATCGCCCTCCCAGGAGTGAACGCGGACCCGCCCCGCGCCAAGACCAGGGGCAGATCTTCCCAATTGGGGCGAAACAGTCAGTAGCTCAGGGGTGGACCCGGATTCACCACCCCTGGTGCGTCACACAGCTGGGGCCTCATTCCTATGATGGGCGGACGACACCGCGGGCCGCCCCGACCAGGCCGGTCTGCCAGGTGTAGGGCGTCGCGACGGTGGTGGAGGGGTCGATGACTCAGGGGGCCGGTCAAGGACCCGTGGTGCGGACGGCGACGTTGCGTGACTTCCGCGTGCCGCCGTACGCGCAGGTGCCGGTGCAGGGTCACGCCGGGCACCCCGGCAACGCGTTCCCGGAGGGGGAGTTCCCGGAGGGGTACACGCCCACCGAGCGCGACCTCCCGGTGATCAACCGAGGCGACACCGTGCAGGTCGCCACCGCCCCGCCGCCGGCTCCGGCCCCCCTCCCCGAGCAGGCCCCCGCCCCCGTCCCGGGCCCCGGCCCGCTGTACGTGGTCGGAGACGTCCACGGGTACCTCGACGAGCTGATCGCCGCGCTGCGCGAGCAGGGGCTCATCGACGCCGACGGGCACTGGTCCGCGGGCAACGCCCGCCTCTGGTTCCTCGGCGACTTCACCGACCGGGGCCCCGACGGCATCGGCGTCATCGACCTCGTCATGCGGCTGTCCGCCGAGGCCGCGGCTGCCGGCGGCTACTGCAAGGCCCTGATGGGCAACCACGAGCTGCTGCTGATCGGCGCCAAGCGGTTCGGCGACACCCCGGTCAACTCCGGCGCGGGCACCGCCACCTTCCAGGCCGCCTGGCTCCTCAACGGCGGCCAGAAGAGCGACATGGACCGGCTCCAGGACGTCCACCTCCAGTGGATGTCCCGGCTGGACGCGATCGTCGAGGAGGACGGCCACCTGCTGCTCCACTCCGACACCACCGCCTACCTGGAGTACGGCTCCACCATCGAGGACGTCAACGACACCGTCCACGAGATCCTCACCCGCAACGACGCCGACGAGTGCTGGGACCTGTTCCGCAAGCTCACCAAGCGCTTCGCCTTCCGGGACGAGGGCGGCCCCATGGCCGTACGCGAGCTGCTGGCGGCCTACGGCGGACAGCGCATCGTCCACGGCCACAGCCCGATCCCGTACCTGCTCGGGGAAGTCGGCTCCGAGGACGGCGAGGACGGCGGCGGCCCGTCCGTCGAGGGGCCGCACGTGTACGCGGACGGGCTCGCGATCGCCATGGACGGCGGGGTGACCATGGCCGGAAAGCTGCTGGTCGTTCAGCTCCCCTTGTACAACTGAGCCATAACTCGTCCCGAGCCGGACCAGCGTTTTCCGGAATTCCTCTGTCACCCCCCGCCATAACCGCTCTACCATCGGGTTATCCGTAGCAGGCTCTCCTCCGTTTCCGCCCAACTGCCCGTTCTACGCGGGCAAACCGGCCCTACGGAGCATCGGGGGATGCACATGAACAGCGCTCCGCACCTGCTGACCGAGGACCGCTCCGAGTACGAGCGCCTCCTCGACGAGGCACTGCGCAACGCGCACGAACGTCCGGAACTCGCCGCGATCGGGCAGCGGCTGAACGCCGAACAGCTGCGCACCATGGCCCTGAACGCGACGGCGCTCATCACCGCGGCCGCCGCCGCCGAGTACGACCACTTCGTGAAGGTGCGCGAGGAGTCGCGTACGCCCACGCGCCTGTCCGCCATCGACTCCCTGCTGTCCGGCTCCGACGACGAGTCGGCGGACGGCCCGGGCGCCGGGCTCGGTGTCGTCGTCACCGTGCTCGCACCGGTGCTCGCCGGCACCGCCGCGCTCATCTTCCTGCTCGTCGGCTATCTGCTCATGGCCCTCGACCCGGCGCCGTCGTTCGCGAAGCCGCTGCTCACCGCCGGGTGGTTCTTCGCCGGCGTCACGGCGCTCGGCATTCTGGTCGCCGCCGTCGGCCTGCTGGTCACGGCCCTGCGCAACAGCTCGACGCAGGTGTCCGCCCAGGAGCCCGGAGGTGAACTGCCGGACGAGATCGGCCGGGCGCGAGAGGCATGGCGGCATGCCCTCCTGGAGCGGGGCATCTTGCCGTTCCTGCGCGACGCCCTGGCCGACCCGAGCGCCGACCCGACCTCCGGCGTCCCGCCGCGCCCGCTCGGGCGGATCCCGAAGGTCGGTTACAGCGGGCCGGACTTCTCCAGCCCGAGCGAGGGCGGTTCGGCGTCGCGGCCGGCCTTCACCAGCCCGGACTTCACCAGCCCCGACTTCGCCGGGCCGGAGTTCGGGAGCCGGGACTTCGGCGGCCCCGAGCACCGGTCGGAATGACCGGTGCACCGGGGCGTGTGTTTCACGTGAAACATCCGTTCGCACCCGCGTGAGCGGGTCCGCGGTGTCAGTCCGCCAGCGGCAGGTAGACCCGGTTCCCGGCGGCGGCGAACTCCGCCGACTTCTCCGCCATCCCCGCCTCGATCTCGTCCTGCTTGAGATCCCCGCCGTGCTCCCGCCGGATGTCCTGCGAGATCTTCATCGAGCAGAACTTCGGACCGCACATCGAGCAGAAGTGCGCGGTCTTCGCCGGCTCGGCGGGCAGCGTCTCGTCGTGGAACTCCCGCGCCGTGTCCGGGTCGAGGGCCAGGTTGAACTGGTCCTCCCACCGGAACTCGAACCGCGCGTCCGACAGCGCGTCGTCCCACTCCTGCGCGCCCGGGTGCCCCTTGGCCAGGTCCGCCGCGTGCGCGGCGATCTTGTACGTGATGACACCGGTCTTCACGTCGTCCCGGTTCGGAAGGCCGAGGTGCTCCTTCGGCGTGACGTAGCAGAGCATCGCGGTGCCCCACCAGGCGATCATCGCGGCGCCGATACCCGAGGTGATGTGGTCGTAGGCGGGCGCCACGTCGGTGGTCAGCGGGCCGAGCGTGTAGAACGGCGCCTCCTCGCAGATCTCCTGCTGGAGGTCGATGTTCTCCTTGATCTTGTGCATCGGGACATGGCCCGGGCCCTCGATCATCGTCTGGACGTTGTGCCGCTTGGCGATCTGGTTCAGCTCGCCGAGCGTCCGCAGCTCCGCGAACTGCGCCTCGTCGTTGGCGTCCGCGATCGAGCCGGGCCGCAGGCCGTCACCGAGCGAGAACGTCACGTCGTACGCGGCGAGGATCTCGCAGAGCTCCTCGAAGTTCTCGTACAGGAACGACTCCTTGTGGTGCGCCAGGCACCACGCGGCCATGATGGAGCCGCCGCGTGAGACGATGCCGGTCTTGCGGCGCGCCGTCAGCGGCACGTACCGCAGGAGCACGCCGGCGTGGACGGTCATGTAGTCGACGCCCTGCTCGGCCTGCTCGATGACCGTGTCCTTGTAGATGTCCCAGGTCAGTTCCTCGGCCCTGCCGTCGACCTTCTCCAGCGCCTGGTAGAGCGGCACGGTGCCGATCGGGACGGGCGAGTTGCGCAGCACCCACTCGCGGGTGGTGTGGATGTTGCGGCCGGTGGAGAGGTCCATGACCGTGTCGGCACCCCAGCGGGTGGCCCAGGTCATCTTCTCCACCTCCTCCTCGATGGACGAGGTGACCGCGGAGTTGCCGATGTTGGCGTTGACCTTCACCAGGAACCGCTTGCCGATGATCATCGGCTCGATCTCCGGGTGGTTGACGTTCGCCGGCAGCACCGCGCGGCCCGCCGCGATCTCCTCGCGGACGACCTCCGGGGATACGTTCTCGCGGATCGCGACGTACTCCATCTCCGGCGTGATCTCGCCACGGCGGGCGTACGCGAGCTGCGTCACCGCCTGTCCGTCACGGCCCCGGCGGGGCTGGCGCGGACGGCCCGGGAAGACGGCGTCGAGGTTGCGCAGCCCGCCGCGCGGCGAGGTGTGCTTGATCCCGTCGTCCTCGGGGCGCACCGGGCGGCCGGCGTACTCCTCGGTGTCGCCGCGCCCGATGATCCAGTTCTCCCGCAGCGGTGGCAGGCCGCGGCGTACGTCGGTCTCGACATTCGGATCGGTGTACGGCCCTGACGTGTCGTACAGCGTCACGTCCTTGCCGTTGGTGAGGTGCACCTTGCGGACCGGCACACGGAGGTCGGGGCGCGAGCCCTCGAGGTACCCCTTGTGCCATCCGATGGACTTCCCGGCCTCGTCGTTCTGGTTCGAGGCAGGCGTGCGTGCGTCCTGAACGGTCATCGTGACCTACTCCCTACGCCGGCATTACCCGGTAACAGGTTCGGCGGTCGACGCAGCGTTTCCCGTACGTCTCGTACGGAGATCAGCGCCCTCTCAGCCCGGTGCTCCGAGCTCCCGCGTGTGCAAAGGTGTCACCACGCTAGCGTCCTTGCGGCCGCGCTGAACAGAGGGGGCCCCACGTTCTTGCGATGATCGGTCCGTGACTTCCTCGCACGAGACACCTGAGCCGGACCGGCACGCACTCGGTCATGCGCACGGCCATGCGCACAGCCACGGCCCTGCCGCGCCGGTCTCCCGGCATCTGCGCAAGGTCATCGCGGCCGTACTGATCCCCTTCGCCACGGCGGTCGTCGTCGGTCTCGCCATCTTGTGGCCAGGCGGCGCCCCGGCCCACGAACGCACCGGTGTGGGCTTCGACCGGCAGACCGAGCAAGGCACGGTCGTCCGCGTCGAGCGGGTGGACTGCAAGGACGTGAACGCCGCTCAGGTCCCACCGACCGGTGACACGACGACACCCCAGGGGCGCGAGGCGGTCAACGCCCAGCAGGGCAAGTGCGCGAAGGCGACGGTCGAGGTCACCACGGGCGAGGACAAGGGCCGCACGTTCGTCGAGGTGGTCCAGCCGGACTCGCCCCGCCAACTGGACGAAGGCCAGGGCGTCGTGGTGGCGTACGCGCCCGACGCCCCCCGCGATCTGCAGTACTCCGTCACGGACGTGGACCGCAGGATCCCGGTGGCGCTGCTCGCCGGCGTCTTCGCGCTGGCGGTGGTGGCCGTCGGCCGGATGCGCGGTCTGATGGCGCTGACCGCCCTCGCCTTGAGCTTCCTCGTCCTGACGCTCTTCATCCTCCCGGCGATCCTGCAGGGGTCCAACCCACTGGTCGTCGCGGTGGTGGGGTCGAGCGCGATCATGCTGATGGCGCTCTACCTGTGCCACGGCCTGACCGCGCGGACATCGGTGGCGGTGCTGGGCACGCTCATCTCACTGCTGCTGATCGGCCTGCTGGGCTCCGCTTTCATCGGCTGGGCGTCGCTCACCGGCAACACCGACGACTACACCGGCCTGATCCACGGGCTCTACCCGAACATCGACATGTCCGGTCTTCTGCTGGCCGGCGTGATCATCGGTTCGCTGGGCGTGCTCGACGATGTGACGGTGACCCAGACGTCAGCCGTGTGGGAACTGCACCAGGCGGACCCGTCGATGGGCCCGCGGGCGCTGTACCGGGCCGGTATCCGCATCGGCCGCGACCACATCGCCTCGGTGGTCAACACGCTGGTGCTGGCGTACGCGGGCGCGGCGCTCCCGCTGCTGCTGCTCTTCTCCATCGCGCAGAGCAGCGTGGGGACGGTCGCCAACAGCGAGATCGTGGCCCAGGAGATCGTACGGACGCTGGTCGGCTCGATCGGGCTGGTCGCCTCGGTGCCGGTCACCACCGCGCTGGCCGCGCTCGTCGTCTCCGCCGACCGGCCGGGCACCGCCGGAGGGACGGGGCCCGCCGCCGCGGCGGCCACGACGGGCCGGGGCGGCCGGGGCCGCCGGCGCAAGAGGTGACCGGCCCTGGAGGGTCAGCCGGCGTTCTCCTCGGCGAGGATCCGGCCGAGCGCATCCTCCAGGTCCTGCTCGAAGTCACCGAGCGTGAGCTCCTGCCCCAGGGGCACCAGCTTGTCGGTGCGGTCCAGGAACGCCACCAGCGGTGGCGCGCTCGCGCGGAAGAGCGCCCGGTCGGCGCCGACCTGCAAGCGGATGCTGACGTCCGACAGGTCCTCCGGCCCGGTCGGCGTGATGTGGACGTCTCCCTCGCCGCTCGGTGCGTTGATCCCGTCGAGCAGCAGCTCGCGTCCGAACGCCCAGGTCACCGGGGCGTCCCCGGGCAGGTGGAAGGTCATCCGGACCGCGAAGGGATCCTTCGTCTCGTACCCGAGCTCGACCGGAATCCTGAAGCAGAGCTCCTCGGAAACGATGAAACTCATCAGGACCTCGGCCTGAACCGACTCGCGCATCATGTACCCCGCAGTGGATGAAGCAGTGGTGAACAACGCCCTCTTGGTTTAATCGTCATCGTCCTGGAGGGACTAGAGGATCACAAGGAGTGAGTTTTCTGGTACTGCGGGCGACTCGATCTTGCTGCGACGATTCTGCACAGCCGCGCCGTGTCGCCGAGGAAGGCTGCCACTCTATGGGCAGCCTCCTGCCGGGGCGGGGTTTCGCGGGGGCCGTTCCCCCGCCCGGGCTAACACCCGGGCAGGTGGCCGGATACGGGAAGGGGCGGGGGAAGACCGCCGCCGTCACCAGTCGCTGCGGGACGACGAGGATGACGAGGACGACGTGAACTTCCGTACGACGTAGATCAGTCCGCCGACGAGCGCGACGAACACCAGCACCTTGAACAGCAGCCCGACCAGCATGACGACCGCGCTCGCGATCAGGCCACCGAAGACCAGCACCGCGATGAGGGGTATGGCAACCCACTTCACCCACCACGGCAGCCCCACCAGAAGCTCCTTCACCGCCATCGTCCCTGCCTCGTCTCTCTGCGCCGCCGGATCTGTGGACCTTGACGTCTTCGATGCTAGGCGCGCAGGGGCGGCCGGCGGGGGCTCCGCGCCCCTCGCTCTCCCCTGATCCTTCCCCTAGGGTCTGACGGATCCAGGGCGGCTTCGCGGCCGGGGTCAGCTCTCGGGCGGAGAGAACACCACCAGCACCCGCAGGTCCTCGGTGATGTGGTGGAACTTGTGCGGCACACCGGCCGGGACGTACACCACACTGCCCCGCCCCACCTGCGTCGTCTCCAGCCCTACCGTGATCGACGCCCGGCCGCTGACGATGACGTACACCTCGTCCTCGTTGTGCGGCTTCTGCGGGTCGAGATCGCCGGCGTCGAGCGCGTACAGGCCGACCGACATGTTCCGCTCACGCAGGAACTGCAGATACGCACCGTCGTTGGCGGCGCGCTCCGCCTCCAGCTCGTCCAGTCGGAATGCCTTCATCGCCCGTCCCGCCCCTGCGCTCGCTCCGGTCCTGTCTGCCACGATCAGACACATGATGAATTTCGTAGTCAAGACGATCGCGAACGCGGCCGCCCTGGCGGTGGCGATCTGGCTGCTCCAGGACATCACGCTGACCGGTGACAGCACCGGCAAGAAGACGCTGACGCTGGTCCTGGTCGCCCTGGTCTTCGGCGTGGTGAACTTCCTCGTCAAGCCGGTGGTGAAGCTGCTCACACTGCCGCTGTTCGTCATCACGCTCGGCCTGTTCACCCTGGTCGTGAACGCGCTGATGCTGCTGCTGACGTCCTGGCTCGCCGACGAGCTCGACCTGAACTTCCACGTCGAGGGCTTCTGGACCGCCGTCCTGGGCGGCCTGATCATCTCGATCGTGTCGTGGGCCCTCAACGTCATCCTTCCCGAGGGCAGGGACTGATGGCCGGCACGCGCATCGGAGACGGGACCAGAGCGGTACGGGCCGGGCTGCCCGATCCGCAGAAGTACGAGCCGACCCTGCCCGGGCCGGTGTTCGCCGCCCACTACCACCTCCCGGGCGAGCCGACCGGCCCGTACACGTACGGGCGGGACGAGAACCCGACTTGGACGCTGCTGGAGCGGGCCATCGGTGAACTGGAGGCGCCCGAGGACCCGGACGGCGTCGAGACCGTGGCCTTCGCCTCCGGCATGGCCGCCATCTCGGCGGTGCTGTTCTCGCAACTGAAGGCCGGGGACGCGGTCGTCCTGCCGGCCGACGGCTACCAGGCGCTGCCCCTGGTGCGCGAGCAGCTGGAGGCGTACGGGATCGAGGTACGCACCGCGCCGACCGGCGGCGACGCGCAGCTGACCGTCCTGGAGGGCGCGCGGCTGCTGTGGATCGAGACGCCGTCGAACCCGGGCCTGGAGGTGTGCGACATCCGGCGGCTGGTGCGGGAGGCGCACGCCGGGGGCGCGCTCGTCGCGGTCGACAACACCCTCGCCACCCCGCTCGGGCAGCGTCCGCTGGAGCTGGGCGCGGACTTCTCCGTGGCCAGCGACACCAAGGGCATGACCGGCCACGGTGACATCATGTTCGGCCATGTGGCCTGCCGCGACACACGGCTGGCCGCGTCGGTACGGCGCTGGCGCAAGATCGTCGGCGCGATTCCGGGCCCCATGGAAGCGTGGCTCGCCCACCGCTCCCTGGCCACACTGGCGCTCCGCGTCGACCGCCAGTGCGCGAACGCGCTGGCGCTCGCCGAAGCCCTGGCCGGCCGCGACGACGTGACCGGGCTGCGCTACCCCGGGCTGCCGGAGGACCCGTCCCACAAGGTGGCCGCGAGTCAGATGCGGCGCTATGGGTCGGTCGTCTCGTTCGTCCTGCCGGACCGGGCATGGGCGGAGCGCTTCCTCGACGCGCTGCGGCTCGTGGACGACGCCACCAGCTTCGGCGGAGTGCGCTCCACGGCGGAGCGACGCGCGCGGTGGGGCGGGGACGCGGTACCGGAGGGCTTCATCCGCTTCTCCGTCGGCGCGGAGGACGCCGGCGATCTGGTGGCCGATGTGCTGCGGGCACTGGACGAGGCGGCGCCTCAGCCGGCATGACCGGGGACGACGGTACGCGGAAAGGGCGGTCCGAGCCTCCCCCCTCGTGGCTCGGACCGCCCTCCCCCTTTACGCGCGGAGATTCCGCGTGAACAAGGCTAGTTGACTCTGCGTCAGTGTCCAATCACAGTAGCGACAGCGACCTATCGACTTATTTATAGTTGGACGGCTCTGATGAACCGTCAGGCAAGCGCCGTCCTGCCGACGCGCCGGGAAGGTGGGAGGGGGTCGGGCATGGACCTTGCCCTGCTGCGCACGTTCGTCACGGTGCACCGGGCCGGCTCCTTCACCCGTGCCGCCGCCCTGCTGGGGCTCTCCCAGCCCGCCGTGACCAGCCAGATCCGCAGCCTCGAGCGGCAGCTGGGCCGCCCGCTGTTCCTGCGCCAGGCCCGCGGCGTCACGCCCACCACGATCGGCGACGAGCTCGCCCATCGCGCGGCCCCGCACCTGGACGCGCTGGTCGAGATCGTGGAGGCGGGCCTCGACGAACAGACCGGCGTACGCACCCTCCATCTCGCCGGGCCGCCGGAGTTCACCGCCGTACGCGCCCTGCCCGCCCTCACGCCGCTGATCTCGCAGGGGCTCACGCTGCGGACGTCCCTGGTCGGGGCTGCGGAGGAGCTGCTGGAGGGGCTGGCCGCCGGGCACCACGATCTCGCTCTCACCACGGCCCGGCCGCGCGGCGGCCTGCTCACCGCCACCCCGATCTGCGACGAGGAGCACGTGCTGGTCGCCTCCCCGCGCTGGGCCGCCCGGCTCGCTCCCGGTGTCCTGCTGCGCAAGGGCGCGGTCGTCCTGGAGCAGCTGCCGGTGGTCGAGGTCCACGAGTCACTGCCGTTCGTCACCCGCTACTGGGCTGCTGTCTTCGACTCCAAGCCGGCCGCCGCGGCCACCGTGATCGCACCGGACCTGCGCGCCGTCCTGGAGTCGGCCGCCTCGGGCGCGGGGCTCGCCGTACTGCCCCGCTACCTGTGCGAGGACGCTCTGGAACGCGGCCGACTGGTGGCGCTGCTCGACCCGCCCGTGCCCCCGCTCCGCACCTACTTCCTCGTCGTACGCACCGGAACCCTGGGCCTGCCGTACATCGCGCGGGCGCACGAGTCGCTGCTGCGCGCCGCCGCCGACTGGTGAGAAGGAGTTTCAGGAGGGTCGTCGCGGGCCATTTTCAAGCCATGACCGAACGTCCAGTGGTCAAGCGCACCGCACGCGCCATCCTCCTCGACGGCGACGACCTGATCCTGATCAAGCGCACGAAGCCCGGTATGGACCCGTACTGGCTGACACCGGGCGGGGGCGTCGAGCCGGAGGACTCCACGGTCGTCGACGCGCTGCACCGCGAGGTCCACGAGGAGCTCGGCGCGAAGATCACCGACGTGGTGCCCTGTTTCGTCGACACCGTCGAGCACATCGTGGACGGTGGTGTCTCCGGCGTGAAGGTGCAGCACTTCTTCGTCTGCCGGCTGGAGTCGATGGACCCGGGCCAGCGGCACGGTCCCGAGGTGGACGAGCCGCAGGGCGAGTACGAGGTCGTACGGGTACCGTTCAGCCGCGTCGGCATCGCCGCCGTCAATCTCGTGCCGTTGTCGCTGCGGCACTACCTGGACGGCAACATCGAGGGCGTGCGCGCGATGCACGCCCCCGACCTGGGGTAGCCGGGCCCCGGTCAGCCCGCCGCGGCGACCAGCTCGTCCAGGGAGTCGTGCCGGATGCGCTCGTACGGCATGCCGACGCCCCGCAGCGCGTCGACGCCGCTGCGGATCATGCCGGGCGGACCGGAGAGGTACGCGTCGTACTCGTTCCACGGTCCGTACTCGCGCACCATGTCGGGCAGCTGCGTCTTGCCGTCGATGACGGCGCGCACTTCCAGCCACGGATGCGACTGCTGGAGCCGCAGCATCGTGTCGATCTCGTACAGGTCGTGGTCGGTGCGCGCACCGTAGAAGACCTCGACGGGGCGCCGCTCCCCGTGCTCGGCGACGTCCTCGACCAGCGCCTTGATGGGCGCGATGCCGGTGCCGCCGCCCACGCAGAGCAGGCCGTTGTCGGTGGTGTGGTCGACGGTCATCGAGCCGGCGGGCGGGCCCAGGCGCAGGACGTCACCGGGGCGGGCGTGATGGACGAGCGCGTTGGACACCCAGCCGGCCGGGACGGCCTTGACGTGGAAGGTGAGCAGACCGTCCGCGCGCGGGGCGGAGGCGAACGAGTAGTTCCGCCAGATCCGGGGCCACCACGGCGTCTCCACGCTCGTGTACTGCCCGGCGAGGAAGGGGTACGGCTGGTCCGGGCGGACCGTGATGACGGCGATGTCCGGCGTTCTCACGTCGTGCGAGACCACCTCGGCGTGCCACCAGGCGGGGGCGTGCTTCTCGTTCTCGGCGGCGGCGTCGATCATGATCTGGGAGATGGTGGTGTACGTCCGGACCCAGGCGGCCTCGGTCTCGTCGTCCCAGGTCGTCGTCGCGTACCGGCTCAGCGCTCCGAGGAGGGCCTCGCCGACGGCCGGGTAGTGCGACGCCTCCGTGCCGTACTTGCGGTGGCCGCGCCCCAGGTGCTGGAGGTACTCGGTGAGCACCGCGGGGTTGTCCATGTGCTCGGCGGCGGTCAGCAGCGCCTTGAGGAGCCGGTCGCGCTGGGCGTCCATGGCGGCGGGGAAGAGGGACCGCAGCCCGGGGTGGCGCGTGAAGAGCAGGGCGTAGAAGTACGAGGTCACCTTGTCGGCCAGGGGGCCCACCTCGGCAAGCGTGCGCCGTACGCGCCGGGCGTCGGGAGAGCCGGTCTCGGGTGCTTCCGGCTGGAGGGCTTCCGGCTGGGCGGCTTCGGACTCCTGAGAGCTCGCCTCGGGTGCTGCGGTGGGCGTCGGGGCCGGGTGGTCCTCGGCGGCCGGGTGCTCGGCGGGCCGGTCCTGCCCCGGCCGGCTCCCGGGGGCAGCGGGCTCGTCGGCGGGGTGCACGCTGGGCCCGGGTGTACGGGCCACGCTGTCGCGCACCATCCGTATCGACGTCAGCGGGCGGCGGGGGCCGCCTATTCGCTCCTGGGCCGGGCCATCCTCCCGCGGGGGCTCGGCGTGGGGCGCGGCCGGTCCGGCCGCACCGGCCCCACCGGCCGCGCTTCCGGCCGTGACAGGTTTGCGCGGTGTGAACCAGCCGCCGCCCCCGCCGCTGTCACCGGAAGTGCCGTTGTCGGCCGACGTGGTGGTCGGAGCGTCCATAGAGTGCCTCGCCTCGAACATCTTTCGGTCGGTGTCCGGACTTCCGCGGGTCCGGAACGTGGCTGAATCCCCGCTCTGCCCGTCATCTCATCGCTGCCCGCCGCCACAGTAGCCTCGGCGCACTATGGACTGGGATGACCGTCACCCTTTGTGACGTTGACCGCAGCTGCTGTCGTCGCAGCATGGCACCAGTCGCCGGTTCGCCGGAGTAAGTGTGGAAAGCCCGGATTTTCGCACCCGTCTCCCGTTAGGCTCCCTTGCCTCCATGTCCTGCCAACCGGATCTCCGCGTCGGACATGGAATCACCGTATGCGACACACCCGTCCAGCTCTACCTCCAACTCTGCACAGGGCCGGTCCCTGATCTTCACTTTTGGGGCGGACAAGGGCGATGTTTCACGTGAAACCTCGCTCACATGCGCGTCTCCCGGCCTGGGTGGCACCCGGGCCGGGAGGACGGAGGTGAAGGAACCCGACCGACGCCTCAGACGGCCGCGGTCTCGGCGGCCGACTCCGGGCTCGTGGCACCGGCGACGACCCGGCTCGCGCGGTGACCGGCCCGGCGCTCCAAGGCGCTGGACAGGACGGCCAGAGCGAGGGCGGAGGCGGCGAGCACGGCACCGACCCAGTTCGGAGCGGTGAAGCCGAAGCCGGCGGCGATCACGATGCCGCCGAGCCAGGCGGAGAGCGCGTTGCCGAGGTTGAAGGCGCCGATGTTGACGGCGGAGGCGAGGGTGGGCGCGCCGGAAGCCTGGTCCAGGACCCTCTTCTGCAGCGGCGGTACGGTCGCGAATCCGAGGGCGCCGATCAGGAAGATCGTGACCGCGGCGGCGATCCGGTGGTGCGCGGTCACAGTGAAGACGGCGAGCACCAGGGCGAGGGCGCCCAGCGACCCGTACAGCAGCGGCATGAGCGCGCGGTCGGCCAGCTTGCCGCCGACCAGGTTGCCGCCGACCATGCCCAGGCCGAAGAGGACGAGCAGCCAGGTGACGGAGGACTCCGCGAAACCGGCGGCCTCGGTCATCATCGGCGTGATGTAGGTGATCGCGGCGAAGACGCCACCGAAGCCGAGCACGGTCATCGCCATGGCGAGCAGCACCTGCACGTTGCGGAATGCGGCGAGCTCATGACGCAGCCGCACGCCTTCGGGCTTGGGCTGCTCGGGCACCAGCTTGGCGACGCCCAGCAGGCCGAGCACGCCGAGGGCGGCGACGACGAAGAAGGTCGCGCGCCAGCCGACCGTCTGGCCGATGAACGTGCCGGCCGGCACACCGACGACATTGGCCACGGTCAGACCGGTGAACATCATCGCGATCGCGCCGGCCTTCCGCTCCGGGGCGACCAAATCGGCCGCGACGACGGAGCCGATGCCGAAGAAGGCGCCGTGGGCGAGGGAGGCGACGACCCGGCCAAGGAGCATCAGGCCGAAGGCGGGGGCGATGGCGGACAGCACATTGCCGACGATGAAGAGCCCCATCAGCAGCATGAGCATGCGCTTGCGGGAGACCCGGGTGCCCAGGACGGTCATCACCGGGGCACCGAGGACGACGCCGAGGGCGTAGCCGGTGACGAGGTAACCGGCCGTGGGGATCGACACTCCGTAGTCACCAGCGACCTGGGGCAGGAGTCCCATGATCACAAACTCGGTGGTTCCGATACCGAACGCCCCGATGGCCAGGGCGAGGAGCGCTAGCGGCATGGGTTCTGCCTTCCAGACGATTGCGTGTGCGCCTTACGAGCGTCGACAATAATTGCAGACGCTGGTTAATTGCAAGCGCGGGCTATTGCAGACGTCGTCTATCCTGGTGGCAAGCCGCTCCGGGACGGAGGAGAGACCCCATGACAGCGACAGACCCGGCCCTCACCGCGCTCTCGCAGGGCTGGTGCGCCCTCTCCCTGTTGCACGGGAAGATCGAGGCACATATCGAGCGGGCACTCGAGGGGCAGCACGGCCTGAGCGTGCGCGAGTACTCCCTGCTCGACGTCCTCAGCCGCCAGCACAACGGCCCGGGCGGCCACCTGCAGATGAAGCAGGTGGCCGACGCCGTCGTACTGAGCCAGAGCGCGACCACCCGCCTGGTCACCCGCCTCGAGGACCGAGGCCTGCTCACGCGCTATCTGTGTGACACCGACCGGCGGGGCATCTACACGGATGTCACACCGGCCGGCCTGGCCCTCCTCGAGAAGGCCCGACCCACCAACGACGCCGCCCTGCGCGAGGCGCTCGACGAGGCCGCGAAGAACCCCGACCTCGCCCCCCTGGTCAAGGCGGTGGAGGAGCTGCACGCCCCCGCCTCCCTGGCCTAGCGTGCGCCCATGAGCGTTCTCGACATCAGGCCGGCCCGTTCCACCGATCTCCCCGCGATCGTGGCGATGCTCGCCGACGACCCGCTGGGAGCCGAGCGCGAGTCGCCGGACGACCTCTCCCCGTACACAACCGCCTTCGAGCGCCTTGCCGCCGACCCCCACCAGCACCTCGTCGTCGCCCTACGCGACGGCCGCGTGGTCGGCACCCTGCAACTGACGATCGTCCCGGGGCTCTCTCGGCGGGGCTCCACCCGTTCGATCATCGAGGGCGTACGGATCCACGCCGACGAACGGGGCAGCGGTCTCGGCACCCAGCTCATCGAATGGGCCGTGGCGGAATCCCGGCGCCAGAACTGCCGGCTGGTCCAGCTCACCTCAGACGCCTCTCGCACCGACGCCCACCGCTTCTACGAGCGGCTCGGCTTCGAAGCCTCCCACGTCGGCTTCAAGATGGCCCTCTAGAAAGTCCCGCCCTCATGTTTCACGTGAAACATGAGGGCAGGGCGGGCCTTCACAGGCCGCGCCAGCCACCCTCGTCCACCCCGCCCGGCACCGCGTCACCCGCCTCGTACGGCTCCCGCGTGAACACGAACGACCCGAGGTCGAGATGGCTCACCGAGCCGTCCTCGCGCCGCACCACCCGCAGTGTCTCCCCCGCGTAGTAGCCGTCGAGACCGATCCAGGTGGAATCACTCTCCGCCCGGAAGCGCGACGCACGTCCCTGGCCCCGCAGAGGGCGCAGCTCCACTCCCCGTCCGGCCACCACAGCGAGGCCGTAGGCGTACGTCCCCCAGTACCAGGGGCCGGTCAGCTCAAGCAGCTCCGGGGCGATGTCGGGCAGCGGGCGCCACGGCTCGGGGAGGCGCGGCTCGGCGTCCGCCACGATCCGTACGAGATCGGCGGCGACGGCGCCGGGAACCGGCCCGGAGGTGGCGTTCGCGAGCACCACGGCGGCCAGCCCGTCCTCCACGCTCATCCACAGCCCGGCGAGGAACCCCGGCAGTGAACCGCTGTGCCCGACGAGCGTGCGGCCGTCCCTGCGGCCCAACTGCAGTCCGAGGCCGTAGCCGCTGTCCCAGTCGCCGGTCTCCGGCGGCGCGGCGGGCGTCCGCATCTCGCGCACCGTCTCCGCACGCAGCACACGGTCGTCGCCCTCGGCGAGAAAGGCCGCGAACCGGCAGAGGTCACCGGCCGTCGACCAGAGCTGGCCGGCCGGCGCCATCAGCCCGAGGTCCTCAGCCGGTTCCGGCAGCATGACGTCGGCCCACGGGTGCACCGCCCAGCCGCCCGCGTGCGGCGCGACAGGCTGCGTGCTCGTACGGAGGAGCCCCAGCGGCTCCAGGATCTCCCTCCGCAGCACCTCTTCCCACGACACCCCGCGCACCGCCTCCACCAGTGAACCGAGCAGCGTGTAGCCGGTGTTGGAGTAGTGGTGCCGACGGCCGGACGGGTGCAGGAGCGGGCGCTCGCCGAGTACATCGGCGAGCTCCGGCCGCAGCGCCCCCGGCGTCCGCTCCCACCAGGGCGCGGGGGACTCGGCAGCGAGGCCGGCCGTGTGACCGAGGAGCTGAGCGATCGTCACCTCGCCCACCCCCGTGCCGGGCAGGTGCTTCTCCAGCGGGTCCGCCAGATCGAGGAGCCCCTCGTCCCGCAGTCTCATCACCAGCACGGCCGTGAACGTCTTGGTGATGGAGCCGATGCGGTACTGCGTATCGGCGTCCGGCGCATGCCCGTCCACACAGCTGCGCGCGCCCGTCCACACCACCTCTCCGTCCCGGACGACGGCGCCGACGAGGGACGGCGTGCGCCCCTCGGCCTGCGCTGTGGCGACCCGGTGCAGAAGGGCGCGTTCGGTGCTGGGCAACAGTGCTTCGAAGGTTGAGGTCATGCCCCAGGTGTATCGGCCGGGGACGTCGGGCGTCGACCGGCTTTCCGGAGGGGCGTGATCCGACGTGAGGGGAGCCGTGACCGGGCGTTCCGGCCTCCGCCGGACCGCTCAGCTCTCCCAGTCCTCGTCGTCGCCGCCGCGCATGGTGCGCCATGCCTTGACGTTGTGCAGCGCCGTTCGCGCCAACTGGGCGTACTGCACCGGGCACTCCCACAGCTCGCGGGCCGAGAGCTCGGCGGGCACGGGGGTGTCCGGGTGGTCGTCCGGCGCGTACAAGTGGACGACCGCGCGGTACCGCGACTGCACGTTGGAGTCCGCGGTGGACCAGGGGTGTTGCGGGTGTCCGCAGGTGGCGTCCACGTCGATGGTGGCGAGTGCGGCGGCCACGTCACGCGCGTAGGAGGGCGGCAGGCCTTCATACGTCTGGGCGATGCCCATCCACAAGCACAGGAACAGGCCGATCCGGTCCTCATCCCGGACCTGCCCTGAGAGCCAGCGGCGGGCGCACCACAAGGCGACCGGGCCCGTGTTGTTCTCCCAGCTGCGACTGATCGCCTCCTGCATGGCGACGACGTCGACGCCGCCGTCGTCCCGGACGAACCGTGCGTCCAGATAGGAGACGTCGATGTCGCCGAAGCGCTCCTGGTGAGCCTCGCGCATGTGGTGCACACCCTCGTCGATGAGGTCCGCGAGGAAGCCTTCGCAGTCGAACGCCGCCATCTCCTCGTCAGCGAGACCGTAGTCCTCGGCGAACGCGGCCCGGCCGGCCTCGGTCAGCATGCTCGCCCCGGCCTCGACCTCGTACTCCGAGTCCAGGTCCACGGGGTGGGCGCCCGCGGGGCAGGTGCAGGAGGACCGGTCCAGCTCGGCACGGAACGCGTCCAGGACCTGTATGTACGACGCGAACAGCGACTTGCTGAAGACGCGCGCGGAGGCATACCAGCAGGTGGCATGGAGGAGGATCGTGTACCCGGTCCGCTCCCGGCGGCCCTCCGGGGTGCCGCTGCCGCCGACCGCTTCCGCCGCATCGGAGACAAGGACGGCGAGGGTCGCTTCCGGGTCCCCATAGGGGTAGTCGCTGACGATCCCGGACAGGTCCGAGATCAGCTCGCGGTGGTCGGCCGGCAGTGTGGGCGTCGCTTCAGTCACATCCGTAACCGACGATCACCCTGTGCGGAGCGGTTCCGGTGCGAGAGCGGATGCTGCGGGAGAGCGGCTGCCGCACCCCGCTGTTCCGCCGACGGTGAAGACCGGCCCGGCCGTGCTCGGCCCTCACTACAGTCCCACCGCATGACGGTCACCACACGCACGGTCGAATACCCCGCCGACGGCCTCACGATGGTCGGGCACCTCGCACTCCCCGCCGGTATCGACCGCCGGCCCGCGGTGCTGCTCGGACCAGAGGGCATGGGGCTCAGCGACGTCGAGCGCCACCGAGCCGACGCCCTCGCCGAGCTGGGATACATAGCGCTGGCCTTCGACCTTCACGGAGGGCGCTATTTGGGCGACCCCGAGGAGATGCTGGCCCGTTGCATACCGCTGCTCGCTGATCCCGACCGGATGCGGGGCATCGGCCATGCGGCGCTCGACGTGCTGCGCGCCGAACCGCGGACCGACCCCGACCGGATCGCCGCCATCGGCTACGGCACCGGGGGCGCCGTCGGGCTGGAACTCGGGCGCGGCGGCGTCAACCTGCGCGCGATCGGGACAGTCAACGCACTGACCACGGGCCGACCGGGGGAGGCAGCGCGCATTCGCTGCCCGGTGTGGGCCGGGGTCGGGTCGGAAGACCTGATCATGCCGCCCGCGCAACGGAACGCGTTCACCGCCGAGATGCAGGCCGCGGGCGTCGACTGGCGCCTCGCGGTCTACGGCGGCGCCTTGCACGCCTTCCACCACCCGCCGGTCGACCATCCCACGGTCCCCGGCGTCGGCCACCACCCACAGCACGCCCAGCGAGCCTGGCGCGACATCGTCGGCCTGCTCGCCGAGTGCCTTCCCGTAAGCGGTGACTGACACCCCGCAGCGGGCGGCGCTTGACCTTGACACGGTGGCAAGGCCTTCACTGCGTGCCGAGGAGGTGGTCTCGATGGCGATCACACGACGGGAGACGGATGCGACACAGGCGCTCCAGGGGTTGGAGGACGCTCGCTCGTCCGTGCGCCTGCGGACTGCTCTGGCGGTCGGCACGACGCCTGACCCGCGGTTCGTCGACAAGCTCGTCGAGCGATGCGCGACCGAGCCGGAGTTCTTCGTCCGCGACATGCTGACCTGGGCGCTCGCCCGCCACCCGGTGTCCCTCACGCTTCCCCGGCTGGTCGGCGAAGTCCGCTCGGAGCGGGCGCAGGCACGGAGCCAGGCGCTGCACACGCTGTCCAAGATCGGGGATCGGCGGGCGTGGCCGGCGATCACCCGGGCGGTGCTGTCCGACTCCGACGACGAGGTGGCACGGAGCGCCTGGCGGGCCGCGGTCGTGCTCGTACCGGAAGGCGAGGAGGCCGGCTTGGCCACGGTACTGGCGACGCAGCTCGGGCGCGGCGAGCGGGAGACGCAGCTGAGTCTCAGCCGGGCGCTGGTCGCGCTGGGAGAGGTGATGGTGCCGACTCTGCTCGCCGCGACGACCGCCCCCGACCCGCGGGTACGCGTGCACGCGCTCGCCACCCAGCGGCTGCTGCGCGACCCGGACACCGGATTCGAGTTCGCGATCGAGGAGGCTAAGCGCGTCGTGGCCCTCGGCGGGTCAGGCCAGGAGGGACTGTAGGACGTGTTGATCGGTGAGGTGGCGCGACGGTCCGGGGTCAGTGCCCGCATGCTCCGGCACTACGAGTCGCTCGGTCTCGTGCGTCCTTCGGGGCGTACCGGCTCCGGCTATCGGGAGTACTCCGGGGAAGACATCCAGCGGATCTTCCACATCGAGACCCTGCGGTCGCTGGGTCTGTCCCTACGGGAGATCGGGCGCGCGTTCGATGATCCCGGCTTCGCGCCCTCTGCGCTCGTGGACCACCTCATCCGTCAGACGCGCGCCCGCATCGCCGCGGAGACCGAGCTGCTCACGCGGCTGCGCCGGATCGATGCCGCGGACCCCGCCGGCTGGGAGGACGTCCTCCAGGTCGTCGCGCTCCTCCAGGCGCTGAAGTCGAAGAGCGCCAACGCCCGTCAGCGCGCGGCTCTCGCCTCGGTCGACGCGGTTCCGGTGCCGACCGAGGCCCTGGTCGAGGCGGCCCTGGCCGAGACGGAGCCGAACGTCGCCGGGGCCCTTCGCTGGGCGCTCGCGCGGTCTGGCGACGGCGGCTCGGCACTGCTGGCCGAGGGCCTCGGTTCACCGGTGGCCGCGGTGCGGGAGCGTGCCGTCCGGGCCCTCGCCGAGATGCCAGGGGGCGAGGCGACCGCGCACCTGCGGGACGCCCTCGCGCACCCCGACGCCGTGGTGCGCGGGTGTGCCGCGTTGGCGCTCGGGCCACGTGGTGCGGCCGATGCGGTCCCGACGCTCGTCGACATGATCGTGGAGGGAAGGAACGACGGCGATGCGGTCGATGCCCTGAGCGTGCTGGCGAGCGACACGGCGACGGCGGACCGGATCGCGACGAGACTCCTCGACCGCCTCGCCCAGGGCGCCACCGGCGCGCCTGCACGCGGACGGCTGACCCAGGCGCTGGCGGGCATTCCCGGGACACGGGCGTCACATGCCCTCGCGGAGCTCTCGCGCGATGTGGACCGCTACGTCGCGCTGACTGCGGCGTACCTTCTCCAGCTACGCGCCGCGGGCTAGCGGAGCCCTCCGATCACGTCTGGGCCATGTCCACGAAGCGGGAGTAGTGGCCCTGGAAGGCCACCGTGATCGTCGCCGTCGGGCCGTTACGGTGCTTGGCCACGATCAGGTCCGCCTCGCCCGCGCGGGGCGACTCCTTCTCGTAGGCGTCCTCGCGGTGCAGCAGGATGACCATGTCCGCGTCCTGCTCGATCGAGCCGGACTCACGGAGGTCCGAGACCATCGGCTTCTTGTCCGTACGCTGCTCGGGGCCACGGTTCAGCTGGGAGAGGGCGATGACCGGGAGCTCGAGCTCCTTCGCCAGCAGCTTCAGGTTTCGCGACATGTCCGAGACCTCCTGCTGGCGGCTCTCGGCGCGCTTGGAGCCGCCCGACTGCATCAGCTGGAGGTAGTCGATGACGACGAGCTTCAGATTGTTGCGCTGCTTCAGGCGGCGGCACTTCGCCCGGATCTCCATCATCGACAGGTTCGGCGAGTCGTCGATGTAGAGCGGCGCCTGGGAGACGTCCGGCATGCGGCGTGCCAGGCGGGTCCAGTCCTCGTCCGTCATCGTGCCGGAGCGCATGTGGTGCAGCGCCACGCGCGCCTCCGCCGACAGCAGACGCATGGCGATCTCGTTGCGGCCCATTTCGAGCGAGAAGATCACGCTCGGCAGGTTGTGCTTGATCGAGCACGCGCGGGCGAAGTCGAGCGCGAGCGTCGACTTACCCATGGCGGGACGGGCCGCGATAACGATCATCTGGCCGGGGTGGAGGCCGTTCGTCAGGGCGTCGAAGTCGGTAAAGCCGGTGGGCACACCGGTCATCTCTCCGCTGCGTGAGCCGATCGCCTCGATCTCGTCGAGCGCCCCCTCCATGATGTCGCCGAGGGGGAGGTAGTCCTCGCTGGTGCGCTGCTCGGTGACGGCGTAGATCTCCGCCTGGGCCTGGTTGACGATCTCGTCGACGTCCCCGTCGGCCGCGTATCCCATCTGCGTGATCTTCGTGCCCGCCTGCACGAGGCGGCGCAGCACCGCGCGCTCGTGGACGATCTCCGCGTAGTACGACGCGTTGGCCGCGGTCGGGACCGACTGGACCAGCGTGTGGAGATAGGGGGCGCCGCCGACACGGTTGATCTCGCCGCGCTTGGTCAGCTCGGCGCCGACCGTAATGGGGTCGGCGGGCTCGCCCTTGGCGTACAGGTCGAGGATCGCGGTGTAGATGGTCTCGTGGGCCGGCTTGTAGAAGTCCTGGCCCTTGATGATCTCCACGACGTCCGCGATGGCGTCCTTGGAGAGCAGCATGCCGCCGAGCACCGACTGCTCGGCGTCCAGGTCCTGCGGCGGCACCCGCTCGAAGCCACCGGCACCGCCGTCCCACGGGCCGCCTTCGCTGCCGCGCTCGTGCTGCTCCTCACGACTCCGGGCGCGGCCGCGGGCATCGCTGCCGCGCTGGCGGGTGACGGGCAGACGGTCACCGGGACCGGCGTCGGCCCAGGGGTCGTCCAAGGGCTCGGGGATGTTCACCGGCCCACCTCCTCCCGTCCGCTCCGCGGACCTCGCCGTGCCACTCTTTCTACGGCACGGCACTGACAAAACGAGGCGCTCGACTCCGCTTTTCGCGTGGCGAGCGCCGGACCACGTTAGGCCCGCGGGCACCGTCAGCCAATCTGGTTATCCACAGGGCCTGTGGGTGAAGAGCCAGATGCTGTGGAGAACTCCACGGAACCTGTGCACGGAGCGGGGGACAGCCGTGTGGACAAACTCATAGCCCCGCCGCAACACCGCCTCTGACCTGGCCTTTTTCCATCCACCGGCTGTGGGGGAGAAAAACTTTCCCGACGCCGACAAGATCAGAACAAACGGCCCACAGCCGAGGCGCCCGCCCAGCCAGAGGTAAGGATCACTAAGCCGTTGCATCTCTTACCTGTGGACGATTAGATTGAACCCATGACCCAGGCCCCCGCGCCATCCCGAAGCGCCCGCCGCCGGCACGACCGCGAGATCATCGCGCTCGCCGTTCCCGCGTTCGGAGCCCTCGTCGCGGAACCGCTCTTCCTGATGGTCGACAGCGCCATCGTCGGCCACCTCGGCACGCCCCAGCTCGCCGGCCTCGGCATCGCGGCGGCCCTCCTGGCCACCGCCGTGAGCGCCTTCGTCTTCCTCGCGTACGCCACCACGGCCGCCGTCGCCCGCCGCGTCGGCGCCGGAGACCTCCCGGCCGCCATCCGCCAGGGCATGGACGGCATCTGGCTCGCGCTGATCCTGGGCATCGCCGTCATCGCCGTCACCCTGCCGATGGCACCCGGGCTCGTCGACGTCTTCGGCGCCTCCGACACCGCGGCTCCGTACGCGGTCACCTATCTGCGCATCTCCAGCCTCGGCATACCGGCCATGCTCGTGGTGCTGGCCGCCACCGGCGTCCTGCGCGGCCTCCAGGACACCCGGACGCCCCTGTACGTGGCCATCGCCGGCTTCGCCGCCAACGCGGTCCTCAACGCGGCCCTGGTCTACGGTGCCGGCCTCGGCATCGCGGGCTCCGCCTGGGGCACGGTGATCGCCCAGTGCGGCATGGCCGCCGCCTATCTCGTCGTCGTCGTACGCGGAGCACGCCGCCACGGCGCCTCCTTGCGGCCCGACACCGCCGGCATACGCGCCAGCGCTCAGGCCGGAGTCCCGCTCCTGGTCCGTACGCTGTCGCTGCGCGCGATCCTGATGATCGCCACGGTCGTCGCGGCACGCCTCGGCGACGCGGAGGTCGCCGCTCACCAGATCATCCTCTCCCTGTGGAGCCTGACGGCCTTCGCGCTGGACGCGATCGCCATCGCCGGGCAGGCGATCATAGGGCGCTACCTCGGCGCCGGCGACACCGAAGGGGCCCGCCAGGTGTGCCGGCGCATGGTGCAGTGGGGCATCGCCTCCGGCCTGGTCCTCGGCGCTCTGATCGTGCTGGCGCGGCCGCTGTTCATCCCGTTGTTCACGGGCGACGACACCGTGCAGGACACGCTGCTGCCCGCGCTGCTCGTGGTGGCGCTGTCCCAGCCGGTCTCCGGGGTGGTCTTCATCCTCGACGGCGTCCTCATGGGCGCGGGCGACGGACCCTACCTGGCAGGGGCGATGGTGCTGACGCTGGCCGTCTTCGCACCGGTCGCCCTGCTGGTCCCCGTCCTGGGGGGCGGGCTGACCACGCTGTGGTGGGCGATGGCGCTGATGATGACCGTCCGCATGCTCACGCTCTGGCTGCGGGCCCGCTCGGGGCGCTGGCTGGTCACCGGCGCCACCCGCTGAACCATCGCGAGGGCTGTCCACGGAAAAGCATGTTTCACGTGAAACACGACAGAAGGGCCGCACCCGGCTGGGTGCGGCCCTTCTGCACTGCTGAACGCTGAACGCGACGCTTAGGCGGCGACGATCTCCACGTTGAGCTTCGCGACGACCTCGGCGTGCAGACGCACGGAGACCTGGTGCGAGCCCAGCGTCTTGATCGGCGAGCCGAGCTCGACACGGCGCTTGTCCACGTCCGGGCCACCGGCGGCCTTGATCGCCGAGGCGATGTCAGCCGGAGTCACGGAGCCGAAGAGACGACCGGAGTCACCGGCGCGCACGGCGTGACGCACCTGGACGCCCTCGAGCCGGGCCTTGACCTCGTTGGCCTGCTCGA
This sequence comes from Streptomyces sp. NPDC003036, assembly GCF_040611175.1. Lineage (NCBI taxonomy): Bacteria > Bacillati > Actinomycetota > Actinomycetes > Kitasatosporales > Streptomycetaceae > Streptomyces > Streptomyces sp. NPDC003036. Next base: position 153,725 of record NZ_JBEXNO010000001.1, on the reverse strand, counting down.
TGGTCGCGATCTCGTGGATCTTGCGGGCGCGGCGGATCTGCGCCACGTCCTTCTCGCCACCCTTGGTCCAGCGGATCGCGAAACCACGCGGGACCAGGTAGTTGCGAGCGTAGCCGTCCTTGACCTCGACGACATCGCCGGCGGTGCCGAGGCCGGAAACCTCGTGCTTGAGGATGATCTTCATGATTCGGTCACCCTCTCCTTAGCGCGCGGTGGACGTGTAGGGCAGCAGCGCCATCTCACGGCTGTTCTTGACGGCCGTGGCGACGTCACGCTGGTGCTGCGTGCAGTTGCCGGTCACGCGGCGGGCACGGATCTTGCCGCGGTCGGAAATGAACTTCCGCAGCATGTTCGTGTCCTTGTAGTCCACGTAAGCGGTCTTGTCCTTGCAGAATGCGCAGACCTTCTTCTTCGGCTTGCGCACAGGCGGCTTCGCCATGATGTATCTCCTGTGTGATCAAGAAGTTGTGGTGCGAGCCATGGCCCGTGAAGGCCTGACCCCAAAGGCCCTGAGGCCTAGAAGGGGGGCTCGTCCGAGTAGCCGCCGCCGGAGCTTCCGCCCCAGCCGCCTCCGCCGCCACCGGCACCCTGCTGGCCGCCACCGGCCGGCGCGCTGGTCGCCCAGGGATCGTCGGCGGGAGCGCCGCCACCCTGCTGGCCACCAGCCGGGGCTCCGCCCCAGTTGCCGCCGCCCTGCTGGCCACCGCCGTAGCCGCCCTGGCCACCGCGACCGGTGGTCTTGGTGACCTTGGCCGTGGCGTTCTTGAGACTGGGGCCGACTTCCTCGACGTCCAGCTCGAAGACCGTGCGCTTGACGCCCTCGCGGTCCTCGTAGGACCGCTGCTTCAGCCGGCCCTGCACGACGACGCGCATGCCGCGCTGGAGCGACTCGGCGACGTTCTCCGCCGCCTGGCGCCAGACCGAGCAGGTCAGGAAGAGGCTTTCGCCGTCCTTCCACTCATTGGTCTGGCGATCGAAGGTGCGGGGAGTGGACGCGACACGGAACTTCGCGACCGCCGCACCGGACGGGGTGAAGCGCAGCTCGGGGTCGTCGACAAGATTGCCGACGACCGTGATGACGGTCTCGCCTGCCATGGGGAACCTCTCGGCGGGATTGCTTCTGGCTGCTTGCTGCTACTCGAACCCGACGACCTCTGAGCGGAAGCTCAGTGGGTCTCGGGACGGAGGACCTTGGTCCGGAGGACCGACTCGTTCAGGTTCATCTGGCGGTCGAGCTCCTTGACGACCGCAGGCTCGGCCTGCAGGTCGATGACCGAGTAGATGCCCTCGGGCTTCTTCTTGATCTCGTAAGCGAGACGACGACGGCCCCAGGTGTCGACCTTCTCCACCTTTCCGTTGCCCTCACGGACGACGGAGAGGAAGTTCTCGATCAGGGGGGCGACAGCGCGCTCCTCCAGATCGGGGTCGAGGATGACCATCACCTCGTAGTGACGCATGTGGAACCCACCTCCTTTGGACTCAGCGGCCACGGTCGTTCCGTGGCAGGAGGGTCGTGATGCGTAGCAACGCTATCCGCCGCCACTGACAATCGCCCTCAGTGAGTGAGAGCTCGTGATCAGGGCATGGGCAGACACCGCCGCAGACCGTACAGAGTACCCGCACAGCGGCTTCCGGTTGAAATCCCGTGGTGAGGGGACGCAATCTGTACACATCGGGTGCGTGCGGCGCTACGATGCGCCGCCTTCGGCACAGCCAGGAGGTACCTCATGGCTCAGGCATTTCACCGTCATCCCTCCTCGTCCCTCCTCGCCACGGACGGCAAGCCCCATCCGGTCCAGGACACGCTGATGGTCGTGACCCTGGTCCTGGGCGCTCTCGCCTTCATCACCGCGCAGTTCCACGGCCTCCACCTGGTGAGCTCCTGGGCGGGGCTGGTGGGCATCCTCACCGGCGCCTACGGCCAGTACATCTCCGAGACGACGCGTGAACGGACGCTGCTGATCATCGGTCTGGGAGCGTCGGCGGTCGGCTTCTTCCTCGGCATGGCGCACGGAGGCCTGTTCGGCGGTGTCCTCGGCTAGGGCCTGATCGAACCTCCAGCAATACGGGGCGCTCCCCGGTGCCAGTAGGCTTCGGCGCGAGAGCCGGAGCCCCTGATCCCATGGGGACACACCTGCCGAGGAGCGCCCCGCAATGAGCCTGACCATGAGGACCATCAGCCGTGAGCAGCATCTGGCGTACATCCAGAGCCTGCCGGCGGCGAGTCACTGCCAGGTCCCGGCGTGGGCGGATGTGAAGACGGAGTGGCGCTCGGAGAACCTGGGCTGGTTCGACGCCAGCGGTCAGCTCGTCGGTGCCGGCCTGGTGCTGTACCGCCAGCTCCCGAAGATCAAGCGGTACCTCGCGTACCTCCCCGAGGGCCCGGTGATCAACTGGTACGCGCCGAACCTCGACGACTGGCTGCAGCCGATGCTGGCGCACCTGAAGCACCAGGGCGCCTTCTCGGTGAAGATGGGCCCGCCGGTCGTCATCCGCCGCTGGGACGCGGCCGCGATCAAGTCCGGCATCCAGGACCCGGACGTCAAGCGCCTGCGCGACGTCGAGGCCACCCACATCGAGCCGCGCGCCTTCGAGGTGTCGGACCGGCTCCGCAAGATGGGCTGGCAGCAGGGCGAGGACGGCGGCGCCGGCTTCGGTGACGTACAGCCCCGCTACGTCTTCCAGGTCCCGCTGGCGAACCGTTCGCTCGACGACGTCCTCAAGGGCTTCAACCAGCTGTGGCGGCGCAACATCAAGAAGGCCGAGAAGGCCGGCGTCGAGGTCGTCCAGGGCGGTTACCAGGACCTGGAGGAGTGGCAGCGGCTGTACGAGATCACCGCCGTCCGCGACCGCTTCCGCCCGCGGCCGCTCTCCTACTTCCAGCGCATGTGGACCGTCCTCAACAACGAGGACCCCAACCGCATGCGGCTGTACTTCGCCCGCCACAACGGCGTGAACCTGTCGGCCGCGACCATGCTCGTCGTCGGCGGGCACGTCTGGTACTCCTACGGCGCGTCCGACAACATCGGCCGTGAGTTCCGGCCCTCGAACGCGATGCAATGGCGCATGCTGCGCGACGCGTACGCGATGGGCGCGACCGTCTACGACCTGCGCGGCATCTCCGACTCGCTCGACGAGACCGACCACCTCTTCGGCCTGATCCAGTTCAAGGTGGGCACGGGCGGCGAGGCCGTCGAGTACATCGGTGAATGGGACTTCCCGCTGAACAAGCTGCTGCACAAGGCGCTCGACATCTACATGTCGCGCCGCTGAGGCTTGCGTAATCTCGTAAGCCTCGTACACACCTTTGATTCACCGCAGCCACAGAAAGGTTCCGGGCCGGCCATGGCGCTCTCCCTCTACGTCGACACCGCTCGCTGGCGGGCGCACCAGAAGACTGTGATCGACCAGTTCCCAGGTCTGGTCCCGGTCTGCAAGGGCAACGGCTACGGCTTCGGTCACGAGCGGCTGTCGGACGAGGCGTCCCGCTTCGGCGCCGACATGCTCGCCGTGGGCACGACGTACGAGGCGGCGCGCATCAAGGACTGGTTCGGCGGTGACCTGCTGGTCCTGACGCCGTTCCGGCGCGGTGAGGAGCCGGTGCCGCTGCCGGACCGGGTGGTCCGGTCGGTGTCGTCGGTGGACGGCGTGCACGCGCTGGTCGGCGCCCGGGTCGTCATCGAGTGCATGAGCTCGATGAAGCGGCACGGCATCGGCGAGCACGAGCTGGGCCAGCTGCAGAGCGCCATCGAGGACGTACGCCTGGAGGGCTTCGCGCTGCACCTCCCGCTGGACCGCACGGACGGCACCGACGCCGTCGAGGAGGTCATCGGCTGGATGGACCGGCTGCGCGCGGCCCGGCTGCCGCTGCACACCATGTTCGTCAGCCACCTGAAGGCCGAGGAGCAGGCACGACTCCAGCAGCAGTTCCCGCAGACCCGCTTCCGGGCGCGGATCGGTACGCGGCTGTGGCTCGGGGACCACGAGGCGACGCAGTACCGGGGCGCCGTCCTGGACGTGACGCGCGTGTCGAAGGGCGACCGCTTCGGCTACCGGCAGCAGAAGGCGGCGTCGGACGGCTGGCTGGTCGTCGTCGCGGGCGGTACGTCGCACGGGGTGGGCCTGGAGGCTCCCAAAGCGATGCACGGCGTGATGCCGCGCGCCAAGGGCGTGGCCCGCGCCGGCCTGGCGACGGTCAACCGCAACCTCTCGCCGTTCGTCTGGGCGGGCAAGCAGCGCTGGTTCGCGGAGCCGCCGCACATGCAGGTGTCGATCCTGTTCGTGCCGTCCGACGCGCAGGAGCCGAAGGTCGGCGACGAGCTGGTGGCCCACCTGCGGCACACCACCACCCAGTTCGACCGCCTGGTCGACCGCTAGCCGTCCTGGTTGCCCTCGCGTCCGGGCGTGACCGCCCGGGCCGGGGGCTCAGTCCCGTACGGCATGCCGCCGTACGTCCCGCCCCACGCCCCACTCCACGCGCGACCCCTCGACCGCGTGCGCCGCGTGCTGCGGCGGATGCGCACCGCGGCCCAGTGCGAAGACGTCCTCCGCGCCGTCCAGGACGCCCCCGGACGGGTCGTCGCTCCCGTCACGGCGTACCGCGTCCCGCTCCGGCAGCAGGATGTCGCGTACGACCATGGCGCACAGGAACAGCGTCCCGGCGAGATGCAGGATGATCGCGAACTGGTACCCCTCGGTCGGCAGCCCCTGCTTGTTGCCGCTGGTGGTGTACGCCAGGTACATCCAGATCCCGAGGAAGTACATGACCTCGCAGGCCTGCCAGATCAGGAAGTCCCGCCAGCGCGGGCGGGCGAGGGCGGCGAGCGGGATCAGCCACAGCACGTACTGCGGCGAGTAGACCTTGTTGGTGAGGACGAACGCCGCGACCACCAGGAACGCCAGCTGGGCGAAGCGCGGGCGGCGCGGCGCGGTGAGGGCCAGCGCTGCGATTCCGGCGCAGGCCAGCACCATCAGCAGGATCGCGTAGGTGTTGACCGCGTCGACGTCGATGTCCACGCCCGTGCGCTGCGTGATGATCAGCCAGAAGGACCCGAAGTCGATGCGCCGCTCTTGGCTGAAGGAGTAGAACTTCTTCCAGCCTTCGGGGGCCAGCAGCATCACCGGCAGGTTGACCACCAGCCAGGAGGCGGCCGTGCCCAGCAGGGCGGCCCCGAACTCCCGCCACTTCCAGGCTCGCCAGCACAACAGGAACAGGGGCCCGAGCAGGAGGAACGGGTAGAACTTGGCAGCCGTGGCGAGGCCGAGGAGCACCCCGCACGCGAGCGCCCGACCGCGTGACCACATCAGCATGGCCGCGGCGGTCAGGGCCACGGCGAGCAGATCCCAGTTGATGGTGGCGGTCAGCGCGAGCGCCGGTGCCAGGGCGACGAGCAGCGCGTCCCAGGGGCGGTGGCGGTGCGTGCGCGCGACGCAGACGGCGAGCACGGCGGCGCAGACCATCAGCATGCCGGCGTTGACCATCCAGTACGCCTGCTCGCGTGCCTGGACACCGTCTCCGAAGGGACTGGTGAGCCAGGCCGCGACCTGCATGAACAGCCCGGTCAGGATGGGGTACTCGAGGTACTCCATGTCGCCGCCGAGCCGGTCGAAGTAGGGGATCAGGCCGTCGGCGAACCCGCGCGCCAGGAACAGGTGCGGGATGTCGGAGTAACAGGCGTGGGTGTACTGCGAGCTGGTGCCCCGGAACCACGCCCAGTTGTAGCAGGGCAGCTTCTGGACCATGCCCAGCGCGAACATCCCGATCGCGACGAGCGCGACGACCCGCACGGGTGTGAGCGGACTGCTGCCGAACCGCGCCCAGCGGCCGAACGGCCCGCCGATCAGCTCGCTGCCGGCGGCCGCGACCTCGTCCCGCCGCGTCGGGGGCACGACGGGCCGGTCCTGGTGCACGTGCGTCTCCTGTGGGCTCGGCATGGGGACATCCTGCCGTACGCCTCTGTGGATCCGTGCGGCCTGTGGACAACCGCGAGCAACGGCGAGGGCCGCCGCACCCGCCCGCGTACGTCGTGTACGCGGCAGGCGCGGCGGCCCTCATCCGGCTCGTCCGGCTCGTGTTGCTGGTGCGGCGCGTGCTGCTTGTGTTGCTCGTATTGCTCGTCCGCGGGGCGGTCCGGCGCTAGCCGTCCACTCCGCCGAACCAGCCTCCTCCGTTGCCGTCACCGCCGTTGCCGTTGCCACCGTTGCCGTTTCCGCCGCCCCCGGTCGGCGGCGTCGGTGTGGGTGTCAGGCCTCCGGTGGTGCCCGCGTCGGCCGTTCCGCCCGTGTCCGTATCGCCGCCGCCGGTGTCCTCACCGCCACCGGTCTGGCCGCCGCCGTTCTCCCCCTTGCAGTCCCAGTCGAGCGGGCCGCAGGAGTCGGACGGCTTGGGGCTCTCGGACGGCATCGTCGCCGACGGGGACGCGGACGGCGTCTCCGAGGGGCTCTGCGACGGCGTCGGGGAGGGCGAGGGCTTCGGGCTCTCGGCACCGCCGCCCCACACCGGTTCGGCGCCCAGGTCCTCGGGCTCCGGGAACTTCATGACCTTCTCGCCCTTGAGCGCCTCGGACATGTACTTCTGCCAGATCTCGGACGGGAACGACGAACCGTGGATCTTCTTCTGACCACCGGTGCCGAACATCTTCAGGAACTCGCGGTTCTTGTTCGACGCGTTGTCGTCCATCCGGTACATGTCGATGGCGGTCGACAGCTGAGGCGTGTAGCCCACGAACCAGGCCGACCGGTTGCCGTCGGTGGTACCGGTCTTTCCGGCGACATGGCGGCCCGGGATGGCGGCGTTGTTACCGGTGCCGTCCGGGTGTTCCACGACGTCCCTCAGCACATCGGTGACATTGCTCGCGACGGCGGAGGAGAACTTCCTGGAGGCCTTGTCCTCGTGCTTGTAGACGGTGTGCCCGGCCTTCTTCACTTCCTTGACGGAGTAGGGCTCGCGCTGCTCGCCGTTGGCCGCGAAGGTCGCGTACGCACCCGCCATACGGATGGCGCTCGGGTCGGAGATACCGATCGAGAACGACGGCACGTTGCCCTTGGCGAGGCTCTCCGGCCGCAGGCCGGCGTCGATGGCCGCCTGCCGCACCTGCGGGATGCCGACGTCCATGCCGAGCTGCACGAAGGGCGAGTTGGCGGAGTGGATCATGGCCTTGCGGAGGTTGATGTCGCCGTAGCTCTGATCACCGTCGTTGACCTGCAGCCACTCCTTGCCCTCTTCGTTCTGCCAGACGGTGCCGTCGTAGTTCTTGATCTTGAGCTTGTTGTCACCGTTGTAGATCGCGGTGTCCGGGTCGATGATCCGGCGCTGGCTCTCGTCCTGCTCGGCCCCGAGTTCCGGGTTCCGGACGCCGTCGCGCATCGCCGCCGCCAGCACGAACGGCTTGAAGGTCGATCCGACCTGGGCACCGGTCTGGTCGGCGTTGTTGGTGAAGTGCTTGGTCGCGTCGGTGCCGCCGTAGATGGCGACGATCGCACCCGTCTTCGGGTCGACCGAAGCGCCGCCGAACTGGACGTGCGTGTCCGTGTCCGGGCGCTTCTTGGGGTCGATGTGCTTGTCGTGGACGCTCTTGACGGCCGTTTCGAGCTGCTTGACCTTCTCCTTGTCGAAGGTCGTGTAGATCTCGTAGCCGCCCTCGGCCAGCTTCTGCGCCGAGATGTTCTGCTCGTTGTTGTTGATGAAGTAGGCCTTGGCCAGGTCGACCAGGTAACCGGTCTGGCCGCCCAGCGTCGCGCTCTTCTTCGGCGGCTCGATCTTCGGCAGCTCGGTGTACTTGGCCCGCTCGGAGGCGTCGAGATGGTTGTCCTTGACCATCTCGTCGAGGATCCACTTCCACCGCTTGGTGGCGCGCTCGGTGTTGTCCTTCGCGTTCGCGGCCGGGTCGATCTCGGGGGCGCCGGCCGGGTCGTAGTACGTGGAGCCCTTCAGGAGCGTGGCGAGGAACGCGCACTGGCTGGCGTCCAGCTCGTTCGCGTTCTTGTTGAAGTACGTCCGGGCCGCGGCCTGGATCCCGTACGCCCCGCGGCCGTAGTACGAGGTGTTCAGGTAGCCCGCCATGATCTGGGGCTTTTCGACCTCGTTGCCGACCTTTATGGAGATGAACAGCTCCTTGGCCTTGCGGCTCAAGGTCTGCGACTGGTCGTTGAGCATGGCGTTCTTGACGTACTGCTGGGTGATGGTCGAGCCACCCTGCGTCTGCCCACCCATCGCCATGTTGACCACGGCGCGGCCGATGCCCCTCGGGTCGATACCCGAGTCGGTCCAGAAGGTCTTGTTCTCCGCCGAGATCACCGCGTTCCGCATGGCCTCGGGGATCTGGTCGTACGCGATGATCTGCCGGTTGATCTCACCACCGGTCGCGGCCATCTGCGTGCCGTCGGACCAGTAGTAGACGTTGTTCTGCGCCTTGGCGATCTTGTCCTCGTCGGGCAGATCGACCCACGCGTACGCGATCGTCGCAGCGCCCATCAGCGCTCCCGCGAACCCCAGGAACAGCCCCGCCACGAGCTTCCACGACGGCATCCAGCGGCGCCACCCGTACTTGTCGTGGCGGGGGTAGTCGATCAGGCGCTTCTTGCCGGGCTGCCCCCCGGCACCACGGCCTCCACGGCCGCCGCCCCCGCCGCGGCCCCGCCCGCCACCGCGCTGGGCGGCGCGGCGGGCTTCGGCACGGCCACCGTAAGGGGCCTCCGTACCGTACGCGTCTGAGGGGGACCCCGTACTGGCTCCCCGTGCTTGAGCCGCCCGGCGGCCTGAGGGCTGCTGGGCGGCTCGCCTGGCCGCGGCACGCCCGCCACCCTGTGGCTGCGGCGGTTTGCGACGGTGCTCGCTCATCGAACGACTACTCCTCGGGCAGGCGAGTACGCCTGGAAGCGGCAGTGAGTTCCGGTCCCCCCGAAATGACTACGGACCAGCCCTGGCTCGAGCTCATCCGCCATGCACAGAGTGCACTCAGGACGAGGACGCCCCCTGACGCCGCTTGGTTCCCGGTGCTGTGCATGCCGCACAGACTACGCACGGTCAAAACCCACCTAGAGGCGAAGTTCACCCCAAATCAGGCAACTCGTTTGCTGTGAATCGGTGATGTGACGCCGCTCACTATGGCCTCACTTGTCGTGAGGAGATCACCGTTCTATCGTCTGGATGTATCGAGTCGATACATCAGCACGGCATAAGCACCGGCTGAGCGCGCGTGACGGTGACGGAGGAGGCGACGCATGAGCAGGCGCTCCGGCATCCTCGAGTTCGCTGTTCTGGGCCTGCTCCGCGAGGCCCCGATGCACGGCTACGAACTCCGCAAGCGGCTCAACACCTCGCTGGGGATCTTCCGGGCGTTCAGTTACGGGACGCTTTACCCCTGCCTCAAGACGCTGGTCGCAAACGGCTGGCTGGTCGAGGAGCCGGGCAGCGCGCCCGAGGACGCGCTCGCCGCCTCACTGGCGGGGCGCCGGGCGAAGATCGTCTACCGGCTGACGGCCGAAGGTAAGGAGCACTTCGAGGAGCTCCTCTCCCACACCGGCCCGGACGCGTGGGAGGACGAGCACTTCGCGGCGCGCTTCGCCTTCTTCGGGCAGACCGAGCGCGAGGTGCGGATGCGCGTGCTGGAGGGGCGCCGCAGCCGCCTGGAGGAGCGCCTGGAGAAGATGCGTGCCTCCCTGGCCCGGACGCGGGAGCGCCTGGACGACTACACGCTTGAGCTCCAGCGCCACGGCATGGAGTCCGTGGAGCGCGAAGTGCGCTGGCTGAACGAGCTCATCGAGAGCGAGCGGGCGGGGCGGGATCAGAGACGATCCGGCTCGCAGGCCCCGGGGGACGCCGCTCAGCAGGACAACACATCTGGAGAGACGGGCGGCCTGCCCCGGCACGGGGGCAGCACCCGGCCGGATCCGTCCGACGACACCGCCAAGTGAGGCCCTGCGACCCCGCAGGGCTTCGAAGATCAACACAGGGAGCAACCGGAATGGGTTCGGTTCGCGTAGCCATCGTCGGCGTGGGCAACTGCGCCGCCTCGCTGGTGCAGGGCGTCGAGTACTACAAGGACGCCGACCCGGCGGGCAAGGTGCCGGGTCTCATGCACGTCCAGTTCGGCGACTACCACGTCGGGGACGTCGAGTTCGTGGCCGCCTTCGACGTCGACGCGAAGAAGGTCGGCCTGGACCTCGCGGACGCCATCGGCGCCAGCGAGAACAACACCATCAAGATCTGCGACGTGCCGTCGACGGGCGTGACCGTCCAGCGCGGCCACACCCTGGACGGCCTGGGCAAGTACTACCGCCAGACCATCGAGGAGTCCTCCGAGGCGCCGGTCGACATCGTCCAGGTCCTCAAGGACAAGCAGGTCGACGTGCTCGTCTGCTACCTGCCGGTGGGTTCCGAGGAAGCCGCGAAGTTCTACGCCCAGTGCGCCATCGACGCCAAGGTCGCCTTCGTCAACGCCCTCCCGGTCTTCATCGCCGGCACCAAGGAGTGGGCGGACAAGTTCACCGAGGCCGGCGTCCCGATCGTCGGTGACGACATCAAGTCGCAGGTCGGCGCCACCATCACGCACCGCGTCATGGCGAAGCTGTTCGAGGACCGCGGTGTCCGTCTCGAGCGCACCATGCAGCTGAACGTCGGCGGCAACATGGACTTCAAGAACATGCTCGAGCGTGACCGCCTTGAGTCCAAGAAGATCTCCAAGACGCAGGCCGTCACCTCCCAGATCCCCGACCGTGACCTCGGTGACAACAACGTCCACATCGGCCCGTCGGACTACGTGGCCTGGCTGGACGACCGCAAGTGGGCGTACGTCCGCCTCGAGGGCCGTGCCTTCGGTGACGTCCCGCTGAACCTGGAGTACAAGCTCGAGGTCTGGGACTCCCCGAACTCCGCGGGTGTCATCATCGACGCCCTGCGCGCCGCGAAGATCGCCAAGGACCGGGGCATCGGTGGCCCGATCCTCTCCGCGTCCTCGTACTTCATGAAGTCCCCGCCGGTCCAGTACTTCGACGACGAGGCCTACGAGAACGTCGAGAAGTTCATCCGTGGCGAGGTCGAGCGCTAAGCCGCAGCCGAGCGCTGAGCGGCGCGAACGCGTGAGCGGCACCCGCTCTGACGAAGGTCCCCGTGGCATCTGCCCGGGGGCCTTCGCCGTATGTGACCCTTGGGCCATGCCTGTCGTACGTGATCTGCGCGTACTCCTCCGCTTCGCGGACTTCCGCCGCCTGCTCGCCGTACGACTGCTCTCCCAGTGCGCCGATGGCGTCTACCAGGTCGCCCTCGCCACCTACGTCGTCTTCTCGCCCGAGAAGCAGACCTCGCCCGCGGCGATCGCCTCCGCCATGGCGGTCCTGCTGCTGCCCTACTCGCTCGTCGGCCCGTTCGCCGGTGTCCTGCTCGACCGCTGGCGCCGCCGCCAGGTCCTGCTGTACGGAAACCTGCTGCGCGCGCTGCTCGCCGGCGGGACCGCGTTCCTGGTCCTCGCCTCCGTGCCTGACTGGCTCTTCTACGCCTCGGCCCTCTCGGTCACCGCCGTCAACCGCTTCGTCCTGGCCGGGCTGTCCGCCTCGCTGCCCCGGGTCGTCGACGCGGAACGGCTCGTGGTGGCCAACTCCCTGTCGCCCACCGCCGGAACCCTGGCCGCGACCGCGGGTGGTGGCCTCGCCTTCGCCGTACGGCTGCTCATCGCCGACTCCGACGCCGCGGTGGTCGTACTGGGCGCGCTGCTCTACCTGTCCGCGGCGCTCGCTTCCCTGCGCATGGGACGCGGCCTGCTCGGGCCTGACCCCGATGTGGTGCAGCCGCGGCTCGGGGCGGCGCTCGCCTCGACCGTCCGGGGCTTGGCGAGCGGGCTGCGCCATCTGGCGGAGCGACGGGACGCGGCACGGGCGCTGGCCGCGATGACCGTCATGCGCTTCTGCTACGGCGCGCTGACGGTGATGGTGCTCATGCTGTGCCGGTACGCCTGGGCCGCGACCGAGAAGGAAGGGCTCACCCTGCTGGGGCTGGCCATCGGGATCTCGGGCGCAGGGTTCTTCGCCGCCGCGGTCTGCACCCCGTGGGCGGTCGGGCGGCTGGGCCAGTACGGCTGGATGGCGGTGTGCGCGGGATCGGCCGCGGTGCTGGAGCCTGCGCTGGCGCTGCCCTTCACGCTGGCACCGATGCTGATCGCCGCCTTCGTGCTGGGGCTCACCACACAAGGGACGAAGATCGCCACGGACACGGTGGTCCAGAAGGCGGTGGACGACGCGTACCGGGGGCGCGTCTTCTCCCTCTATGACGTGCTTTTCAACGTCGCCTTCGTCGGCGCCGCGGGCATGGCCGCGCTGATGCTGCCACCCGACGGCCGCTCGGCCGCGCTGGTCATCATGGTCGCCGCGCTGTACGCGGGCCTCGCCGTCCTGCTGCTGCGCTGGAAGGCATCGGGGCCGCGCGCCAGCGCCTCCGTCACCCCATGAGCGAGGGCGATGTTTCACGTGAAACATCGCCCTCGGCTTCCGGTCGCGGCTGCCACGTTTCACGTGAAACATGGCGGTGCGGTCACGTACGAGCGCTCTGGTCCTGCGTTGCCCACCACTCCTTGAGCGCAGCAACGGCGGCGTCGTACTCCATCGGGCCGTTCTCGAGGCGCAGCTCCAGCAGAAACTTGTACGCCTGACCCACGGCAGGGCCCGGACGGATGCCCAGTACTTCCTGGATCTGGTTGCCGTCCAGGTCCGGCCGGATCGCGTCCAGCTCCTCCTGCTCCTGAAGCTTGGCGATGCGCTCTTCGAGCCCGTCGTACGCCCGGGAGAGAGCGGCCGCCTTGCGCTTGTTCCGTGTCGTGCAGTCAGAGCGGGTCAGCTTGTGCAGCCGGTTCAGCAGCGGCCCGGCATCGCGCACATAACGACGTACGGCCGAGTCGGTCCACTCGCCGGTCCCATAGCCGTGGAAGCGCAGATGGAGCTCCACCAGGCGCGCCACGTCCTTGACCATGTCGTTGGAGTACTTCAGCGCGGTCATGCGCTTCTTGACCATCTTCGCCCCGACCACCTCGTGGTGGTGGAACGAGACCCGTCCGTCCGGCTCGAAGCGCCGCGTGCGCGGCTTGCCGATGTCGTGCAGCAGCGCGGCCAGCCGCAGAACCAGGTCGGGGCCGTCCTCTTCGAGGTCGATGGCCTGCTCCAGCACGATCAGCGAGTGCTCGTAGACATCCTTGTGCCGGTGGTGCTCGTCGCTCTCCAGCCGCAGCGCGGGCAGCTCGGGCAGCACCCTGTCGGCGAGACTGGTCACAACGAGCAGGCCCAGGCCCTTGCGCGGGTGCGCGGAGACGATGAGCTTGTTGAGCTCGTCGCGCACACGCTCGGCGGAGACGATGTCGATCCGCTCCGCCATCTCCGTCATCGCGGTGATGACCTCGGGGGCCACCTCGAAGTCGAGCTGCGCGGCGAACCGCGCGGCGCGCATCATCCGCAGCGGGTCGTCCGAGAAGGACTCCTCCGGTGTGCCGGGTGTCCGTAGGACACGCTCGGAGAGGTCCTGGAGACCACCGTGGGGGTCGATGAACTCCTTCTCCGGCAGCGCGACGGCCATCGCGTTGACCGTGAAGTCGCGGCGCACGAGGTCGTCCTCGATGGAATCGCCGTACGCGACCTCAGGCTTGCGTGAGGTCCGGTCGTACGCCTCGGAGCGGTACGTCGTGATCTCGATCTGGAACTGCTGGACAGCGTCTCCGACGCGGGCGCTCTTCTGGGCCCCCACCGTGCCGAACGCGATGCCGACGTCCCAGACGGACTCCGCCCACGGCCGCACGATCTTCAGCACGTCCTGGGGGCGGGCGTCGGTGGTGAAGTCCAGGTCGTTGCCGAGCCGCCCGAGCAGCGCGTCCCGCACCGAGCCGCCGACGAGGGCGAGGCTGAACCCGGCCTCCTTGAAGCGGCGGGCGAGATCGTCGGCGACGGGGGACACGCGCAGTAGTTCACTGACCGCGCGGCGTTGCGCCTGGCTCAGGGCGGTCGGGTTCTCTTCGTTGGGGTTCGGCACAGCAGAAAAGGTTACGTGCCCGGGCCCGCCGGGGCGTCCTCGTTTCGGCCCGGCCGTGTGGAGCACTCCGCGGCACTTAGCCCCAGCCGGTCTCGTTACCATGCGTGGACGCAGAATCCGACAACCACCAACGGCAACCAGACGACGAGGGACGGGCAGCGCGTGGCCGAGGCGGCAGACTTCCAGGGCACCCGCCCCTCCCCTGCCCGCCGGTGGCTGCGGCGTTCGGCCTCGGTGCTCGCTGGTGTGCCGCTGCTCGCCTCCCTGCTGTACGGCCCCCTCGCCCCCTCCGCTCACGCCGACGAGAAGGCTCCTGGATCACCGACCGTGGATGTGTCTCTGGACACGTTCACCCCCAGCGCCCCGGCGGAGGGGGACACCCTCACCATCACCGGTTCGGTGACCAACGAGGGAAAACAGACGGTCAGCGGGGCGACGGTGGATCTGCGGGTGGGCTCCGCGCTGCCCAACCGGGGAGCGATCGACGAGGTGGCCCGGCGCAAGGGCTTCACGCCCAGCAGTGACGGCACGGCGGTCGCCCCAACCTTCGCGTACCAGATCCCGACTCTCCCCGCCGGGACCACCGAGGACTTCCGGCTCACCGTGCCCGTGGACGAGCTGGGCCTCGGCAAGGAGGGCGTGTACCAGCTCGGGGTCTCGCTGACCGGACGGACGCCCAGCGATCCCTACAACCAGGTCCTCGGCATCGAGCGCACCTTCCTTCCGTGGCAGCCCGAAGGCACCAAGAAGAAGACCCAGCTCACCTATCTCTGGCCGCTGATCTCCTCGACGCGGCTGTCCGCGGAGACCGGCTCCGACGACCAGCAGACCCCGGTCTTCGAGAACGACGACCTGGCCGCCGAGCTCGCCCCCGGCGGGCGGCTGGAGCGTCTCGTCTCCCTCGGCGCCGAGCTGCCGGTCACCTGGGTCATCGACCCCGACCTGCTCGCCACCGTGGAGGCGATGACCCGGAATTACCAGGTCAAGGACGGGGAGACCGACGTCCCGGGCCGCAACCAGGCCGTCGCCAAGCAGTGGCTGAACTCCCTGGAGAAGGCGGTGGAGGGCGGCAAGGTGGTCGCGCTGCCCTACGCCGACCCCGACCTGGCGTCGCTCGCCCACCGCGGCAAGGACGTCTCCGGCTCCCTCAGCCATCTGCAGCCGGCCACGGAGCTCGCCGAGACGACCGTGGAGACGATCCTGCACGTGAAGCCGTCCGTCGACTTCGCCTGGCCGGTCGACGGAGCGCTCGACCCGTCGATCGTCGACATCGCCACCTCCGCCGGTGCCGACAAGGTGATCGCGCGCAGCGACAGCGTGCGCGACACTCTCCCGTACACGCCGACGGCCGCCCGGCCCATCGGCGGCGGCACCACGGCCGTCGTGGCCGACGAGGCGCTGTCCACCGCCTTCCAGGGCGACATGACCAGGGCCGAGAACTCCACGCTGGCGGTCCAGCGGTTCCTCGCCCACACCCTGACCGTGACGCAGCAGCAGCCGGGCAACGCGCGCAGCGTCGTCGTCGCACCGCAGCGCATGCCGACCGCCGCCCAGGCCCAGTCGATGGCGAGCGCGCTGCGGGGCCTGTCCCACGAGCGCTGGACGCAGACCGCCGACCTGGTTACGGCGGCGGGCGCCAAGCCCGACCCGCGCGCAACCACCCAGGTCCCCAGCTTCTCCCACTACCCGCAGAAGCTGCGCCGCCATGAGCTTCCCGTCCAGGCCTTCCAGGACATGAAGGCCACGCGGGAGACGCTGGACAACTTCAAGGTGATCCTCACCGCGGCCTACCGGGTGGTGACACCCGTGGGCAATGCGATCAACCGCGAGATGTCCACGTCCTGGCGCGGGCAGCCGGACGCGGCGGCCGGATACCGCAGCGGTGTGCTGACGCACCTGAAGAGCCTGACCACCGAGGTCAAGCTGATCGAGAAGTCCGACCTGACCCTCTCCGGCCGCAGCGCCACGATCCCGGTGACCGTGCAGAACAAGCTGCTGCAGGGCGTCGACCACCTGGTGCTGCGCCTGAAGTCCTCGAAGCCGACCCGCTTGAAGCTCAACGGGGGCGACACCGTCTCCGAGCAGCCGGTGAGGATCGACGGCGGCCACAGCCAGTCGGTGAAGTTCACCGCCTCCGCGAACGCCAACGGCCCGGTCCCCATGACGGCGCAGCTGTACACGGAGGACGGCAGGCCGTACGGCAAGCCGATGCACTTCACCGTGAAGGTCTCCGAGATCACGCCGACGGTGATGCTCGTCATCGCGGGTGGTGTACTGCTGCTGGTCCTCGCGGGCGTCAGGATGTACAGCCAGCGCAAGCGCGCCGCCGCCCGGGAGGCCGCCGCGGAGGATGACGATCCGCAGCAGCCGGGTGACCCGACGCCGGACACCCGAGCGCAAAGCACCGAGCCGTCCGGCCCGGGTGAGAAAGTGGACCGTTGAGCGATGTCGTGGCCGGCCGGCCGGGGACGATGAGGTGGGGTTATCCATGAACGCGCCGTACGACGGTGACCGCGGCCAGGGCGCGGGTGGCGGCGGTACGCCTCCCGGCGGGACGCATGCGGCGCCCCCGGCGGGCCAGGTACCGCCACCGGCGTCGCCGCCTGCCACGGATCCGTACGTCCCGGACCCCTACGTCCAGGACGCCTACGACCACGACCCGTACCGGGCGCACGATCTCTCCGCGCAGGACCCGGTGAGCGAGGCGCTCTACGACCGCGCCGCGCACCCGCCTCCCCCGCCCGGCACGTATCCGGAGCCGCAGCCGCTCTACCAGCAGCCCACCGCTCCCGAGTACGCTCCCGATCCCCGTATCTGGGCGCAGACCCCGCCGCCCGAGCCCGACGGCCCCTCCCGTCACCTTCCGTACGGTGACGACCCGCGGACCGTGCAGTACACCGGCGTCGACGAGCTCGTCACCCACGCCGGTGGAGACGAGCCCGCGCCGGACGCCTTCGCCCACCTCTACCGCGACCAGCAGGGCTACGCCCACCCGCCCGCCGCCGGTGCGCCCGGCCCCGGCGAACCCAGCCCCGCACCCAGCCCCGCACCCGAACCCGAAGCGGTCCCGGCAGCGGCGCCGGCTCCCGCCGCGCCGAAGAAGTCCGGCGGCCGCGCCTCCGGCCTGCTGAAGTCCAGCGCCGTGATGGCCGCCGGCACGCTGGTCTCCCGCTTGACCGGATTCGTCCGCAGCCTCGTCATCACCGGAGCGCTGGGTGCCGCCACGCTCGGCGACGCCTACACCGTCGCGGCCACCCTGCCGACGATGATCTACATCCTCACCGTCGGCGGTGGTCTGAACTCGGTCTTCGTCCCCCAGCTCGTCCGCTCCATGAAGGACGACGAGGACGGCGGCGAGGCCTACGCCAACCGACTGTTGACCCTGGTCATGGTCGCGCTCGGTGTGATCGTCGCTCTCGCGGTGTTCGGCGCCCCGCTGCTGATCCGGGCGATGTCGGACACCCTCGCCCAGGACGCGGCCGCCAACAGCGTCGCGGTCACCTTCGCCCGCTTCTGCCTGCCCACGATCTTCTTCATGGGCGTGCACGTGGTCATGGGCCAGATCCTCAACGCGCGCGGCAAGTTCGGCGCCATGATGTGGACCCCGGTCCTGAACAACATCGTCGTGATCTTCACGTTCGGCATGTTCATCTGGGTCTACGGCACGTCCGCGGAGACCCGGATGGCCGTCACGACGATCCCGGACGAAGGCGTGCGCCTGCTGGGTATCGGCACGCTGCTCGGCCTGGTCGTCCAGGCGCTGGCGATGATCCCCTACCTGCGCGAGGCGGGCTTCCGCTTCCGGCCCCGGTTCGACTGGAAGGGCCAGGGGCTCGGCAAGACGGTCAAGCTCGCCAAGTGGACCGTTCTCTTCGTCCTGGCCAACCAGGCGGGCGTCGTCGTCGTCACGCAGCTCGCGACGGCGGCCGGCAAGGCCTCGGGCAAGGACGGGGCGGGCATCCTCGCGTACTCCAACGCCCAGCTGATCTGGGGCATGCCGCAGGCCATCATCACCGTCTCCGTCATGGCCGCGCTGCTGCCGCGGATCTCCCGCGCCGCGCACGACAACGACCCGGGCGCCGTCCGCGACGACATCTCGCAGGGGCTGCGGAACTCGGCCGTCGCGATCGTGCCGATCGCGTTCACCTTCCTCGCGCTCGGCCTGCCGATGTGCACCCTGCTCTTCGCCTCCGCCTCCGACGAGGCCGCGCGCGGCATGGGCTACATGCTGATGGCCTTCGGCCTCGGCCTGATCCCGTACTCGGTGCAGTACGTCGTGCTGCGCGGCTTCTACGCGTACGAGGACACGCGGACGCCCTTCTACAACACGGTCATCGTGGCGGCCGTCAACGCGGCCGCGTCCGCGGCCTGCTACGTGGTACTGCCGGCCCGGTGGGCCGTCGTGGGCATGGCCGCCTCGTACGGACTCGCCTACGCCGTCGGTGTGGGCGTCGCGTGGCGCCGGCTGCGCAAGCGGCTCGGCGGCGATCTGGACGGCTCGCACGTCGTCCGGACCTACGCGCGGCTGTGCATGGCGTCCGTCCCGGCGGCGATGGCCGGCGGCGCCGTCGGTCTCGTCCTCCTGAGGACGCTGGGCGAGGATGCCTTCGGTTCTCTGGTCGCGCTCGTCGCCGGTGGCGTGGTCCTGCTCGGCGTCTTCTACGTGGCGGCCAGGAAGATGCGGATCCAGGAGCTCAACGCCATGGTGGGCATGGTCCGCGGCCGCCTGGGCCGCTGACGGACCGGACCGATCGGGCCACCAGCGCAACCATCGTGGGCCACCGCGTGTCGTGCATGGCGGCGGACTGTGGGCACAATTGGCATGGCTGTTGGATATGGCGCAACGGATGGGGAGGCAGGAACGACGGTGGCGGAACGTAGCACGGCTGCCGTCGACGTGGCCGACAACAGCGGTGACGACCCGCTGACCGCGAAGGCGGACAAGGCCGCGGCCGACGGGGTGGCGGAAGCGCAGGACACGGCGGACACATCCGCCGAGAACACCGACGGCGAGCGGCGGACCGGCGGTCAGCCCTCCCGTGCGACACCCGAGCTGCACAGCGGCCACAAACTGGCCAGACGCTACCGGCTCGAGGAGTGCGTCACCCGTCTGGACGGCTTCAGCAGCTGGCGTGCCGTCGACGAGAAACTGCGCCGCGCGGTGGGGGTGCACGTACTCCCCGCGAACCACCCCAGGGCCCGCTCGGTGCTGGCCGCGGCGCGTTCCTCGGCGCTGCTCGGTGACCCGCGCTTCGTGCAGGTCCTGGACGCCGTCGAGGAGAACGAGCTCGTCTACGTCGTCCATGAATGGCTGCCGGACGCCACCGAGCTCACCGCCCTCCTCGCGGCCGGGCCGCTGGAACCGCACGACGCGTACCAGCTCGTCAGCCAGATCTCGCAGGCCATGGCCGCAGCCCATCGCGAGGGCCTCGCCCATCTCCGTCTCACTCCCAGCGCCGTCCTGCGCACCTCCAGCGGCCAGTGGCGCATCCGCGGGCTCGCCGTCAACGCCGCCCTGCGGGGCATCAGCGCCGAGCGTCCGCAGCGGACCGACACCGAGGCGATCGGCGCACTGCTGTACGCGGCGCTGACCCAGCGCTGGCCGTACGAGGACGACGCACACGGTCTGTCCGGGCTGCCCAAGGGCGTCGGGCTCATCGCCCCCGACCAGGTCCGGGCGGGGGTGCACCGCGGCCTGTCCGAGATCGCCATGCGTGCCCTCGCCAACGACGGAGCGACCGCCTCCCGCCAGGAGCCCGCCTGCACCACGCCCGACGAGCTCGCCAAGGCCGTCGCGGCGATGCCCCGGATCCGCCCGCCGGAGCCCGAGTTCCCCGCTCCGCCGGACTACCAGCGCACGACCTACCAGCAGGGCACGTACGGCCGGCCGAAGCCGCGCCCGGTCGCCGCGGCCACCCAGCCGACGCCCGTGCCGCCTCCGCCGTTGCAGAGCCGTACGGGCAAGGCCCTCAAGTGGGTCGTGTCGGCGCTGCTCATCGCCGCGCTGGGCCTCGGCAGCTGGCAGGTGGCCGACAAGCTGCTCGACCAGCCCAAGGCCGCCGAGGACCCCAAGCCCAGGCAGACCACCGCCACGTCCGGGGGCGAGCAGAAGAGGAAGGTCCCCGTTCCGCTGAAGGTCCAGGACGCCAGGGAGTACGCCCCCGACGGCTCCCCGCAGAACGTCAACGACGTCCAGAAGACCTACGACGGCGACAGCGGCAGTTACTGGCGGACGAACTACTTCCTCGACGGGCCGGAGCTCGAGCCCTCGATCAAGCAGGGTGTCGGCATCGTGTACGACCTCGGAGCGGACAAGGACGTCTCCAGCGTCTCCATAGGGCTGCGCTACGGCGGACCTCACACGACGATCACGCTCTACGCCGCCGATTCGCTGTCGCCGTCCGGCTCTGTGGACACCATGAAGAAGATCGCTTCCGGACAGAGCAGTGGTAAGAGCCTGCAGGTGTCCGCCAAGGAGCCGGTGAAGAGCCGGTATGTGCTGCTGTGGATGACCGCGATGCCCTACTCGGCGCGGGACGGCTACAGCGGCGCCGGCTACAAGCAGGCCATCACGGACGTGAAGTTCACCGGCTGACGGAGAGACGCGGGAGGGGGCGCACCGTTGGACCATGCCGAACTGGGCGGCACGAGCGACCAGGAACTACTGGCTCGCCATGTCGGCGGTGACCCGGACGCCTTCGGCGAGCTCGTGCGCCGCCACCGCGACCGGCTCTGGGCCGTCGCCCTGCGGACGCTGGGGGACAGGGAGGAAGCCGCCGACGCCGTTCAGGACGCCCTCGTCTCCGCCTTTCGGTCCGCTCACACCTTTCGCGGCCAGTCGGCCGTCACGACCTGGCTGCACCGCATCACCGTGAACGCATGCCTGGACCGCGCCCGCAAGGCCGCGTCCCGCAAAACCTCGCCCGTCGAGGACACGGAGCGGCTGGAGCAGCTGCTGGAGCCCCACGAGTCGGCCGAGGCGCCCGCCGAGCGGCACGACCTTCACCGGGAGCTCCTGGCGGCGCTGGCGAAGCTGCCCGCCGATCAGCGCGCCGCGCTGGTACTGGTCGATATGCAGGGCTACCCCGTCGCCGAGGCG
This sequence comes from Streptomyces sp. NPDC003036, assembly GCF_040611175.1. Taxonomy (NCBI): domain Bacteria; kingdom Bacillati; phylum Actinomycetota; class Actinomycetes; order Kitasatosporales; family Streptomycetaceae; genus Streptomyces; species Streptomyces sp. NPDC003036. Next base: position 132,621 of record NZ_JBEXNO010000001.1, on the reverse strand, counting down.
GCTCGCATCCTCGACGTACCCACCGGGACGGTGAAGAGCCGCTGTGCCCGGGGCCGGGCGAGACTGGTTCCCCTGCTCACTCATCTGCGCGGTGACACCGTGGGTAAGGGTGGGGCCGAAGGGGGAAGGAACCGGACGCCAGGGACATCCGTCCCACCTGCGTCGGGAGCAAGCCGTGATGCAGGACCCCATGATCCTGCTGCTGTGAAGGGCGGAGGTGGACGCACGTGACATCCACGGCCGACACGACTCAGCATCCGGATGTCTCGGAGATCTCCGACCTCACCGAGGGGCTTCTCTCACCGTCGCGGACCGCCGATCTGCGTCGGCATCTGAACGACTGCGCGCTGTGCGCCGATGTACGCACCTCGCTGGAGGAGATCCGCGGACTGCTGGGCACTCTGCCCGGACCCGCCCGTATGCCGGCCGATGTCGCCGGGCGCATTGATGCCGCGCTGGCCGCCGAAGCGCTCCTGGACGCCACCGCTCCCGCCACGGGCGAGGGCGAGCATGTTTCACGTGAAACATCGACCCCGCCGACGTCGGCCGAGCCGGCCCCGGCGGCCGCGGCGGACCGTCCCGCCGGGCATCCTGTCGGGCGGCCCGCCGGTCGACCGAGCGCCGCCACGGGTCCCGGCCGCGCCGGTTCCACGCGGCAGCGGCGTCGGAGAACGGTTCTCGGCGCGGTCTTCGGGGCCGCGCTGGTCGCCGTGAGCGGGCTGTTCCTCCAGGGCATCCAGTCGTCGGGGGACCGCAGCGGCAACGCCCAGAAGGCCGATGCCCCCGTCACTGCCGCCGACACGGCGACCTTCTCCGGCGTCCCTCTCGGGGATCAGGTCGAGGCCCTCCTCGCCACGGAGGGCGCGGAGAGCACGGAGACCTTCACCACGACGCCGGGGAAGCAGGACCAGCGCAGCCTCGGGAACAACTCGGTGAAGCGCTCCGGAGAGGTGTCCGTCCCGGACTGTGTCCAGGCGGGAACCGGGCGCACCGAGCAGGCTCTCGCCGCTGAGCTGGGGGAATACCAGGGCAGGAAGGCCTTCCTCGTGGTCCTGCCGCACTCCGCGGACGCCCGACAGGTAGAGGTGTACGTCGTCGACGCGGCCTGCACCACGACGAAGGCGCCCAAGGGAAACGTGCTGCTCACGCACTCCTATCCCCGTTCCTGACATCACGCTGCCGTGCTGCTTGGGCACTGCGGGAATGCGAGCCCCGTAGGATCCGTTGGGTGGGGTGAGAGTCCTTGACCCGGCCCCGTAGGCAGTAGGCAGTCTGCAGAGACGAGGAAGAAACCCGTGAGCGACGTCCGTAACGTGATCATTATCGGCTCCGGGCCCGCCGGCTACACGGCAGCGCTCTACACCGCGCGTGCCTCGCTGAAGCCGCTGGTGTTCGAAGGTGCCGTCACCGCCGGTGGTGCGCTCATGAACACGACCGAGGTGGAGAACTTCCCCGGCTTCCGTGACGGGATCATGGGCCCCGACCTCATGGACAACATGCGGGCCCAGGCCGAGCGCTTCGGTGCCGAGCTCGTTCCGGACGACATCGTCGCCGTGGACCTCACCGGCGACATCAAGACCGTGACGGACACCGCCGGGACCGTCCACCGCGCCAAGGCCGTCATCGTCACGACCGGCTCACAGCACCGCAAGCTCGGGCTGCCGAACGAGGACGCGCTGTCGGGCCGGGGCGTCTCGTGGTGCGCCACCTGCGACGGCTTCTTCTTCAAGGACCAGGACATCGCCGTGGTGGGCGGCGGCGACACCGCGATGGAGGAGGCGACCTTCCTCTCCCGGTTCGCCAAGTCCGTCACGATCGTCCACCGCCGGGACACCCTGCGGGCCTCCAAGGCCATGCAGGAGCGTGCCTTCGCCGACCCGAAGATCAAGTTCGCCTGGGACAGCGAGGTCGCCGAGATCCACGGCGAGCAGAAGCTGTCCGGTCTGACCCTGCGCAACACCAAGACGGGTGAGACGTCCGAACTGGCGGCGACCGGTCTGTTCATCGCCGTGGGCCACGACCCGCGCACCGAGCTGTTCAAGGGCCAGCTGGAGCTGGACGACGAGGGCTACCTCAAGGTGGAGGCTCCGTCCACGCGCACGAACATCACGGGCGTCTTCGCCGCCGGTGATGTCGTGGACCACACCTACCGTCAGGCGATCACCGCCGCGGGCACCGGCTGCTCCGCCGCTCTGGACGCCGAGCGCTTCCTCGCCGCGCTCGGCGACAGCGAGAAGGCCGCCGAGCCGGAGAAGACCCCGGTCGTCTGACCGCCCCCTGTTCCCCACTCCCACACCCCGTTGAATCAAGGAGGCTGCCGTGGCCGGCACCCTGAAGAACGTGACCGACGACTCCTTCGAGGACGAGGTCCTCAACAGTGACAAGCCCGTGCTGGTGGACTTCTGGGCCGCTTGGTGCGGTCCGTGCCGTCAGATCGCGCCGTCGCTGGAGGCCATCGCCGCCGAGCACGGCGACGACATCACGGTCGTCAAGCTGAACATCGACGAGAACCCGGCCACCGCTGCCAAGTACGGCGTCATGTCGATCCCGACGCTGAACGTCTACCAGAACGGCGAGGTCGTGAAGACGATCGTCGGCGCCAAGCCGAAGGCCGCGATCGTCCGCGACCTCGAGCCCTTCATCGGTGACGAGGTCAAGGGCTGACGCCTCACGTTTCACGTGAAACAGTGAGCGGCCCATCCCGGTCAGGGATGGGCCGCTCACTGTTTACAGCGGGCGCAGCACCGGGTCCTTCTGGACCGCTCCGAGGAGACGATCGAGCGCCAGCTCGACGTCCTCCTTCCAGGAGAGCGTGGTGCGCAGCTCCAGCCGCAGCCGGGGATGGACCGGATGGGGCCGAACGGTCTTGAACCCCACTGCCAGAAGGTGGTCGGCGGGCAGCACGCAGGCCGGCTCCTTCCACCGGGCGTCCCCGAACGCCTCGATCGCCTTGAACCCCCGGCGCAGCAGGTCCTTCGCCACCGTCTGCACCATCACCCGGCCGAGCCCCTGGCCCTGGTACCCCGGCATGATCCAGGCTGTTATCAGCTGCACGGCGTCGGGCGACAAGGGACTCGTGGGAAAGGCGGTCGAGCGCGGCACGTACGCGGGCGGCGCATAGAGCACGAACCCGACCGGGACCTCGTCCACATAGACGACGCGCCCGCAGGATCCCCAGTCCAGCAGGACCGCGGAGATCCAGGCCTCCTTCTCCAGCTCGGGAGTTCCGGCCTTTACCGCAGCCTCTCCGCTGACCGGGTCAAGCTCCCAGAAGACGCACGTTCGGCAACGCTTGGGGAGATCCGGGAGGTTGTCCAGCGTGAGTGGTACGAGCCGACGCCCCATGAAGGCTGTTCCTCACTTCCTTCGCGTGCCGCCCCGAGAGCGGCTGCCAGCGCGCTCCGTTCCCGGAGCAGGCTGCCGATGAACCCACCGACCGCACCGAGTCCCAGGCCTGCTGTCACCAGTCGGCCGCGGCTCACCTCTCGCATGCCCGGTTCTCCCTCCATAGTCGGTCAGGGGGATGCGCATACCAGAACGCATCGTATCGATCGGGTGATGACGCGCATACGGGAAGACGGCAAAGGGCGGGCCGTGTTCCGGTGAACACCGGAGCACGGCCCGCCCTGACGACTGCGCCGAACGGGCGTCAGTCCTGGTCGTCCTGTCGCTCCTGCTCCGCCAGCCCCTGTGCCAGGACGCGTCCTTCACCAGGCGCGAGCGTCGAGAGGATCCGGTCGAGATCCTCCATCGAGGCGAACTCGACGACGATCTTGCCCTTCTTCTGCCCGAGATCGACCTTCACCCGGGTCTCGAAGCGGTCCGACAGACGGGTGGCGAGCTCGCTGAGCGCCGGCGCCACCCGGGTACCGGCCCGCGGCCCCTTCGGCTTGGCCGGAGCACTGCTGGGCTCCGAGTCCATCAGCTTCACGATCTCCTCGACCCCGCGCACCGAGAGGCCCTCGGCCACGATGCGGTACGCCAGCTTGTCCTGCGTCTCGGGGTCCTCCACCGACAGCAGCGCCCGGGCGTGCCCGGCCGACAGGACACCGGCGGCCACCCTGCGCTGAACGGGCGGCGACAGCCGCAGCAGCCGCAACGTGTTGGAGACCTGGGGACGCGAGCGTCCGATCCGGTCGGCCAGCTGGTCGTGGGTGCAGTTGAAGTCCTTCAGGAGCTGGTCGTAGGCGGCGGCCTCTTCCAGCGGGTTCAGCTGCGCCCGGTGCAGGTTCTCCAGCAGGGCGTCCAGCAGCAGCTTCTCGTCCTCGGTCGCACGGACGATCGCCGGAATGCGCTCCAGTCCTGCTTCCCGGCAGGCCCGCCAGCGCCGCTCGCCCATGATGAGCTCGTAGCGCTCGGGACCCAGCTGCCGTACGACCACCGGCTGGAGCAGGCCGACCTCCTTGATGGAGGTGACCAGCTCGGCGAGCGCGTCCTCGTCGAACACCTCGCGCGGCTGGCGCGGGTTCGGCGTGATCGCGTCTAGCGGCAGCTCGGCGAAATGCGCCCCGGCCGGCGTCGCGGCCTCGGGCGCCTCCTCCGGCTCCGGCTCCGGCCGCGCTGAAAGCGCCGGCTCCATCGGCCCTGAGGCGTTCGGCAGCGTCGCGACCTTGGCGGCCGCCACCCCCCGCTCCGCCGTCAGTGTGGGAATGGCCCCCGGAGAGGTGGACCCGACCCCCACCGAGGGCGCCTGCCTCTCCTGGGGAGCCGCGGGGATCAGCGCACCGAGCCCACGCCCCAGTCCCCTACGTCGCTCGCTCACTGGATCCCCTCCGACATGCTGTGCTTGCTGATCTGGCTGCCCACATGGGCGTGCTGCGGGTCGTAGTACACACCAGCCCCCCGCAGGGCGATCTCGCGGGCCGCCTCCAGGTACGACAGCGCACCGCTGGAGCCGGGGTCGTACGTCAGCACCGTCTGCCCATAGCTGGGCGCCTCCGAGATGCGGACGGACCGCGGAATGCTCGTCCGCAGTACCTCGTCACCGAAGTGGCTGCGCACCTCCTCGGCGACCTGCGAGGCAAGCCTGGTGCGGCCGTCGTACATGGTGAGCAGGATCGTGGAGACATGGAGCGTGGGGTTGAGGTGCCCACGCACCAGCTCGACGTTGCGCAGAAGCTGACCCAGCCCCTCCAGCGCGTAGTACTCGCACTGGATGGGGATCAGGACCTCCGCGCCGGCCACCATGGCGTTGACCGTCAGCAGGCCGAGCGACGGCGGGCAGTCGATGAGGATGTAATCCAGCGGCTGCTCATACGCCTGGATCGCCCGCTGGAGTCGACTCTCCCGCGCCACCAGCGACACCAGCTCGATCTCCGCACCCGCGAGATCGATGGTGGCCGGGGCGCAGAAGAGGCCTTCGACGTCCATGACGGGCTGGACCACATCGGAGAGCGGCTTGCTCTCCACCAAGACGTCGTAGATCGAGGGAACCTCGGCATGGTGGTCGATCCCGAGCGCCGTGGAGGCGTTGCCCTGTGGGTCGAGGTCGATGACCAGCACCCGTGCGCCGTGCAGGGCCAGGGAGGCGGCGAGGTTGACCGTCGTGGTCGTCTTGCCTACCCCGCCCTTCTGATTGGCGACCACCATGATGCGGGTCTGCTGAGGGCGGGGAAGTCCCTCACCGGCACGGCCCAGCGCCTCCACCGCCAGTTGGGCAGCATGACCAATGGGGGTGTCGTCCATCGGGGGCGGTGTTTCACGTGAAACATCCTCCCCCGCCGATTCGGTACGGGGACCGGGGACCGGATCGGTCATCGGTCCCGCGATGTTGGCGTTGGACCGCAAGGATTCACTCTCCTCGGCTTCAGGCTCGCGATGGAGAGAGCCTGCCATGCTTTCGGGGTCGTGAACCAGCGAGGCCCGTGGTTCTGTGGAGAACTCCACCTCTGTGGACAACTCCGTACCCCCCACCGGGGGCTTACGGTCGCGCGGCGTGGCAGCCGCGCGACCGCGGCTGATGATTCCCTGCAGCAGTGAGCGACGTTTCACGTGAAACATTGATGCACCCGCCGCCCAAGGCAGGCATCACGACACTCCGAAATGCGTACGTATGAGGATCAACAGCCGGAAGATCCCCACCCAAGGCCTCAGCGGCGGCGACGGGATGTCCGCGCCGCCTTGGCGCGCTTGGCGGCGAATCGAACGCCGCCGGGGCTCTCGCCGACCTCCACCCGTACGACCGTCGACATCGGGTCGACGATGCCCTCGCCCACGTGCAGCACCGAGGTCTGGACGACGCCCAGCTTGCTGAGCGCGGCCCGGGCACCCTGGAGTTCTTCCTCCGCGGTGTCGCCCTTCAGCGCGAGCATCTCTCCGTACGGACGCAGCAGCGGCACACCCCAGCCCGCCAGCCGGTCGAGCGGCGCGACGGCACGGGCCGTCACCACATGGACCGGCGGGAGCTTGCCCAGCATCTCCTCGGCACGGCCGCGCACCACGGTCACATGGTCCAGGCCGAGCAGCTCGACGACCTCCTGGAGGAAGTTCGTACGGCGCAGGAGCGGCTCGAGAAGCGTGATCTTCAGGTCCGGGCGGACCAGCGCCAGCGGGATACCCGGCAGGCCGGCACCGGAGCCGACGTCGCACACCGTGACACCCTCGGGCACGACCTCCGAAAGCACCGCGCAGTTCAGCAGGTGGCGCTCCCACAGCCGCGGCACCTCACGGGGCCCGATCAGGCCGCGCTTGACCCCCGCGTCCGCGAGAAGCTCCGCGTACCGGACAGCTTCCGGGAAGAACTCGCCGAATACCGTCCGCGCTTCTTGAGGCGCATGGGGAAGCTCTTCTGCCTCCGTCACGGGAACCGTCCTTCCGTACCGCATTGGCGCACCGCAGTACCGACCGGCAGTGCAGTGCTGAGTATCAGGCTGACAAAGATCGGCCCCGCCTGCGAACAGACGGGGCCGACATGAAGAGGGGCTCAGGCAGGGAGCACGACGACGAAGCGCTGCGGCTCCTCGCCCTCGGACTCGCTGCGCAGGCCGGCGGCGGCCACCGCGTCGTGCACGACCTTCCGCTCGAACGGGGTCATCGGCTTGAGCTTCACCGGCTCTCCCGTGCTCTTGACGTCGGCTGCGGCCTGCGCGCCCAGCTCGGCGAGCTCGGTGCGCTTCTTGGCCCGGAAACCGGCGATGTCGAGCATGAGACGGCTGCGGTCGCCGGTCTCCCGGTGCACGGCGAGCCGGGTCAGCTCCTGGAGCGCCTCCAGCACCTCACCGTCGCGCCCCACCAGCTTCTGGAGGTCGCGGCTGCCCGTGTCGCTGACGATCGAGACCGCGGCGCGGTCCGCCTCGACGTCCATGTCGATGTCGCCGTCGAGGTCGGCGATGTCGAGCAGACCCTCGAGGTAGTCAGCCGCGATCTCGCCCTCCTGCTCCAGGCGGGTCAGGGTGTCGCCACCCTCGGCGGCGGAGGTGGTGCCTTCCGTCACGGATGGACTCCTTCTTACTTCTTGGACGACGGGTGCTTGGGCCGCTGCTGGCCCTTGCGCTGTCCGGACTTGGCTTGGCGTGCGGAACCTCCGGCGGCCCCGCCCTCCTGCTTCGGCTTGGCGTCCTGCGGCTCGTCGGCCTTCTTCTCCAGGGACGTCTTCGCCGGACCCTGCGGGGTGCCCGTAGCGGCCTGGCGCTTCGCCTTGGGCTGGCGCTTCGGCTGCTGACGGCGGGCGGCCGCGGCGCTCTGCGCCTCGGCGACGGCCGGGTCGACCTTGGCCACGGAGCCGTCCGCCTGGGCCGAGAACCCGGCCTTGGCCAGGGCACCGATGAAGCGGCGCTCGTTCTCGTTGCGGTCCGGGCCCTTGGCCACGATCGCCTGGACGACGCTGCGGCGGCGGCGACCGCGGACCTCACCGTGCGAGGTGACGCTCTTCAGCAGGCGCTGCAGGTACTGGTCCTGGGCCTTGCTGCCCGGCGTCGGGTTCTGGTTGATCACGTACATCTGCTGGCCCATGGTCCACACGTTGGTGGTCAGCCAGTAGACGAGGACACCGACCGGGAAGTTGATGCCCATGACGGCGAAGATCACCGGGAAGATGTACATCAGCATCTTCTGCTGCTGCATGTACGGGGTCTTCACCGTCAGGTCGACGTTCTTCTGCATCAGCTGGCGCTGGGTGAAGAACTGCGACAGCGACATCATGATGATCATGACCGCGGTGACGATGCGGACATCCGTCAGCGAAGCGTTGAGCGCGGTGACCTTGCCCGGGTCGTCCATGAACTTGGCGGCGATCGGAGCCCCGAAGATGTGGGCCTCACGCGCGCTCTTGACCAGCGAGTCGTTGAGGACGCCGATCTTGTCGCCCGAGGCGATCTCGCTCAGCACGTGGTACAGGGCGAAGAAGAACGGCGACTGCGCCAGGATGGGAAGGCACGAGGAGAGCGGGTTGGTGCCCGTCTCCTTGTACAGCTTCATCATCTCTTCGGACTGACGCTGCTTGTCGTTCTTGTAGCGCTCCTGGATCGCCTTCATCTTCGGCTGGAGCGCCTGCATGCCACGCGTCGACTTGATCTGCTTGACGAAGAGCGGGATCAGGCAGATCCGGATGACCACCACGAGGGACACGATGGACAGACCCCAGGCCCAGCCGGTGTCCGGGCCGAAGATCGCCCCGTACAGCTTGTGGAACTGGACGATGATCCACGAGACAGGTGTGGTGATGAAGGCGAACAGACTGGCAATCGTGTCCACTAATCAGGCTCCTTGAGCATTGGGCGAGGTCTCTGCGGCCGGGCTCGTGTCGGCGGAGTGCCCGCCCTTGCCACCGCGCAGCGCGGCACGCAGCAGTTCGTGCCAGCGCGGGCGCTTGCGTGGAGGGACATGGTCCACACCGCCCGGCGACCACGGGTTGCACCGCAGGATCCGCCAGGCGGTCAGGGCCGTGCCCTTCACCGCGCCGTGCCGGTCGATCGCCGTATATCCGTAGTGGGAACACGACGGGTAGTACCGGCAGACGGGGCCGAGCAGCGGGCTGATCGTCCACTGGTACAGCTTGATCAGAGCCAGCAGCGGGTACTTCATCGCGCGCCCCCTCCCAGCAACCGCTGAAGGGCGGCGTCCAGGTCTCGGGCCAGCTGGGCGTGGTCGGCGTCGCCCGATCCGGGCAGCGCCCGTACTACCACCAGGCTACCGGGGGGCAGGACGGGCAGCCGGTCGCGCATCAGGTGCCGCAGTCGGCGCTTCACCTGGTTACGGGCGACCGCACCACCCACGGCCTTGCTGACGACGAAACCCGCACGTGTCGGGGGAGCGCTCTCCCCTGACGCGTGCGGGTCCGTTGCGCCGCTGCGTAGATGGACGACGAGGAGCGGGCGGCCGGCCCGGCGTCCTCGGCGTACCGCGGTCGCGAAGTCCTCGCGCCGCCTCAGCCGATTCTCGGTAGGCAGCACGTCATGACCTGTTTAAGCGATCAGGCGGACAGGTTGGCGCGACCCTTGCTGCGGCGGTTCGCCAGGATGGCGCGGCCGGCGCGGGTGCGCATGCGCAGACGGAAGCCGTGGGTCTTGGCACGACGACGGTTGTTCGGCTGGAAGGTGCGCTTGCTCACTCGGGGGCTCCAGAAATGATTCGTTGGTGGCGGGACATCGCCTGGCTGTCACCGTGCGCCCACGAGTAGCTCGCAATACGCCCGAGTGCACCGCTTCACGATCACTGACCGTGATCTTTGCCCATCGGAGGCAGGCGGCAGCAGCCATCGACAACTCGACCTGGTTACGGTACGCGCGGCTACGCCATCCGGTCAAACCGGCACCGCGCCGGGGCCCGCTGTGCACAGGCTGTGGACAACAACTTGAACCACGCGAGCCGCCGCGACTACCGTGGCTGAACTCGGATTCTTTTCCGTTGTGTCCTTGCCTGTCCGTCCCGTCCCGTCCCGAGAACCACACATTCGTGGGACCTGTGAGAGAGCGTGCCTTGTGGCTGACGTACCTGCTGATCTTGCCGCAGTGTGGCCACGAGTGCTGGAGCAGCTCCTCGGTGAAGGCCAGCAGGGCATCGAGCCCAAGGACAAACAGTGGGTCGAGCGGTGCCAGCCGCTCGCACTGGTGGCCGACACGGCGCTCCTCGCCGTACCCAACGAGTGGGGCAAGCGGGTCCTGGAGGGCCGGCTCGCGCCGCTGATCAGCGACACGCTCAGCCGCGAGTGCGGGCGCCCCATCCGGATCGCGATCACCGTCGACGACTCCGCGGGCGAGCCGCCCGTGCCCCCGGCGCCCCCCGGCCGGCAGCAGCCGCGCTACGACGACTACGGCCACCGGCCGATGCCCGACGACGGGCTGCCGACCGCGCGCCCGGCCTACCCCGAGTACCAGCAGCACCGCCCCGAGCCCGGCGCCTGGCCGCGCACCCAGGAGGACCTCTCCTGGCAGCAGCAGCGCCTCGGCGGCTTCCAGGAGCGCGACCCGTACGCGACGGCCCGCCCGCAGCAGCCGCACCACGACTACCGCGGCCCGCAGCGCTCCGAGCACGGGGCGCCTTCGCCGTACGACCCGCAGCGCGACGGGCGGCACGAGCTGCCCGAGTCGCACCCGGGCTCCGGGGGCCCTGGCGGCGCGTCAGGCGCGGGCGGCGGTACCGGCCCCGGAGGGGGAGCGGGGACCGGAGGCGGGCGGCCCGGTGAACCGCACGCGCGGCTCAACCCCAAGTACCTCTTCGACACCTTCGTCATCGGCTCGTCGAACCGGTTCGCGCACGCGGCCGCCGTCGCGGTCGCGGAGGCGCCGGCCAAGGCGTACAACCCGCTCTTCATCTACGGCGAGTCGGGCCTCGGCAAGACGCACCTGCTGCACGCGATCGGCCACTACGCGCGGAGCCTGTACCCCGGCACGCGCGTGCGGTACGTGAGCTCGGAGGAGTTCACCAACGAGTTCATCAACTCCATCCGCGACGGCAAGGGCGACACCTTCCGCAAGCGCTACCGCGATGTGGACATCCTGCTCGTCGACGACATCCAGTTCCTGGCGAGCAAGGAGTCGACGCAGGAGGAGTTCTTCCACACCTTCAACACGCTCCACAACGCCAACAAGCAGATCGTGCTCTCCTCCGACCGGCCGCCCAAGCAGCTGATGACGCTGGAGGACCGGCTGCGCAACCGATTCGAGTGGGGCCTGACCACCGACGTACAGCCGCCGGAGCTGGAGACGCGGATCGCGATCCTCCGCAAGAAGGCAGTGCAGGAGCAGCTCAACGCCCCGCCGGAGGTGCTCGAGTTCATCGCCTCCCGCATCTCGCGCAACATCCGCGAGCTGGAGGGCGCGCTGATCCGGGTGACGGCGTTCGCCAGCCTCAACCGGCAACCGGTCGACCTGGTCCTGACCGAGAGCGTCCTCAAGGACCTCATCCCGGGCGGGGAGGACGCGGCGCCCGAGATCACCGCCGGCGCCATCATGGCGGCGACGGCCGACTACTTCGGCCTGACGGTGGAGGACCTGTGCGGCTCGTCGCGCAGCCGCGTGCTGGTGACCGCCCGGCAGATCGCCATGTACCTGTGCCGGGAGCTGACCGACCTGTCGCTGCCGAAGATCGGGGCCCAGTTCGGCGGCCGCGACCATACGACGGTGATGCACGCGGACCGCAAGATCCGCGCGCTCATGGCGGAGCGGCGCTCGATCTACAACCAGGTCACCGAGCTCACCAACCGGATCAAGAACGGCTGACGAGCGGCTGACGGCGGCCGGCTGCTTCCAACGCTTCCAAGGGCCTTCCATGGGCCTTGGAAGGCCTTCCAGCGGCTTCCGAAGCCTTCCAGGGCGCTCCCGGGACACCTCCCGGGGGCGCCCTTCGTCATGTCCGCGCCCTTCGCGGACCCGTCGCTGTTCGAATACGTACGGCGTCGAGCCCCTTCTCCACAGATTCGGGGGAGATCTTCGATCCACAGGGTGGGGACTGCCGAGTTGTCCAGACTGCGTCCACAGGCGAGCCTGTTGGTATCGCATCCCCGCAGGTCAGCCGGTTGTGGAATTGTGGTCGAGCGCTCTCCACAGCCTGTGGACGAAGAGTTCGTCCACAGGGGGCCGGCTCGGTTGTCCACCGGCGGCCCACAGGCTGTGGTCCATGGTCCACAGCTTCTCCACACCGCTGTCCACTGTTCGGCAACGCAACACCCGAGGTCACCAGCCGGAGTGAAAGCGGTCACACGAAGATGCCGGATTGGGCTGTGGGGAAGCGGGGTAAAACTGGGGACAGCGCTGGGGAGAACCCGGCGTCGTCTGTGCATCGCGTGTGCACAACTTCCGCGCGTCCACAGACAGCCCCGGTTGTCCACGGGCTCCGCCCACAGGGGCGGTGGACAAAAAGCGCGGCCTGACCTGCGCGGACGACGTTATCCACGGTTTCCACAGGCCCTACTACTACTCCCACTCAGAGTTACCGGGGAATTCGCTTCGAAGAAGGCCCTGTGCACAACTCGGCACCGGAGCCCCAAGCGCCTCTTGGCTCGACTTGACCCCGAGCCGCACCGACTGTCCGTGGCGTGCGTCAGACTGGTTCTCGCAGTCGACGAAGAGCCAGCAACAGCAGGAGGCGGTTCCGGTGAAGATCCGGGTGGAGCGCGATGTACTCGCGGAGGCGGTGGCCTGGGTGGCCCGCAGCCTCCCGGCCCGTCCGCCGGCGCCCGTACTCGCGGGCCTTCTCCTGAAGGCCGAGGACGGTGCGCTCAGCTTCTCCAGCTTCGACTACGAGGTCTCCGCGCGGGTCTCCGTCGAGGCCGAGGTGGAGGAGGACGGCACCGTCCTGGTCTCCGGCCGTCTGCTGGCCGACATCTGCCGCGCCCTCCCCAACCGCCCGGTGGAGATTTCCACAGACGGTGTACGGGCGACCGTGGTCTGCGGCTCTTCCCGCTTCACCCTCCACACCCTCCCTGTGGAGGAGTACCCGGCGCTGCCGGAGATGCCGTCCGCGACCGGCACCGTCCCCGGTGAGGTCTTCGCCTCCGCCGCCGCCCAGGTCGCCATCGCCGCGGGCCGCGACGACACGCTGCCCGTCCTCACCGGCGTCCGGATCGAGATCGAGGGCGACACGGTCACGCTGGCGTCCACCGACCGCTACCGCTTCGCCGTCCGAGAGTTCCTGTGGAAGCCGGAGTCGCCGGACGCCTCCGCGGTCGCCCTGGTGCCCGCCAAGACACTGCTGGACACCGCCAAGTCGCTGACCAGCGGCGACACCGTCACGCTGGCGCTGTCGGGCTCCGGCAAGGGCGAGGGCCTGATCGGCTTCGAGGGCGCCGGGCGGCGGACCACCACCCGCCTCCTCGAGGGCGACCTGCCGAAGTACCGCACGCTCTTCCCGACGGAGTTCAACTCGGTCGCGGTGATCGAGACCGCGCCGTTCGTCGAGGCCGTCAAGCGTGTGGCCCTCGTCGCCGAGCGGAACACGCCGGTCCGGCTCACCTTCGAGCAGGGCGTCCTCATCCTGGAGGCCGGTTCCAGCGACGACGCACAGGCTGTGGAGCGCGTCGACGCGCAGCTGGAGGGCGACGACATCTCGATCGCCTTCAACCCGACCTTCCTGCTGGACGGCCTGAGCGCGATCGACTCCCCGGTCGCCCAGCTGTCCTTCACGACGTCGACCAAGCCCGCGCTGCTGAGCGGCAAGCCGGCCGTCGACGCCGAGGCGGACGAGGCGTACAAGTACCTGATCATGCCGGTGCGCCTGAGCGGCTGAGCGCGGCGAACCGGGGGCGGGGGCCGCTCGGCTGAGCGGCCGAGTGAGCGCCCGACCCCACAGGTGTGCGCCCGCGTCCGGGCGTAGTCTCGGACGCGGGTACGAACTCAGCACACAAACGATTGAGGAATGTCTGATGGAGCTCGGTCTCGTCGGTCTCGGCAAGATGGGCGGCAACATGCGCGAGCGCATCCGCCGCGCCGGTCACACCGTCATCGGGTACGACCGCAACCCGGACCTCGCCGATGTCCACAGCCTCGAGGAGCTTGTGAGCAAGCTCAAGGGCCCCCGCGTCGTCTGGGTCATGGTCCCCGCCGGCGCCGCGACGCAGTCCACGATCGACCAGCTCGCGGAGCTGCTCTCGCCCGGCGACGTCGTCGTCGACGGCGGCAACTCCCGCTGGACGGACGACGAGAAGCACGCCGAGGAGCTGGCCGCCAAGGGCATCGGCTTCGTCGACTGCGGCGTCTCCGGCGGCGTCTGGGGCCTGGAGAACGGCTACGCGCTGATGTACGGCGGCGCCGCCGAGGACGTGGCGAAGGTCCAGCCGATCTTCGACGCGCTCAAGCCGGAGGGCGAGTTCGGGTCCGTCCACGCGGGCAAGGTCGGCGCCGGCCACTTCGCCAAGATGGTCCACAACGGCATCGAGTACGCCATGATGCAGGCCTACGCCGAGGGCTGGGAGCTGCTGGAGGCCGTCGACTCCGTCACGGACGTGCGCGAGGTCTTCCGCTCCTGGCAGCAGGGCACCGTCATCCGCTCCTGGCTGCTCGACCTCGCGGTCAACGCGCTGGACGAGGACGAGCACCTGGAGAAGCTGCGCGGCTACGCCCAGGACTCCGGCGAGGGCCGGTGGACGGTCGAGGCGGCCATCGACAACGCGGTGCCGCTGCCCGCGATCACGGCGTCGCTGTTCGCGCGGTTCGCGTCCCGGCAGGACGACTCGCCGCAGATGAAGATGATCGCCGCGCTGCGCAACCAGTTCGGTGGCCACGCGGTCGAGAAGAAGAACTAGCACAGAGGCATCCACAGGCTGTGCACACCTCGGTGTGCACGGCATGCCGGGGGAAGGTCGGCGCACACCATGCACGTCACGCATCTGTCGCTGGCCGACTTTCGCTCGTACGCCCGGGTCGAGGTCCCGCTCGATCCGGGCGTCGGTGTCTTCGTGGGCGCGAACGGCCAGGGCAAGACCAACCTCGTCGAGGCGGTGGGCTATCTCGCCACGCTCGGCAGCCACCGTGTCTCGTCCGACGCTCCGCTGGTACGGATGGGGGCCGAGCGCGCCGTCATCCGCGCGGCGGTCCGGCAGGGCGAGCGGTCCCAGCTGGTCGAGCTGGAGCTCAACCCGGGGCGGGCGAACCGCGCCCGGATCAACCGGTCCTCGCAGGTCAGGCCGCGTGATGTGCTGGGGATCGTACGGACCGTGCTCTTCGCGCCGGAGGACCTGGCGCTCGTCAAGGGCGATCCGGGAGAGCGGCGGCGCTTCCTCGACGAACTGATCACCGCGCGCTCGCCGCGGATGGCCGGGGTGCGCTCCGACTACGACCGGGTGCTCAAGCAGCGCAACACCCTGCTGAAGTCCGCGGCCATGGCGCGGCGGCACGGCGGGCGCTCGATGGACCTGTCCACGCTGGACGTGTGGGACCAGCACCTGGCGCGTGTCGGCGCGGAGCTGCTCGCGCAGCGGCTCGACCTGGTGGCGACGCTGCAGCCGCTGGCCGACAAGGCGTACGAGCAGCTCGCGCCGGGCGGCGGGCCCGTGTCGCTGGAGTACCGGGGGCCGGTGGCCGCCGGGGCGCACGGGCGGGAGGCGCTGTACGAGGGGCTCCTCGCCGCGCTCGCCGAGGTGCGCAAGCAGGAGATCGAGCGGGGCGTCACGCTGGTGGGACCCCACCGTGACGATCTGGTACTCAAACTCGGCGAGCTGCCCGCGAAGGGGTACGCCAGCCATGGCGAGTCCTGGTCGTACGCCCTGTCCCTGCGGCTGGCGTCGTACGACCTGCTGCGCGGAGAGGGCAACGAGCCGGTGCTCGTCCTCGACGACGTCTTCGCGGAGCTGGACGCGCGGCGGCGCGAGCGGCTGGCGGAGCTGGTCGCTCCGGGGGAGCAGGTGCTGGTGACGGCGGCGGTCGACGACGACGTGCCGGGGGTGCTGGCGGGTGCGCGGTATGCGGTGTCCGAAGGGACGGTGGAACGGCTGTGACGGGACCTTCGATGCCCGGTCCTTCCCGCCCCGGGGCTTCCGTACCGGGAGCTGCCCTGCCCGGGACCAATCTGCCCGGGACCAATCTGCCCCGGACGAACCCGCCCGGTCCTTCCCTACCCGGGCCCTCCGTGCCGGAGCCGTCGGGTGTCGACCTCGCGCGGGTCGCGCTGCGCGCGGCGAAGGAGCAGGCGAAGGCGCGGGGCGCGGCGGCACAGCAGAAGAAGCAGGCGCGCAGGGGCGGCGGCCTGCGCTCCGGCGCGCGGGCGGACGGGCGTGATCCGCTGCCGCTCGGCGCCGCGATCAACCGGCTGATCACCGAGCGCGGGTGGGAGACCCCGGCGGCGGTCGGCGGCGTGATGGGCCGGTGGCCGCAGATCGTGGGCGAGGACCTGGCGAAGCACTGCGTACCGCTGCGGTACGACGAGGACCCGGAGGAGCGGGTGCTCACGGTGCAGTGCGACTCCACGGCGTGGGCGACGCAGCTGCGGCTGCTGGCGCCGCGGCTGGTGGCGCGGTTGAACGAGGACCTGGGGCAGGGCACCGTGCGGGTGATCAAGGTGCTCGGGCCCGGGGGGCCGCGGCGGGGGTACGGGCCGCTGCGGGCGCCGGGGAGTGTGGGGCCGGGGGACACGTACGGCTGACCGAGCCCCGTGACCCCGGTGACGGATGCGACGGCGGACGCGACGGCGGACGCGAAGAGTGAGGCCCCCGTCACCGTCGCTGGAGGTTGACAGGTCGAAGCGCTGAGTGGCGGCGTGAGCCTCTTGGAGCCCCTTCCCGGATATGGGGAGTAGGTGGGCGCCGGTTCAGGGCGGCACATGCGTACTCAGGTACCGGCAAACCCCCATGAGTGTCGGCGTCACCGGTACACTGGTAGGTAATCCCGCCCACTGCGGAACATGTCGAATGACGCAGCCGCTCCCGGATACCCGGAGAGACGGCTTGTGCTGTGCCAGAAAGGGCGCTTCGTGGCCGATTCCGGCAACCCCAACGAGAACATTCCGTCCACTGCTGCCGGCGCGACGACGCCATCCTCATCGTCGTACGACGCCAGCGCGATCACCGTCCTCGAGGGTCTGGACGCGGTCCGCAAGCGACCCGGCATGTACATCGGGTCGACCGGCGAGCGTGGACTGCACCACCTGGTGTACGAGGTGGTCGACAACTCCGTCGACGAGGCCCTGGCCGGGCACGCGGACACCATCGACGTCACCATCCTCGCGGACGGTGGCGTCAAGGTCGTGGACAACGGGCGCGGTATCCCCGTCGACATCCACCCCGTCGAGAAGAAGCCGGCCGTCGAGGTCGTGCTCACCGTGCTGCACGCGGGCGGCAAGTTCGGCGGCGGCGGGTACGCCGTCTCCGGTGGTCTGCACGGCGTGGGTGTGTCCGTCGTGAACGCGCTGTCCAGCAGGGTCTCCGTGGAGATCAAGCGGGACGGGTTCCGCTGGACCCAGGACTACAAGCTGGGCGTGCCCACCGCCCCGCTGGCCAAGCACGAGGCCGTCGAGGACTCCGGGACGTCGGTGACGTTCTGGGCCGACCCGGACGTCTTCGAAACGACCGAGTACTCCTTCGAGACGCTCTCGCGCCGCTTCCAGGAGATGGCGTTCCTCAACAAGGGCCTGCGGATCTCGCTGACCGACGAGCGGGAGTCGGCCAAGGCGACGATGAACGCCGACGACCCGGACGCCGCCGAGTCGGTCGAGGAGGCGCCCGCGCGGACGGTCTCGTACTACTACGAGGGCGGCATCGTCGACTTCGTGAAGTACCTGAACTCGCGCAAGGGCGAGCTCATCCACCCGACCGTGATCTCGGTGGAGTCCGAGGACAAGGAGCGCATGCTCTCGGTCGAGATCGCCATGCAGTGGAACTCGCAGTACACCGAGGGCGTGTACTCCTTCGCGAACACCATCCACACGCACGAGGGCGGTACGCACGAAGAGGGCTTCCGCGCCGCGCTGACCGGTCTGGTGAACCGTTACGCGCGCGACAAGAAGCTGCTGCGCGAGAAGGACGACAACCTCACCGGTGAGGACATCCGCGAGGGTCTGACGGCGATCATCTCGGTCAAGCTCGGCGAGCCGCAGTTCGAGGGCCAGACCAAGACCAAGCTGGGCAACACCGAGGCGAAGACCTTCGTCCAGAAGGTCGCCAACGAGCACCTGACGGACTGGTTCGACCGCAACCCCAACGAGGCCGCGGACATCATCCGCAAGTCCATCCAGGCCGCCACCGCCCGCGTCGCCGCCCGCAAGGCGCGCGACCTGACGCGGCGCAAGGGCCTGCTGGAGTCGGCGTCCCTGCCGGGCAAGCTCTCCGACTGCCAGTCGAACGACCCGACCAAGTGCGAGATCTTCATCGTCGAGGGTGACTCCGCCGGCGGCTCGGCGAAGTCCGGCCGCAACCCGGAGTACCAGGCCATCCTGCCCATCCGCGGCAAGATCCTGAACGTCGAGAAGGCCCGGATCGACAAGATCCTGCAGAACACCGAGGTCCAGGCGCTGATCTCGGCCTTCGGCACCGGTGTGCACGAGGACTTCGACATCGAGAAGCTCCGCTATCACAAGATCATCCTGATGGCGGACGCCGACGTCGACGGCCAGCACATCAACACCCTGCTGCTGACCTTCCTCTTCCGCTTCATGCGGCCGCTGGTGGAGGCGGGGCACGTCTACCTCTCCCGCCCGCCGCTGTACAAGATCAAGTGGGGCCGGGACGACTTCGAGTACGCGTACTCGGACCGTGAGCGCGACGCGCTCGTGGAGCTCGGCAAGCAGAACGGCAAGCGCATCCGCGAGGACTCCATCCAGCGCTTCAAGGGTCTGGGCGAGATGAACGCCGAGGAACTGCGCATCACCACCATGGACCAGGACCACCGGGTGCTCGGCCAGGTCACGCTGGACGACGCGGCCCAGGCCGACGACCTGTTCTCGGTGCTGATGGGCGAGGACGTGGAGGCGCGGCGCTCGTTCATCCAGCGCAACGCCAAGGACGTCCGCTTCCTCGACATCTGAGTCGGTCTCAGCTGACCGTACGAAAGGACTGAAGACCAGCAATGGCCGACGAGAACACCCCCGTGGTGATGCCCGAAGAGGAGCCCGCCGTTCCCGGTGTGGGCCTGCGTGTCGAGCCTGTCGGGCTCGAAACGGAGATGCAGCGCTCGTACCTGGACTACGCGATGTCCGTCATCGTGTCCCGCGCGCTGCCCGATGTACGGGACGGCCTCAAGCCCGTCCACCGCCGCGTGCTGTACGCGATGTACGACGGGGGTTACCGGCCCGAGAAGGGCTTCTACAAGTGCGCCCGCGTCGTCGGTGACGTCATGGGTACGTACCACCCGCACGGCGACACCTCGATCTACGACGCCCTGGTCCGCCTGGCCCAGCCGTGGTCGATGCGCATGCCGCTCGTGGACTCCAACGGCAACTTCGGTTCCCCGGGCAACGACCCGGCCGCCGCCATGCGGTACACCGAGTGCAAGATGATGCCGCTGGCCATGGAGATGCTCCGGGACATCGACGAGGAGACCGTCGACTTCCAGGACAACTACGACGGCCGCAACCAGGAGCCCACGGTCCTGCCGGCGCGCTTCCCGAACCTGCTGGTGAACGGGTCCGCGGGCATCGCGGTCGGTATGGCGACCAACATCCCGCCGCACAACCTGCGCGAGGTCGCCGCCGGTGCCCAGTGGGCGCTGGAGCACCCCGAGGCCACGCACGAGGAGCTCCTCGACGCGCTCATCGAGCGGATCAAGGGCCCGGACTTCCCGTCCGGCGCGCTCGTCGTCGGCCGCAAGGGCATCGAGGAGGCGTACCGCACCGGGCGCGGCTCCATCACCATGCGCGCGGTCGTCGAGGTCGAGGAGATCCAGAACCGCCAGTGCCTGGTGGTCACGGAGCTGCCGTACCAGGTCAACCCCGACAACCTCGCGCAGAAGATCGCCGACCTCGTCAAGGACGGCAAGATCGGCGGCATCGCCGACGTCCGCGACGAGACGTCGTCGCGCACCGGCCAGCGGCTGGTCATCGTCCTCAAGCGGGACGCGGTCGCCAAGGTCGTCCTCAACAACCTCTACAAGCACACCGACCTCCAGACGAACTTCGGCGCCAACATGCTGGCGCTCGTCGACGGTGTGCCGCGCACGCTCTCGCTCGACGCGTTCATCCGCCACTGGGTGACGCACCAGATCGAGGTCATCGTCCGGCGTACGCGCTTCCGCCTGCGCAAGGCGGAGGAGCGGGCGCACATCCTGCGCGGTCTGCTCAAGGCGCTCGACGCGATCGACGAGGTCATCGCGCTGATCCGGCGCAGCGACACCGTCGAGGTCGCGCGCGAGGGCCTGATGGGCCTGCTCGACATCGACGAGATCCAGGCCAACGCCATCCTCGAGATGCAGCTGCGCCGTCTCGCCGCCCTGGAGCGCCAGAAGATCATCCAGGAGCACGACGAGCTCCAGGCCAAGATCAACGAGTACAACCAGATCCTGGCCTCCGAGGCGCGCCAGCGTCAGATCGTCAGCGAGGAGCTGGCCGCGCTCGTCGAGAAGTACGGCGACGACCGCCGCTCCAAGCTCGTGCCCTTCGACGGCGACATGTCCATGGAGGACCTGATCGCCGAGGAGGACATCGTCGTCACCATCACGCGCGGCGGCTACGTCAAGCGGACGAAGACGGACGACTACCGCTCGCAGAAGCGCGGCGGCAAGGGCGTGCGCGGCACGAAGCTGAAGGAAGACGACATCGTCGACCACTTCTTCGTCTCCACCACGCACCACTGGCTGCTCTTCTTCACCAACAAGGGCCGGGTCTACCGCGCCAAGGCGTACGAGCTCCCCGACGCCGGCCGCGACGCGCGCGGTCAGCACGTCGCCAACCTGCTGGCCTTCCAGCCGGACGAGCAGATCGCCGAGATCCTCGCGATCCGCGACTACGAGGCCGCGCCGTACCTGGTGCTCGCCACCAAGGGCGGCCTGGTGAAGAAGACCCCGCTGAAGGACTACGACTCGCCGCGCTCGGGCGGCGTCATCGCGATCAACCTCCGCGAGACGGAGGACGGCCGTGACGACGAGCTGATCGGCGCGGAGCTGGTGTCGGCCGAGGACGACCTGCTGCTGATCTCCAAGAAGGCGCAGTCGATCCGGTTCACCGCGACGGACGAGGCGCTGCGCCCGATGGGGCGTGCCACCTCCGGCGTGAAGGGCATGAGCTTCCGCGAGGGCGACGAGCTGCTGTCGATGAACGTGGTCCGGCCGGGTACGTTCGTGTTCACCGCGACGGACGGCGGGTACGCGAAGCGCACCCGTGTCGACGAGTACCGCGTCCAGGGGCGTGGCGGCCTCGGCATCAAGGCTGCCAAGATCGTGGAGGACCGCGGTTCGCTCGTCGGCGCGCTGGTGGTCGAGGAGACGGACGAGATCCTCGCCATCACGTTGTCCGGTGGTGTGATTCGTACGCGAGTCAATGAAGTCAGGGAGACGGGCCGTGACACCATGGGCGTCCAACTGATCAATCTGGGCAAGCGCGATGCCGTCGTCGGTATCGCACGTAACGCCGAGGCGGGTCGCGAGGCCGAAGAGGTCGACGGGACCGACGGGATCGACGGGACCGAAGGTGCGGAAGGCGCCGAGGGTGCCGATGTGACCGAGGGTGCTGCCGCAGGCATCGAAGCGACGGCCGAGGCCGCCGGGGGTACGGAGCCGCCGGCCGGGGAGTACGAGGAGTAAAGCGTGAGTGGAGCCACGGGCGCCGGATCGGCCGCTTCCGGAGCGAACGGTGCCCGTGGCCCTGCCACGGACTCCCAGGGAGTTACGGTGACCACGTACGACAAGGGTCCACTGCCCGGCGAGCGGCCCGTCGACCCGAAGCAGGCTGCGCAGGCGTCACAGCCGTACCAGCCACCGCAGGCGTACGCCACGGCGCAGCAGCGTCCCGGGGCGAAGACCATGCCGCGGACGCGCAAGGCGAGGCTGCGGGTGGCCAAGGCCGACCCGTGGTCGGTGATGAAGGTGAGCTTCCTGCTCTCCATCGCGCTGGGCATCTGCACGGTGGTCGCGGCCGCGGTGCTGTGGATGGTCATGGACGCGATGGGCGTGTTCTCGACCGTCGGCGGCACGATCAGCGAGGCCACCGGCTCCAACGAGAGCAATGGCTTCGACCTCCAGGCCTTCCTCTCGCTGCCGCGCGTGCTCGTCTTCACGTCGGTGATCGCGGTCATCGACGTGGTGCTGGCCACGGCGCTGGCGACGCTGGGCGCCTTCATCTACAACCTCTCCGCGGGCTTCGTGGGGGGTGTGGAGCTCACCCTCGCCGAGGACGAGTGAGCGGGACCGCCGACGGGCGGGTGCGGATTTGGGAACTCGCCGCTCCGTGCGCTAATCTTCAGAGGTCAGCGCGGGCGGCGAGCCCGACGCGGAGGGGCTATAGCTCAGTTGGTTAGAGCGCATCCCTGATAAGGATGAGGCCACAGGTTCAAATCCTGTTAGCCCCACAGTGACGGTGATCGGCCCGGTCGGAGAAATCCGACCGGGCCGCTCGCTTTTCCCGCGCCCTTTCGGCGCCTTTTTCGGTGGACGTAGGTCACCGTATGGTCTCGACCGGTGTGTATAGTCGGGCGCCATAAGGATTCCCACGTCAACGAAAGACGAGGTCGCGCGGTGAAGAAGCTTCTCCTGGTCGCACTGGCCGCCATCGGCGGGCTCCTCGTGTACCGCCAGATCCAGGCGGATCGCGCCGAGCAGGACCTGTGGACGGAGGCGACCGACTCCGTGCCCGCAGGTTCCGGTGTGTGAGACGACACGCAGTCTGCGTACGGGCCCCGGCCGCTGAAGCGGTCGGGGCCTTGTGCTGTTTCCGGTAGCGAATATTTCGCTTGCTGTTGCAAAGCGCGTGGAGTGCGGCAGACAGCGCCAGGACGGGCGGGGCAGGATGGTCCCCGCTCGGAGCTGAGCTGGTACGCGTACGGAGGGGAAGAGCGTGAAGAGGCGGCGGGGCGGCGGCAAGGCGGTGGCCGGGGCGGTGGCGATGGGCGCCGTGGTGGTGCTGGGCGCGCAGACAGGGGCGGCCGGCCAGGCGCGCGCGGCCGGGCAGCCGGCGCCGTACACCTTCGCCGAGGGGGCCCAGCGGACGAAGGGTGCCGCCAGCACCAGTGAGGCCCCGCGGCTGACCGCCGGCGCGACGTACCGGGACAGCATCGACCGCGGTGAGAAGCTGGTCTACCGGATCGACCTGGACGCGGAGCGGGACGCGTACGTGTCCGCCGTGGCCGTCCCCGAGCCGGGCGCCAAGGTCGCCTTCGCCGACGGCCTGGAGGTGTCGCTGCAGGACCGCGACGGCTACGAGTGCAGCTCCAACGACAGCAAGTTCCGCTCCGCCGAGTTCCCGCGCCCGCTCGCCGCCTACGCGCACCGGACCATCGAGAAGGACCGCAGCTCCTGTCAGAAGGCCGACTCGTACTACGTCGTCGTCGAGCGCACGGCATCCGAGGGCAAGGGCGGGGCCGAGCCGTGGGAGCTGGAGATCCGGCACCAGATCGAGCCCAAGGTGAAGGAGGTCGGGCCGACCGCCGCGCCGTCGGCCTGGCCCAGCGCCTCGCCCCCGCCCCCGGCCGGCGGCCCGCGCGAACGGTCCGGCGGCGCCGGCTTCTTCGATGCGACCGGCCTCACCCAAGGCGAGTGGACCGACCGCATCGAGCCCGGCCAGTCGCGCTTCTACCGGGTGCCGGTGGACTGGGGCCAGCAGATCTTCGCCAGCGCGGACATCGGCAGCTCGGCGGGCCAGGGCTTCGTCGGCAGCGCGCTCTCGATGACGCTGTTCAACCCCATGCAGGGGGAGGTCGGCACTGTCGACTCGGTCTCGTACGACGGCAAGCAGAAGGCGGCGGCGCTCGACCCGCTGCCGCCGGTGCGGTACGAGAACCGCTTCGACTCCAGCGCCACGTTCGAGGACATGCGGTTCGCGGGCTGGTACTACCTGCGCGTCAGCCTCAGCCCGGAGGTGGGCGAGAAGTTCGGGAAGAAGCCGTACGGGCTGACGCTGCGCGTCAACGTCCGGGGGGAGGCGCGGCCGGCGCCAGCGTACGACGGGCCGGCCGGGATCTTCGCCGTCACGCAGGACGACAAGGAGCGGGCGGCCAGCGGGCAGAGCGGCCCGGAGGCGGAGCGCAGCGACACGATGAAGGTCGTCGCGGCGGCCGGGATCGGCAGCGGGACCGTGCTGGTGCTCGGGCTCGGGGTGTGGACGCTGCTGGCGCGCCGACGCGCTCTTCCCACCGGCTGATCCGGCCGGCTGATCAGACCTGGGTCAGCGCCCAGATGCCGACCGCGAAGCAGAGCAGCGCGGTCAGCAGCACCGGAACCGCCACCTTCGCCGGCGGGCCGGGTCGCTTCGGCGCGGGGCTCGGGGCGGGCGCCGCGGCGGTGTAGGGGTGCGTCGGCGTGGCCTGGGACGGCGGGGCCAGGTGGAAGCTCCCCGTCTCGGACGGCGCGGGCGGAACGGGCGGCGCGTACACAGGGGCCGTCACGGGGGCGGGCGTGGCCACGGGTACGGGCGGCACCGGGACGGCTTCGGGCGCGGGGGCCGGTGCGGGGGCCGGTGCCGGTTCCGGAGCGGCCGTGACGGGGCCCTCCGGGCCGAAACCGGCCGGGAGCGGACCGAGTTGGTCGAAGACCTCGACGGGCTCCTCCGTGCCGTCGGCTTCGGGCAGCAGCTCGACCGCCGCCGACAGCGCCTTGCGCGCCCCCGTCGCCGTACGGAAACGAGCCTGCGGATCGGGCTGGAGCAGGCCCGCCAGGACCTGCCACAGCGCCTCCGGGATGCCCTGCGGGGCGCCGGGCGTGCCGTACGCCGTGAAGTACTCCACCAGGGCCTGCGCGTCGGGCTTCTGACCCTGCAGCAGGTACAGGGCGACCAGGCCGACCGCGAACAGGTCGGCCGGGAAGTCGGGCTCCGCACCCATCAGCTGCTCGGGCGCGAAGTAACCCGGCGTGCCGACCACGTAGTTGGTCTCGGTCAGCCGTGGCTCGCCCTTGCGCATGGAGATGCCGAAGTCGGACAGCCGCAGATGCGGCCGCCCCGTCCCGGTCGCCTCCAGCAGGATGTTGGCCGGCTTGATGTCGCGGTGCACGACCCCCTCCGCGTGCACCGCGGCCAGTCCGGACAACAGCTGATCGAGCAGGGTGCAGACGAAACGGGGCGGCAACGGCCCGTAGTCCCCGATGACATGGGCCAGCGACCCGCCGCTCACCAGGTCCATGGTGAACAGCACCTTGTCGTCGTCCGCGGCCCAGCTGGCCGGGGCGAGGACGTGCGGGTGGTCGATCCTCAGCGCCTGTTCGCGTACGAAGCGCAGCAGCGTGTGCGCGTCGCTCTGCTGGAGCACCTTGGCCGCGACGTAACGGCGCCGGCGGTGGTCCCAGGCACGCCAGACGGCGCCCACACCACCACGCCCGATCGGATCGATCAACTCGTACCGACCCGCGAAGACCTCACCCATCGCGCTGCGCCGCTCCCCGTCCGTCCGCTTCCGGCCGCTGGCCTTCGCCCGGCCCGCTGTCAGCTCTGGTGCGACTCGTAGTGGGCGACCGCGTCCGCGGTGCGCCCCGCGCCGTACACCCGGAGGAACTCTGCCAGCTCCGGGTGGGTCGGTGCGAGCGAGTCGGCCGCATCGATGATGTCGCCGGCCGCCGAGACCGAGCGCAGCAGCGACTGGATCTCCCGGACCACGCGCTTGACCGTCGGCGCCCCCGAGCTGGCGGTCGTCTGGCTGGATCCGGTGAGCACCGAGCCTCCCTGGGACTTCTTGATCTCGTCCATCCGGTCGGTGGCCTCGGCGGCGCTCACGCTGCCGTCGGCGACCTGGCTCGCCAGCTCCTGGAGGGCCTGGACGCGCTGCACCACGGCAGGGTTGCCGATCTTGGCGCGCTGACCGCTCATCAGCTGGGACAGCATGGGAGCCGACAGCCCGAGCACCGCCGCGAGACGTGCCTGGTTGAGGCCCAGATCGTCGATGAGCCGACGGAAGAGCGCCCCCAACGGCTCCCCGTACCAACTGCGCTGGAGCTCTCTGGCTCTCGCGGTCGCTTCCTGCTGTGCTGTATCCATTGCGTCTCCCCATCGCTGTGGTTCGCGGCTGCGAACCTGCCCAGCATCTTACGGAGAGTGGTCGTTCCGGGGGAGTCCCCATCCTTTTGCGGTACACCCCCCGGCACCCGGTACTCTGGTCTGCGGCACCGGCCGCTCGTCGGCCGGCGCGGGGCCTTAGCTCAGTTGGTAGAGCGCTGTCTTTGCATGGCAGATGTCAGGGGTTCGACTCCCCTAGGCTCCACACCCTATGCACCCCCCTGACCTGCGGAAACGCTGTCAGGGGGGTGTTTTCGCGCTACTTCCCCTCGTTCCTCACGCCGCGACGGGCTCCGACTCCCGGACCGGGCGGGACCAGATCAGGGCGGCCGGGACGACCATGAGGAGGCCGATGGCCAGCAGCAGCGTCGCCGAACTCATCAGGACGCCGGCGATGCCGCCGACGGCGAGCCCGAGGGGGACCGCGGTGAGGTTCGCCGCGCGGTAGGAGGCGGTGGCCATGGGGCGTTCCGCGTCGGTGATGGCACGGGCGCGGAAGGTCTGGACCCGGACCAGGACGACGCCCGAGCAGAACTCGTCGATGACGAATCCCAGGAGCACCAGCAGCAGTCCCCTGGTGCCGCCGAGGTACGCCCCGATCCCGATCACCGTGTAGGCGCCGACGGCCCCGCAGCCGAACAGTGAGGTGCCCCAACCGCTGCGGAGCGCTCGCGGGAGGCGTTCGGCGAGGTAGGAGCCGAGGACGGCGAACAGGACGGAGCAGCTGCGGATGACGCCGTAGGTCGCCGCGGACAGGGGCGTCGTGTCGAGCAGCGTGATCAGCAGGACGGCCTCGATGACGCACTGCCCGAAGTTGTACGAGAGGGACCAGACGGTGACGGTCCGCAGCGCGGGGGTGCGGAAGTTGACGGCCAGCCCGCCGCGCAGCGTGCTCTTCCGGGGAGCGGGCGGGTCCCCGGCGCCTTCTGCCAGGTCTTTCGGGTCCGCCGGGTCCGCCGGGTCTTCCGGTGTGCCGCTCGGCACCCGTACGCGCGGGATGCCCAGCAGCAGCCCGCAGGCGGCCAGGGCCAGCGCCGCCGCCGTGCCGTACGTGGGTGCCAGGCCGAACGCGGCCAGGGCGAGGCCGGTCAGGAAGGGCGCCGCCGCGTCGGCGGACGACTCGGCCATGCCGAGGCGTGAGTAGATCTTCGGCAGGGCTTCGTCGGTGAAGGTCCGCGGGATCAGTACCTGGGTGGAGATCGCGGTCAGAATGGAGCCGCAGGCCAGGGAGATGTTGGCCAGGCAGAAGACGCCGAGCGCCACACCGGGCGCGAAGGCGAGGCCGAGCGCCGCCAGGGCGAAGGCGGCCACGCGCAGCAGCTCCGAGCCGATCATCACGGCTCGCTGGTCGAACCGTTCGACCAGCCGGGCGGCCGGCCCGGCGAGCAGCACCTGCGGCGCGAAGCGGCAGATGCCGAGCAGGGCGACGATCGTCGCGTTGGCGCCGAGGGCGTCCACGGCGACGAACGGCACCGAGAACTCGACGGCGGCGATGGCGAAGAAGGAGAGGAAGTTCGCCACTGGCAGGGACACCGCCAGCGAGTCGCTCCCTCTGAGCGGTTTGGTGGTGGACGTCATCCGTTCTCGGGCTCTTCTCGGGTTCTCGGACGGTCGGGTTCTTACGCTTCCGCCAGGACGCCGGCGCGCAGGGCCTCGGCGACGTCGGCGGCCGTGCCGTCGGTCAGCACGTACTCCTGCTCCAGCAGGGATACGAAGAGGTCGCGGCCGACCGTGACGTGGGCGCCGCCGTTGCTCAGTACGTAGCGGGTGGTGCCGCCCGCCCCGAAGACCGCCATCACCGTGGCGTCCGGGCGGCGGACGGGGATCTTCCGCGGTGTGGGAGAGGCGTACAGGCCGTCCTCGGTCAGGACGAACCCGATGTCGGCGTGCCGGGCGAAGGCCAGCACGTCCGGCGCGGACTCGATGATGGGCTGGGCGGGGCCGTTGAGGGACGTGTTGACCAGGACCGGGATCTGCCCCATCGCGGCGATGTGGGTGAGGAGGGCGTGGATCGCGGGGTTGTCGTCGGCCGTGACCGTCTGGACCCGTGCCGAGCCGTCGTCGTGGACGATCTCCTTCAGCACGGCGCGGTGTTCCTCGCGCACCTCGAAGTCGTAGTTCATGAACGGCGCTTCGCCCGGCCCGATGAAGTACGTGTCCAGGTCCTCGCTCCGCACCATGGGGGCGACCGGGCGCCACGGCTGCCGCTTCTTGATGCCGTTCAGCTTCGCCTTGGCGTTGCGGCAGGCGACCGGGTGGCACAGGATCGACCTGTTCCCGAGCGCCCGCGGACCGAACTCCGCCCGGCCCGCGTACCGGACCACGACCGCCCCGTCGAGCAGTACCTCGGCGGCCCGGCGGCTCAGGTCCGCCGTCGCGGCGACGGCGTACCCCTGGTGCCGCGCCTCCCGCGGTGTGATCGGTTCGGCGGAGCGCCCCAGGAAGTCGGAGGTGACCTTCCGGGGGGAGACGGGTCGCGGCGTCCGCGGCGCGCGCGCCGAGGCGTGTGCCCAGCCGAGGTAGGCGGCGCCGACGGAGATGCCCGCGTCGTGCGGGCAGGACGGCACGTACAGGTTCCGGACCTGCGGCAGCGCGCCGATGGCGGTGTTGCCCGACAGGTTCAGGAAGACGCCGCCCGCGCAGCACAGGTCCGGTATCCCGCTGAGGGCGACGGCGCGTGCGGCATGGGCGACGACGAGCCGGTTGAAGGCCTCCTGCACCGCGTGCGCGATGTCGGCGTTCCGGGTGATGTCCGTGGCCGCTTCCAGGATCTGCCAGCCGTTGCGCGGCCTCGGCCGCGGACCCGGGGTGACGATGTCGTCGGCGGTCAGCCGGGCGGGCCCCTCGAAGGGCAGGGCGGCCAGCGCCATCAGCTGGCCGTGGGCGTGCTCCTTGCGGAACAGGAACCGGGCGACGTTGTCGTAGAGGCTCGCTTCGCTCTGGACGAAGACGTCCGGCTGGTTGTGCGGTTCGCTGAACGCCCGCTCCAGCAGCTCGAACCGGCCCTGCCGGAAGGCGTACAGGGACCGCATCTCGGTGAGGATCCGCGAGGCCGGGCCGGTCGGCGCGTCGCTGTAGTACGTGCGGTGGAACTCCCCGAACGGGACGTGGAAGTCCGCGCCGTCCCATGACGAGGTGCCGGCGCTGTCCGAGACCAGCACCGCCGCCTCCGGGAAGCCGGACGCGTACACGGCGGACGCCGCGTGCGCCAGGTGGTGGGAGACCACGTGGTGGCGGGCGTCGAACGGGTCGAAGAGGTCGAAGGAGGGGGACACCAGGGGGCGTTGCAGGCCGACTCCGGACGGCCCTGCGGCCTGGAAGGAGCTGACGACGACGTCGACGTCCTCCAGCGCCAGGCCGGCCGCGGCCAGTACCTCGCGCACCGGGAGCCTGTTGGTCAGCGCCTCCTGGCCGTCGTACTTGCGCCGGGTGACCCGCTCCTGCTGGATCGCGGCCAGCAGGACGCCGTCCCGGACGACGGCGCAGGACGACTCGTGTCCGCAGTGGATTCCGAGGGCGACGGTCATTGCTTGTAGTTCTCCAGCGGGGCGCCTTCGGGCATGAAGCCGAACGTGAGGATGGAGACCCGCTCGTCCTGCCGGATCGGCGTGCGGCTGTGCGCCTGCGTCCCGGCCAGGAAGATGACGACCTCGCCGGGCTCCAGCTGGAAGCGCTCCTTGCTGCCGTCCGCGTAGTGCATGTGCAGCGCGGAGGGCTCCGGCGTCCCCTCGGGGATGTCGTGCGCGAGCATCATCAGCACGTTCAGCGAGAAGATGTCGGTGTCGATGTGCGGGATGATGCCCTGGCCGGCGTCGCGGTAGTAGAGGTAGCTCGCCACGCCGGTCGCCACCGCCTTCGGTACGACCGTGGCCACCAGGTCGGCCAGTTCCCGGCTGGTCGCCACGCGGCTCGCGAGGGGGCCGCCGTAGCCGAGGTAGTGCTCGTCGTAGGGCACCGCGGTCCTGCCGACGTGGTCGGACTCCTCGATCAGGGAGGCCAGCAGCTCGTCGGTGAGGAAGGCGGGGCGTCCCCGGTACTGCACCCCGCGCGGGTCCGGTACGTCGTAGGGGCAGAGCATCTCCAGCGCGTCGGTCACCGCGGCGCGGCCCGGTGCCGCCTCGGCCTCGGTCGCCGCCACCAGGCGTCCGGCGGACAGGCCCAGGATCAGCTTCAGGTTCGCCTGCTCGGCGGGCGTGAGCCGCTCGTGCAGGCCGGCGAGGCGTCGGCCCATGGTCGACGTGTCACTCATGTGTTCCCCCAAGCGTGCGGTAGCCGAAGGACACCAGGCGGATCGCCTCGTCCGCGACGGTCCTGGTGCGCTGGTGCGTGACGCTGTCCGCGAAGAAGACCAGGGACTCGCCCGGCTGGAGGTGGAAGCGCATCGCTTCCCGGCCGGGCGGATGAAGGATGAGCTCGGACCGCTGCGGGCCGCTCGACCGGTGTTCGAGCATGGTGAGGATGTTCAGCGAGAACTCGTCCTTGTCGACGTGCGGGTCGATACCGAGCCCGGGCTCGTCGTAATACAGGTAGTTCGCGCGGCGCGTCGGTGCGATGGGGCCGACGTTCTCGGCGAGGAACGCGCGGATGGGCCGGGAGAGGGAGATGTCCCTGGCCACGGGGGCGCCGGAGGCCACGTAGTGGTCGAGGAAGCGTTCGGCCCGGGGGCGGCAGGAGCGTGATTCCCGGTCCAGCGCTTCGCGTTCCTCATCGGTGAGGAAAGGCCCCCGGCCATGGAACACCACACCGGTGGGGAACTTCTCCCGCGCCCCGGCTATGAGTTTCGGCAGCGAATGCTGCGTGGCTCCGAGGGCGCGCTCACGTAATTCTTCCGGAATGTGTTGAGCATGGCCGCTGAGCACACCGCCCGCGGCCATGCTCAGGAGGAATTTCAGGTTCTCCCGTTCCGCGGCGGTCAGATCCGTCGACAGCTGAGACAACCGCTGCACCAACGCCGAAGCTTCCTCCGCAGATGCCATATGAGGATCCCCTGACCTTCTCCCGGGTGATGACTGTCCGTACGTGCGATCAGCGCCTATCTTGACGAGGGATCAGTCCCCGACGAACCCGAGTTCTCCGGGAAGGTCGATCAGGCGGTTCCGGATCTCCGGGGTGGCGGCCGCCGAGATCGGCTTGGCGAAGATGAACAGGGCCTCTTCGTTGCCCTTCTGCAGCTCCTGCAGGTGCATGCTGGCCGAGGTCACGATGGAGCTGAGTACGGCACGCTCGTCCGCGGTGAGCTCCGCGGAGAGAATGCCGAGCTTTTCGGCCAGCGTGGGAAGCGCGGCTTCCAGCGCCGCCGCGTCCAATTCGGCGTCGAGCAGAAGATCGGGGTTCGGGGTGGTGACTTCCGTTTCGTTCGCCATCCTTTTACCTCCTTTTTGGGCGGATCGCGCCCAGGTTTCTCGCTCGCTTTCCTTGCTCGCTACAACGGTCAAACAAGCTACCGGGTCGAACCCGTTTCTCCCAGAGGTCCTGCGCGGGAGAATCCCCGCCGGTGGCCGGGGGGTGGGCCCTTGCCGCCGGGAGTTAAGATCCATCCATGTCCGAAATGAATTTATGGCCGACTGCCGCTCCGCTCCAGGGGCCGCGTGTGCTATTGGAACCCCTGGCGATCACGCATGCCGAGGAGGCTGCGGAAATTCTCGGCGACGAGCGTTTGCACACGTGGATCGGCGGCACTCCCCCCACACGGGAGGAGCTGGAGCGGCGCTATCGGCGGCAGGCCGTCGGGCATTCGCCCGACGGGCGGCAGGGTTGGCTGAATTGGATGCTGAGGAGGAAGACCGACGGGCAGCTGATCGGAACGGTCCAGGCGACGCTGTACCGGTCCTCCCCCGACGGTGTCGAAGCCTCCCCCGACGGCCCCGGACCCTCCCCCGACCGTGTCGAAGCCGAGCTCGCCTGGGTCGTCGGCCATGCCTTCCAGGGCGCCGGCTACGGCAAGGAGGGGGCCTCCACCATGGTCCGGTGGCTGCGTACCCAGGGGGTGGCCGGCTTCGTGGCCCACGTACACCCCGGTCATGAGGCGTCGGCAGGCATCGCGAGCGCCCTGGGCATGAAGCCGACGGGCGAGGTCCACGACTCCGAGTTGCTGTGGGCCGACTTCGACCCGCGGGAACGTTCCTCGGGGTGAGTAGTACCTCGGGGTGACCGAGGGATGCGACCCCCGTGTGACGACCTCAACCCCCCTTCGCCCGCAGAGTCGTTCGCTTCCGACCCGAGGAGGCGTACGCATGAGGGCAGACCGGTCGACCGTCCCGGGAGCGCGCCGGGAGGCCGCGTTATGGGCGGTGTGCGCGGCGTTCGCAGGGCTCCTCGCCCTGGTGACGGCGCTCGGCACCCACCGGCTGTGGGGCACCACGGCGACCGTGGGGTACGCGGTCGCCGCGTGTGTCGTCGCTCGGGGCCGGGCGCTGCCGGGCAGGCTGGCCGCGCTGGCCGGTTCCGTGGTGGTGCCGCTCGTGGTGCTCGTCGCGCGGGGGCGTGCCCAGCTGGAAGTCGACGTGGTGGAGCGCTCCGGGGCCCTGCTGCCGGCCGGCGGCAGCCCGTACGTGGAGCGCCCGCTCGGTGTGGAGGACTACAACCCCTACCTGCCCGGCATGGCGGTGTTCGGCCTGCCGCGCGCGCTGTGGGGCGACTTCCCGCTCGCCGACGCGCGTTGGTGGTTCGCGGCGGCGTTCCTCGCGTCCATGGCGGGAGCGGCGCGGGCTGTGGCGGCCCGGAGTCCGGCGGCCCGGCGGTGGCCCGGTATCGGCCGCCATCAGGCCCTGGTGGTCCTCGCGGCCTTCCCCGCCGTGGCGCTGCCCCTGGCCGTCGGCGGCACCGACCTCCCGGTCGTCGGCCTCATGTGCCTCGCGCCGGCGCTCGCCTCGCGGGGTGCGGCCGGCCGTGCGGGGCTCGCGATGGGTGCCGCGGCGGCGCTCAAGTGGACGGCGTGGCCCCTGCTTCCGGTGGTGCTGGTCCTGCTGGCCTCGGTACGCGGCGGCCGGGCCGCCCTCCGCGCGGCGGGAGCGGCCGGCGGGGTGCTCCTGGTGGCGGTCGCGCCCGTCGTGGCGGCGCACCCCGCCACGTTCGTGGAGCAGCTCGTCCTCTTCCCGCTGGGGAGGGGCGGCGCGGCCTCCCCCGCGGCGAGCCCCCTGCCCGGTCGCCTGGTGGCCTCGTTCGTACCCGGCGGGTTCGTGCTCGCGACCGGAGCGCTGGTGCTCGGTGCCGTGGCGGTGGGCGTCCGCCTCTTCAGGCGGCCGCCGCGGGACGCCCACGCGGCGGCGGACCTCCTGGCCGTGGGGCTGGCCCTGGCGATGTGCCTGGCTCCGGCCACCCGCTTCGGCTACCTGCTCTACCCGTTCGTGCTGGCCGGCTGGTTCCGGCTGGCGTCGATCTCTTCGATGAGTCCTTCGACGAGCTTCTTGATCTCGTCGCGGATGGGGCGTACGGCCTCGACGCCCTGGCCGGCCGGGTCGTCCAGCTTCCAGTCCAGGTAGCGCTTGCCGGGGAAGACCGGGCAGGTGTCGCCGCAGCCCATGGTGATGCAGACGTCGGACGCCTTGACCGCGTCGACGGTGAGGATCTTGGGGGTCTCGGCGGACATGTCGATGCCGACCTCGCGCATGGCCTCGACGGCGGCAGGGTTGACGGCGTCGGCCGGGGCGGACCCGGCCGAGCGGACCTCGATCCGGTCCCCGGCGAGGTGGTTCAGCCAGGCGGCGGCCATCTGGGAGCGGCCGGCGTTGTGGACGCAGACGAACAGGACGGAAGGCTTGTCGGCCATCGAGGGCTCTCTTCGGATATGTCAGCCAGGAGTGATGTGACAGTATCAGTCCATGATGACGTCAGTCGACACTGAACTGATCCGGGTCCTGGCCGACCCGCTGAGGCTCCGGATCGTGACCCTGCTCGCCCGCGAGACGCTCTGCACCACCCATCTCGTGGAGGAGACCGGTGCGCGTCAGACGAACCTCTCCAACCACCTGAGGGTGCTGCGCGAGGCGGGGGTCGTGGAGACCGAGCCGTGCGGCCGGTTCACGTACTACAAGCTGCGGCCCGACGTCATCGCGCAACTCGCCGACCAAATCGCCGAGCTGGCCGCCACCGCTCGTACCGCCGCCGACAACAAGAGGGCCTGTCCGTGACCCGCACCGAAGCACCCGCGACCACCACCGAGGCAGCGTCCGTCGTCGCGAAGCTCTCCACGCTCGACCGCTTCCTGGCCGTATGGATCCTGCTGGCGATGGCGCTGGGCCTCGGCCTCGGCCGCCTGGTTCCGGGCCTGAACGACGCCCTCGCGAAGGTGGAGATCGGCGGGGTCTCGCTGCCGATCGCCGTCGGTCTGCTGATCATGATGTACCCGGTCCTGGCGAAGGTCCGCTACGACAAGCTCGACGCCGTCACCGGTGACCGGAAGCTGATGGTGTCGTCGCTGGTCATCAACTGGGTCCTGGGCCCCGCGGTGATGTTCGCCCTTGCCTGGATCTTCCTGCCGGACCTGCCCGAGTACCGCACCGGCCTGATCATCGTCGGCCTCGCCCGCTGTATCGCCATGGTCATCATCTGGAACGACCTGGCTTGCGGCGACCGCGAGGCGGCGGCCGTGCTGGTGGCGCTCAACAGCGTGTTCCAGGTCCTCGCCTTCGGCGTGCTCGGCTGGTTCTACCTGGACCTGCTGCCCGGCTGGCTCGGCCTCGGCAACGGCGCGTCGCTCGACATCTCCATGGGGAAGATCGCGCTCAACGTCGTCATCTTCCTCGGCATCCCGCTCCTCGCGGGCTTCCTTACCCGCCGGATCGGCGAGAAGAAGCTCGGCCGGGAGTCCTACGAGGGCGGCTTCCTGCCGAAGATCGGCCCGTGGGCCCTCTACGGCCTGCTCTTCACGATCGTCATCCTCTTCGCCCTCCAGGGGAAGACCATCACCTCGCAGCCGCTCGACGTCGCCCGGATCGCGCTCCCGCTGCTCGTGTACTTCGCGGTCATGTGGTTCGGCACCTTCGCCCTCGGCAAGGCCATCGGCCTCGCGTACGACCGCACCGCGACCCTCGCCTTCACCGCCGCCGGCAACAACTTCGAGCTCGCGATCGCGGTCGCCATCGCCACCTTCGGCGTGACGTCCGGCCAGGCCCTCTCCGGCGTCGTCGGCCCGCTCATCGAGGTCCCGGTGCTGGTGGCGCTCGTGTACGTGTCGCTGGCCTGGCGCCGGAGGTTCACCGCCGCCTGAGGCGGCCCGTCCTCTGGCCCGTCCTCGCGGTCCGCCACTTCTGTTACGCCGGACGAGTGCTGTTCATCGGAAGATCTGCCGGGGCGCGGCGCCGGTGCTCGCGATCCCGGCCCCCATACACATCATGAGAAAGGTATGCAAATCGCCCAAGAAAGCGAGGGGCCATGGCCGCCGTCAGGTTCACGTCGTACGTCCGGACGCTCATCTCTCCGCTGATCGCCCTGCTGACCGCGCTCCTCGGCGCTCTGGGTTTCGGCCGCGGCACCGCGGCGCGGACGGCGCCGGCCCCGGCCGCCGCCGCCTCCGTATCCGGCTCCGCCTCCGTGTCCGTACCGGTGCAGCGCGGGGCGTCGCCCGGGCCCGTACGGCCCCGGGCCCTGCCGCCCACGATCAAGCAGCGCATCCGCGCCGAGGCGCACGGGTCGTCGCCCTCCGTGCGCCATCTGCCGGCTGCCGCCCCTGCCGAGCCGGACCTGACGGACCTGGCCCTCGCGGCCTGACGGGCCCGGTTCAGGGGCGGTCCTCGCGGTTCCGCTCGGACGACTCGCTCTCCGCCTGCTTGGCCTCCACCTCCGGGTCCAGCGGCCCCAGGCTGCCGTCGACCGACGTCAGCGGGCCCTCCGAGACCTCGGTCGCGGCCGGGGGCTCCACCAGCCAGTCCGGGTTGGCCTGCTTGTCCCACCACTTCCACGCGGCGAACGCGGCACCCGCCAGCATCCCGACGGCCGCCACCTTCTTGAACATCCGCCCGGTCCTCGCCCGGCGCTCGTGCCTCCGGACGAGCCGCTGGATCTCCTGGGCCGTCACCTGGCCCCGCAGCGCGGCCACCGCCGCGGCCGAGCGGTTCATCGCCTCCGCCCGTACGGGCTGGGCCGCCGCCATCGCCTTCTCCATGCGCGGCGCCGTGTACCGCGCCGCCTCGCGCGCGGCCCTGCGGGTCTGCGTCACCGCGCGGTGCGCGGCCTGGTCGAGCTTCGGCGGCACGTGGGGCGCGACCATCGTGGCGTACTGGGCGCGGGCCTGCGTACGAGCCTGATGGGCGGCGTTCGAGACCTTCGGCGCGACCCGTACGCGCGCTTCGGTCGCGTAGTGCACGGCCGAGTCCTTCGCCGTGCTCGCGTAGGGCGCCACCACTTCCGCGGCGTGCCGCACGCTGTCCATTGCCGAATCGGTCGCGGCGCGCACGCTGTCCTTGCGGGTCACGGGATCCTCCTCCTCGGTGGCGGGGTCGCTATTCGCCTTTCCGTCCTTTTTGAAATCATGCCTGCCGCCGTCGTGGTCGGCATGCGGTACGGGCATCCGGGGCATCGGCCCTCTCCCGTGGGAGGATCGGCAGACGTCAGACCAGACTTACGGAAGGCGCACCGTGGCCGAGCAGCTTTACGCCACCCTCAAGACCACCATGGGCGACATCGCGATCCGGCTCCTGCCGTTCCACGCCCCGAAGACGGTCAGGAACTTCGTGGAGCTCGCCAAGGGCGAGCGCGAGTGGACCAACCCGGAAACGGGCGTGAAGACCACGGACCCGCTCTACAACGGCACGGTCTTCCATCGGGTCATCAGCGGCTTCATGATCCAGGGCGGCGACCCGCTCGGCAACGGCACCGGCGGCCCCGGGTACGAGTTCGCCGACGAGTTCCACCCGGAGCTGTCCTTCAACAAGCCGTACCTGCTGGCCATGGCCAACGCCGGCCCGGGCACCAACGGCTCGCAGTTCTTCATCACCGTCTCGCCGACCGTCTGGCTGACCGGCAAGCACACCATCTTCGGTGAGGTCGCGGACGAGGCGAGCAAGCGGGTCGTGGACGCCATCGCCGACGCCGAGACCAGCTCGCGCACGGACCGTCCGGTGACGGACGTGGTCATCCAGTCCGTCGTGATCGAGTCCCGTAAGAGCTGAGGCCTGACCGGGCACTTTTCGCCCCGCCCCGTCCGTCCCTAAGGATGGACGGGGCGTCGCGTTGAGAGGGGAACCCCATGGAGCAGGCGCAGGCGCCGAGCTGCTATCGCCACCCGGGCGTGGAGACCGGTATCCGGTGCACCCGCTGCGAGCGGCCGATCTGCCCGGACTGCATGATGGAGGCGTCGGTCGGCTTCCAGTGCCCGGAGTGCGTGCGGGGCGGGTCCGGCACGGGCCACGCGCCCTCGGCGAGCCGGCCGCGGACGGTCGCGGGCGGGGTGATCACGGCCGGCGACCCGCAGCTCATCACCAAGATCCTCATCGCCGTGAACCTGGCCGTGTTCCTGGCGGTACGGGCCAAGCCGGAGCTGCTGGACCGGCTGGACCTCATCGGGCTGGCTTTCGTCCCCCAGTTCGGCGAGGTGGTCGGTGTCGCGGAGGGTGAGTGGTTCCGGCTGCTGACGGCGGCGTTCTTGCACTGGGAGATCTGGCACATCGGCTTCAACATGCTCGGGGTGTGGTGGCTGGGCGGCCCCTTGGAGGCCGCGCTCGGGCGGGTGCGCTACCTCGCCCTCTACCTGCTCTCCGCGCTCGCGGGCAGCGCCTTCACCTACTTCGTCGCGGCGCAGAACCAGCCGTCGCTCGGGGCGTCCGGCGCGGTCTTCGGCCTGCTGGGGGCGACGGTGGTGCTGGTGCGGCGGCTCAAGTACGACATGCGGCCGGTGATGACCCTGCTCGTACTGAACCTGGTGCTGACCTTCTTCTGGGACAACATCGCCTGGCAGGCGCACATCGGCGGCCTGGTCGCCGGTGCGGTGATCGCGTACGGGATGGTCGGCGGCCCGCGCGAGCGGCGGAGGGTGACCCAGTGGGCGGCCTGCGGGCTGGTCCTCGTGTTGACGCTCGGCACCGTGGTTCTGAGGACTGTCGCGCTCAGCTGAGCGGAAGCTTTCCCCATCGTTGTCCACAGCGGGTGGCGGATCTTGTGCACCGGGTGGGGAACGCCTGTGCCCCTCACTGTTGACCTGCGGTTTTACGCGGCGGGGCGAGGGGCGGGCGTAGTCACATCGGCGTCAACACCGTGGAGGTTATCCACAGATCGTCTGACCTTTTTCCACTGGCCTGTGCACAACGCTGTGGATAACCTCTGGGCACGGCTTGACGGCTCAGCCGAAGCGGAAGCCGTCACTTCCCGGGCGTCACTTCCACTGGGTGGAGACGCCGAAGCCGCCGGCGATGAAGCCGAAGCCGACGACGATGTTCCAGTTGGTGAGCGACTTGATGGGCAGCGAGCCGTCGGTGACGTAGAAGACGACGATCCAGGCAAGCCCGATGGCGAAGAGAGCCAGCATCACCGGCGCCACCCAACTGCGGTTGGTCAGCTTGATGGTGGTCGCCTGCTTCGCGGCCGGCGGCGGCGTGAAGTCGGCCTTCTTGCGGATACGTGACTTCGGCACGAGGGACTCTCCTGTCGATGCGCTGCGTTACCGCGCAGGGAAACTGTGGCGTGTGCTGGTGTCGCCGGGGCTGAGACCGAGGGGGACCACTGCGTCGCCCGGGCGTCCGTTAGCGTAGTGCTTCCGCGGCGCTGAAGGAGATAAGGGTACGTTGAGCAATTCCGCCGACTCTCCAGCAGAGCCCGCCCGGCGCCGCACCTGGCGACCGGTCCGGGTGCTCACCGCCGGCGTCTTCGCCCTCGCCGGCCTGATCTTCGTGACGAGCTTCAACACCGCCCAGGGCACCAACATCCGCGAGGACGCCTCGCTGCTGAAACTCTCCGACCTGATCCGCGAGCGCAGCCGGAAGAACGCCGAGCTCGACGAGTCCACCGCGGTGGTACGCGGTGAGGTCGACGCCCTCGCCCGCCGCGACGACGGCTCCACCAAGGCGGAGGACGAGAGGCTCGGCGCCCTGGAGAAGACCGCGGGCACGACGCCCGTCGCCGGCCGCGGCCTGACCGTCACCCTCAACGACGCCCCGCCCAATGCCCAGGCGGCCCCCGGCTACCCCGAGCCGCAGGCCAACGACCTGGTGATCCACCAGCAGGACCTCCAGGCGGTCGTCAACGCCCTGTGGAAGGGCGGCGCCGAGGGCATCCGCGTCATGGACCAGCGGCTGATCTCCACCAGCGCGGTCCGCTGCGTCGGCAACACCCTCATCCTCCAGGGCCGCGTCTACTCCCCGCCGTACAAGATCACGGCGGTGGGTGACACCGGAAGGCTCCAGCGCGCCCTGGAGGGCTCCACGGCCATCCAGAACTACCTGCTGTACGTGAAGGCGTACGGCCTGGGCTGGAAGGTCGACGAGCACGACAAGGTCTCCCTCCCCGGCTACTCCGGCCCCGTGGACCTCCACTACGCCAAGCCCACTTCCTAGGGACACGACCTGGGGCGAACCACCTGCTTTGGACAGCTGACCCATCCGGGCGGTGCGGACCCGTACTCTGGGTTCGGTATCGAAGGGCATTCGAGGAAGGACCAGCAGACGTCATGTACGGCTGGATCTGGCGGCATCTGCCGGGCAACGCCTGGGTGCGGGCGGTCATTTCGCTCGTCCTGATCCTGGCGGTGGTCTACGTGCTCTTCCAGTACGTGTTCCCCTGGGCGGAGCCTCTGCTTCCGTTCAATGATGTGACGGTGGACGGTCAGTGAGCGCGCGCATCCTCGTAGTCGACAACTACGACAGCTTCGTCTTCAACCTGGTCCAGTACCTGTA
This sequence comes from Streptomyces sp. NPDC003036, assembly GCF_040611175.1. Lineage (NCBI taxonomy): Bacteria > Bacillati > Actinomycetota > Actinomycetes > Kitasatosporales > Streptomycetaceae > Streptomyces > Streptomyces sp. NPDC003036. The sequence goes on along the minus strand of NZ_JBEXNO010000001.1, from coordinate 92,809 downwards.
CCAGCTGGGCGCCGAGTGCGAGGTCCGGCGCAACGACCAGGTCGAGCTGAGCCACGCGCAGGACGGCTTCGACGGCGTCCTGCTGTCGCCCGGCCCCGGTACGCCCGAGGAGGCCGGGGTCTGCGTCGACATGGTCCGGCACTGCGCCGGCACCGGTGTCCCCGTCTTCGGCGTGTGCCTCGGCATGCAGTCGATGGCCGTGGCGTACGGCGGTGTCGTCGACCGCGCCCCCGAGCTGCTGCACGGCAAGACCTCGCTCGTCACGCACGAGGGGCGGGGCGTCTTCGCCGGGCTGCCGTCGCCCTTCACCGCGACCCGGTACCACTCGCTGGCCGCCGAGCCGGGCGACCTGCCCGACGAGCTCGAGGTCACGGCGTGGACGGAGGACGGCATCATCATGGGGCTGCGCCACCGCGACCTCGCGGTGGAGGGCGTCCAGTTCCACCCGGAGTCGGTGCTCACGGAGCACGGGCACCTGATGCTCGCCAACTGGCTGGAGCAGTGCGGCGACACCGGCGCGGTCGGCCGGTCGGCAGGGCTCGCGCCGGTGGTGGGCAAGGCCGTCGCGTGACCCCCGTGCGCCCGGAGCGCGAGCACGGTTCGCCGTGGTTCCGGGCCGCGAACCTACCGGCGGAACCAGATCCTCCGCTTGAGGCGCCGCCGGCGTACGAGGCGCCGGCGTACGAGGCGCCGGGGTACGAGACCCCTCCGTACGAGGTTCCGGAAGCCCCCGACCCGGAGACGATGGCCCTCCGCACGGAGGACACCCGGCGCGTGGCGGCCGGCCCTCCGCTGGACAGCCCCACACCCGACAGCCCCACGCCCGACCTCCCTCCGACCGGCGGCCGCGCCGAGCGCCGCAGGGCCGCCAAGGGCCGCGGCCGCCGCCGCGCGGGCAAGCACGCCCCGGCGCCGGCCGCACCGCCCCCGTCCGCCGGGCCCGACCGGCCGCTGTCGCGCGTCGAGGCCCGGCGCGCCGCCCGCGCCCGCAAGGACAGCGTCGGCGTGGTCGCGAGCCGCGTGGTGGGCGAGCTGTTCATCACCTTCGGCGTCGTGATGCTCCTCTTCGTCACGTACCAGCTGTGGTGGACCAACGTCCGCGCCGGACTACAGGCCGACCAGGCGAAGAAGGGCATCGAGGAAGCCTGGGCCGAGGGGCGCAAGCCCGGCGCGTTCGAGCCCGGCCAGGGGTTCGCGATCATGTACATCCCGAAGCTCGACGTCGTCGTGCCGATCGCCGAGGGCATCGACAAGGAGAAGGTCCTCGACCGCGGCATGGTCGGCCACTACGCCGAGGGCCCGCTGAAGACCGCCATGCCCTCCGACAAGCAGGGCAACTTCGCGGTCGCCGGGCACCGCAACACCCACGGCGAACCGTTCCGCTACATCAACCGCCTCCAGCCGGGCGACCCCATCGTCGTCGAGACCCAGGACGCGTTCTACACGTACGAGATGACGAGCATCCTGCCGCAGACGCCGCCCTCCAACATCTCGGTGATCCAGCCGGTCCCCGACGGCTCCGGCTTCACGGGCCCGGGCCGCTACCTCACGCTCACCACCTGCACCCCCGAGTTCACCAGTACGTACCGCCTGATCGTGTGGGGCAAGATGGTCGAGGAACGCCCACGCAGCAAGGGGAAACCGGACGCGCTCGTAGGCTGACGACCGACTTCCAGACTTCTTGACGGGACAGATGCAGTGGCACGTGCGCGCAGCCGGATCGCCGGCGTCATCAGTGTCTTCGGTGAACTGCTGATCACCGGGGGCCTGGTGATGGGCCTGTTCGTCGTCTACTCCCTGTGGTGGACGAACGTGCTGGCCGACCGCGAGGCGGACAAGCAGGGCGACGACGTACGCCACGCATGGGTCTCGGCGGCCCCCGGCGCGCTCGACACCAAGGGCGGCATCGGCTTCCTCCACGTACCGGCGATGAAGAACGGCGAGGTGCTGGTCAAGAAGGGCACCGACGCCGACACCCTCAACCACGGCGTCGCCGGCTACTACACGGACCCCATCGCGTCCGCGCTGCCCTCCGACAAGCAGGGCAACTTCACCCTGGCCGCGCACCGCGACGGCCACGGGGCGAAGTTCCACAACATCCACAAGCTGAAGCACGGCGACGCGATCGTCTTCGAGACGAAGGACCTCTGGTACGTCTACAAGGTCTACAAGACCCTCCCGGAGACGTCGAAGTTCAACGTCCGCGTCCTGGACCCGGTCCCGAAGGAGTCGGGCAAGACGAAGCCGGGCCGCTACATCACCCTGACGACCTGCACGCCGGTCTACACCTCGGACTACCGCTACATCGTCTGGGGCGAGCTGGAGCGCACGGAGAAGGTCGACGCCCGGCGCACCCCGCCCGCGGAGCTGCGCTAGCCGCCTACGACGGAGCCCCGGCACCCTCACTGAGGTGGGTGCCGGGGCTCCGTCGTACGCGGGCGTCCCGGGTGTCAGTCCTTGGGGAGGACGGCCCCCGTGGGGCCGCCGAAGAAGCCGCCGTCGCCTTCGTTCCCGTCGCCGTTGTTGCCGTTGCCGTTGCCGCCCATGGTCTTCACGTTGACCGGCTGGTTCGGCTGGGCCGGGGTGCCCGGCGGCGGGTCCTGGGCGACCACGAAGGCGGTGTCGTCCTTCGGGCCGTCCACGTTGCCGAGCTGGAGCCCCGCCTGCTGGAGCGCCTGCTTGGCCTGGCCGAGCTGCTGCCCGACCAGCTGCGGCACCTGCGCCTGCTGCTGCGGGCCCTTGGAGACCTTCAGGGTGATCTCGCTGCCCTTGGAGGCCTTGCTGTTGCCGGGCGGGTTCTGGTCCAGGACGGTGCCCGCGGGCTGGTCGGAGTCGACGTCCTCCCGCTTGACCTTGAACTCCAGCGTCTCCAGCTGGCTCTTCGCGGCGTCGAACTGCTGGCCGGTGACCGGGGGCACGTTCACCTGGGCCTGCTTGGAGACCGTGAGGGTGACCGTGGCGCCCTTCTCCTGCTGGGTGCCGCCCTCGGGGCTCTGCCGGATCACCTCGCCCGGCTGCTGCTCGGACTCCTCGTACTTCACGTCGACCTTGAAGCCCTTGTCCTGGAGCGCCTGCGTCGCGCTCTCCTCGGACTTCTCCGTGACGTCCGGCAGCTCGATCTTCGGGGCACCCTCGGAGAGCCAGACCTGGATGGTGTCGCCCTGGTTCATCTGGGCGCCCGGGGCGGCAGCGGGCAGTTGCCGGCAGATGCTGTCCTTGGGCTGGTCGCAGCGCTCGGTGCCGGCCCGGGTGACCTTGACGTCCGCGTTGGTTGCCTGGGCCTGTGCCTTCTCCAGCGTCTGGCCGACCACGTTCGGCACCGGCACCTGGGTGGCGCCGTCCTTGCTGTCGAAGACGGATCGGCCGATCAGGATCGCGCCGACCAGCACCAGGATGCCCGCCAGGGCCAGCAGCACGGTCGAGGTGCTCGACTTCCGCTGGCGGCGGCGGTCCGGGCGGTCGTCGTAGCCGTAGCCGCCGTCGTCCGGGTTCATCGGCGGCAGCATCGACGTCTGCCCGGCCGGGTCTGCCTGGCGCAGCGCCGTCGTCGGCTGCTCGTCGGGGGCGTACCCGCCGTAGCCGACGGCGCCCATGGCGGCGGTCGCGGCGACCGGCTGGCCGTCGAGGCACGCCTCGATGTCGGCGCGCATCTCGTCGGCCGACTGGTAGCGGTAGTCCGGGTCCTTGACCAGCGCCTTCAGGACGATGGCGTCCATCTCGGGCGTGATCTCGGGGTCGAAGTTGCTCGGCGGCTGCGGCTCCTCGCGCACGTGCTGGTACGCCACCGCGACCGGCGAGTCGCCCACGAAGGGCGGGCGCACGGTCAGCAGCTCGTACAGCAGGCAGCCGGTGGAGTACAGGTCGGAGCGGGCGTCGACCTGCTCGCCCTTGGCCTGCTCCGGGGAGAGGTACTGGGCGGTGCCGATCACGGCGGCGGTCTGGGTCATGGTCATACCGGCGTCGCCCATGGCGCGGGCGATGCCGAAGTCCATGACCTTGACCTGGCCGGTACGGGTCAGCATGACGTTGGCCGGCTTGATGTCGCGGTGGACGATGCCGGCGCGGTGCGAGTACTCCAGGGCCTGGAGGATGCCGACGGTCATCTCCAGCGTGCGCTCGGGCAGCAGCTTGCGCCCGGAGTGCAGCAGCTCACGCAGGGTGGAGCCGTCGACGTACTCCATCACGATGTACGGGATGGAGATGTTGTCGACGTAGTCCTCGCCGGTGTCGTAGACCGCGACGATCGCCGGGTGGTTGAGCGAGGCGGCCGACTGGGCCTCACGGCGGAACCGGGCCTGGAAGGACGGGTCACGGGCGAGGTCGGCCCGCAGCGTCTTCACGGCGACGGTGCGACCGAGCCGGGTGTCGTGGGCGAGGTAGACCTCCGCCATGCCACCGCGGCCGAGCACCGAGCCCAGCTCGTACCGGCCGCCGAGGCGACGCGGCTCTTCCATAACTGTTCCAGCCCTCTCCGTCAGTCCCGACCGCACCCCTCTGTGTGGTCCGGCGGTGTGCTGTCCGCGCATACGCTACCGGCCACGGCGAGCCGTGCGGACCGCGACCGCCAGCTGATACGCGACCGGTACACAGCCACAGCCGTCACTTCTTGCTGTCCAGAACCGCCTTCATCACATCGCGCGCGATGGGTCCGGCCAGGCCGCCACCGCTGATGTCGTCGCGGGTCGCGTCGGAGTCTTCGACGATAACCGCTACGGCGACCGGAGAGCCGCTGTCGGTCTTCGCGTATGAGATGAACCACGCGTAGGGGCGGGCCTTGTTCTTCTCGCCGTGCTGCGCGGTACCCGTCTTGCCACCGACCGTGACGCCGTCGATGGCCGCCTTGCGGCCGGTGCCGTTCTCGACGACGTTCTCCATCATCTGCTGGACCAGCTGCGCGGTCTTCCCGGACATCGGCCGGCTCATCTCCTCGGGCTCGTTGCGCTCGAGGATGTCCAGGTCGGGGCCGGTGACGTGGTCGACCATGTACGGCTTCATCAGCTTGCCGTCGTTGGCGATCGCCGCGGTGACCATGGCCATCTGGAGGGGGGTGGTGGCGGTGTTGAACTGGCCGATGGAGGAGAGCGCGTTGCCCGGGCGGTCCATCTGCGTGTCGTAGACCGACTTGGCGGCGCGGACGGGGGTGTCGATCTCCCCGTTGTTGAAGCCGAACTTCTCCGCCATCTTCACCATCTCGTCACGCCCGACCTCGTCACCGAGCTTGGCGAAGACCGAGTTGCAGGAGACCTCCATGGCCCGGTTGAGCGTGGCGTTCTCGCACCCCTGGGCGTGGTTCTTCATGGGCGTGCGCGTGTTGGGGAGGATGTACGGCTCCGGCGTGTCCGTCGGCGCGTTGATGTCGGTGACCTTGCCGGTCTCCAGGGCAGCCGCGGCGGTCAGCACCTTGAAGGTGGAGCCGGGAGGGTAGACCTCGCGCAGCGCGCGGTTCAGCTTTGGCTTGTCCTTGTCCTTCTCCAGCGCGACCCAGGCCTTCTCGTCCTTCGCGCTGTAGCCGGCGAAGGTCGACGGGTCGTACGACGGGGTCGAGGCGAGCGCCAGGATCTTGCCGGTGGACGGCTCGATGGCGGCGACGGCGCCCTTCTTCTTGCCGAGGCCTTCGAAGGCGGCCTTCTGGGCGGCGCCGTTGAGGGTGGTGATCACGTCGCCGCCCCTCTTCTTGTCGCCCGTGAACATCGACATGGTGCGGTCGAAGAAGAGCCGGTCGTCGTTGCCGGTGAGGATGCCGTCCTCGAGCTTCTCGATCTGGTTGGCGTCGTACGCCTGCGACGCGTAGCCGGTGACCGGCGCCCACATGGGGCCGTCGATGTAGGTGCGCTTGTACTTGTAGAAGGGGTCCTTCGAGTCGACGGAGCCGGTGATCGGCTTGCCGTCGACGATGATGTTGCCGCGCGGGTTGGCGTACCGCTCGATGGTGACGCGCTTGTTGCGCTCGTGCGCGGACAGCTCCCCGGCGCGGACGTACTGGATCCAGTTGTCCCGGATGAGCAGGGCGAGCACCAGCAGTCCGCAGAAGATCGCGATATGGCGCAGGGGCTTGTTCACGGTCGGACCACCTGGGTCATCTCGGCGTCGGGGGACGGGGCGGGGGCCGGCGCGGGACGGCGCGCGGTGTCGCTGATCCGCAGCAGGATGGCGATCAGGGCCCAGTTCGCGATCACGGACGAACCGCCGTACGCGAGGAACGGCATGGTCATACCGGTCAGCGGGACGAGGCCCATGACACCGCCGGCCACCACGAAGATCTGGAGGGCGAAGGCGCCGGACAGGCCGGTCGCGAGGAGCTTGCCGAACGGGTCGCGGGCGGCCAGCGCGGTGCGGATGCCGCGCTCGACGATCAGCGCGTACATCAGCAGGAACGCCATGACGCCCGCGAGGCCGAGTTCCTCGCCGACGGTGGCGAAGATGAAGTCGGAGTTGGCGGCGAAGCCGATGAGGTCGGAGTTGCCCTGGCCGAGTCCGGCGCCGAGGGTGCCGCCGGAGCCGAACGACATCAGCACCTGGGACATCTGGTCGCAGGCGGCGGCCATGTTGGACCCCTCGGGCGCCGTCTTGAGGCACTCGAAGGGGTCGAGCCAGGCGGCCACACGGGACTTGACGTGGCTGGCGGTCGAGCCGACGACGACCGCGCCGCCCACGGCCATCAGCAGACCCATGATGATCCAGCTGGTCCGCTCGGTCGCCACGTACAGCATGATCACGAACATGCCGAAGAACAGCAGCGACGTACCGAGGTCGTTCTCGAAGACCAGGATGAGCAGGCTGACGGCCCAGATGGTGAGGATCGGGCCGAGGTCGCGGCCGCGCGGCAGGTACAGCCCCATGAAGCGGCGGCTGGCCAGCGCGAGCGCGTCGCGCTTCACCATCAGGTAGCCGGAGAAGAAGACCGCGATCACGATCTTCGCGAACTCACCGGGCTGGATGGAGAACGGCCCCACCCTGATCCAGATCTTGGCGCCGAAGACGTCGGCACCGAGACCCGGCACGAGCGGCAGCAGCAGCAGGACGATCGCCGCCACCATGGAGATGTACGTGTAGCGCTGCAGGACGCGGTGGTCCTTCAGGAACATCAGCACCAGCAGGAACAGCGCGACGCCGATCGCCGAGTACATCAGCTGCTTGGGCGCGTCCGGGGTGAAGGTGTCGTACCGCGCGATGATGCGCGGCGACTGGTCCAGCCGCCAGATCAGCACCAGCCCCAGGCCGTTGAGCAGCGTCGCCAGCGGCAGCAGGATCGGGTCGGAGTACTTCGCGAACTTCCGCACCAGCAGGTGCGCGACACCCGCGAGCAGCGCCAGCCCGACGCCGTACCCGAGCATGCCCGCCGGGACCTTGCCGTCCAGGGCGAGGCCGACGTTGAGGTACGCGAACACCGGGATGGCGACGGCGAAGCCGAGCAGCGCCAGTTCGGTGTTGCGGCGGCTCGGCAGGTCGATCGCGCCGATGGTGGTCGTGTTGGTGACAACGCTCATGGTGGTGAAAGGCCCCCCTACGGGTCCTTACTGCTTGCCGCAGTTCGAGGCCAGCTTCTGCTCCTCCTCCGAGAGGCTGGGGCCCGGGGAAGGAGTGGCAGTGGCTGCGGTGGGCTTGGTGGTGGTGGGGACGCCGGTCGTGCCGCCGGCCTGGCCCTCACCGGGCGGTGCGGTGTTCGCGCGGTCCGCCGCCTCCCGGCGCTGCTCCAGCTTCTTGCAGGCGGAGGCCTGGGCGGCGAGCTCCGCGACCTTCGCCTGCGCCTTGGCGAGGCTGCCGCCGGTGATGGTCTCCTCGACCTGCTTGCGCCGGTACTCGGGGAGGTACTTGAGTTCGATCTCGGGGTGGTCCTTCTCGACCTCCGAGAGCGAGATCCACGCCAGGTCCTGGCTGATGCCGCGATAGAGCGCGACGTGCTCGTCGTTGGCGCCGACGTAGTACTGCGTCTGCGTCCAGCGGTAGCCGCCGTACAGACCGCCGCCGACCACGGCCAGCGCGAGCACGATGAAGAAGGAGCGCTTCAGCCAGGCGCGGCTCTTGCGGGGCTTGGTGAAGTCGTCGTCGCCGTACGCGCCGAAGGAGCCCTCGGGCGGCATACCGGAGCCGTAGCCGAGGTCGCCGCCGCTGCCGGGCGGGCCGAAGCCCCCCTGCGGCGCCTGCGGGGCCGGGCGGCCGAGGCCGGAGGCGCGGCCCGCCGGGGTCTCCATGGCGCCGCCGTCGTTCAGCTGCGGCTGGTTCTCGGCGACCGCGCCGACGATGACCGGGGTGTCGCTGAGCTGACCGGCGAGGGTGTCGCCGCCGTCCACGTCGAGGACGTCCGCGACGATCACGGTGATGTTGTCGGGGCCGCCGCCGCGCAGCGCGAGCTGGATCAGGTCCTGGACGGTCTCCTGGGGGCCCTGGTAGCTGGCGAGGGTCTCCTCCATCGTCTGGTGGGAGACGACGCCGGACAGGCCGTCGGAGCAGATGAGATACCGGTCCCCGGCCCGCACCTCGCGGATGGACAGGTCCGGCTCGACGTGGTCGCCGCTGCCCAGGGCGCGCATCAGCAGCGAGCGCTGCGGGTGGGTGGTGGCCTCCTCCTCGGTGATGCGGCCCTCGTCGACCAGCCGCTGCACCCAGGTGTGGTCCTGCGTGATCTGCGTCAGCACGCCGTCGCGCAGCAGGTACGCGCGCGAGTCGCCGACGTGGACCAGGCCGAGGCGCTGGCCCGTCCACAGCAGGGCGGTCAGGGTGGTGCCCATGCCCTCGAGCTGCGGGTCCTCCTCGACCATCATCCGCAGCTGCTCGTTGGCGCGCTGCACGGCCGTGCCGAGCGAGGTGAGGATGTCCGAGCCGGGCACGTCGTCGTCGAGGGTGACGATCGTGGAGATCACCTCGGAGGAGGCGACCTCGCCGGCGGCCTGGCCCCCCATGCCGTCGGCGATCGCGAGCAGGCGGGGACCGGCGTAACCCGAGTCCTCGTTGCCCTCGCGGATCATGCCCTTGTGCGATCCGGCGGCGAAGCGCAGTGAAAGGCTCATGCGCACCTGCCCTGTCGACTCTGCCTCGGGGTACAGCCGGTCTCGAGCCACACTGCCCACCCTCCGGTCGGGAGCCGGTGCCGGTCGCCTGTGGGCGCCACCGCTGCGGCTCGCTCGCTCCGCTCGCTCATTGTCGTACTACTTCCGCAGCTCGATGACGGTCTTGCCGATGCGGATCGGCGCGCCCAGCGGAATGGGGGTCGGGGTGGTGAGTCGGGTCCGGTCGAGATACGTGCCGTTGGTGGACCCGAGATCCTCGACGATCCACTGGCCGTCACGGTCCGGGTAGATCCTGGCATGCCTGCTGGAGGCGTAGTCGTCGTCCAGCACGATCGTGGAGTCGTGCGCCCGGCCCAGCGTGATGGTCTGGCCCTGGAGCGCGACCGTGGTGCCGGTCAGGCTGCCCTCGGACACGACCAGCTTGGTCGGCGCGCCGCGGCGCTGGCGGCCGGCCTGCTGGCGCTGGGGCGGAGGGGCGGAACCCTGCCGTGCCGTCTGCTGCGGGCGCGCGCCGTCACGGCGCGAACCGCGCTGCGTGACACGCGTACCGAACAGGTCGCTGCGGATGACCTGAACGGCCACGATGACGAACAGCCACAGTACGGCGAGGAAACCCAACCGCATGACCGTGAGGGTCAGCTCTGACATTGCCCCCGCTTCACCCTTCGGCTTGCCGGTAAACGATGGTGGTACTGCCCACGACGATCCGCGAGCCGTCGCGGAGCGTAGCGCGGGTGGTGTGCTGCCCGTCCACCACGATGCCGTTGGTGGACCCGAGATCCTGGATCGTCGAGGGCGTTCCGGTCCGGATCTCGCAGTGGCGGCGCGATACGCCGGGGTCGTCGATCCGCACGTCGGCGTCGGTGCTGCGGCCCAGCACGAGCGTCGGGCGGGAGATCTGGTGGCGCGTGCCGTTGATCTCGATCCAGCGGCGCACCTGGGCGCCGGGCATGGGGCCCGGACCGGCCGGCGGGCGGCCGGCGGCGGGCGGACGGTTCATGCCGGGCGGCGGGGCCGCGGGCATGGGAGGGGCGCCGGCCGGGGGGTATCCGTAACCGCCGGGGCGACCGCTCGGTGCGGGTCCGGCCGGTGCGGCCGGGCCTGCGGGGCCCGCGAGGCCTGCCGGGCCCGCGGGAGCCTGCGACTGTGACGTACTCGACGCGAGGGTGCGGCTGCGCACCCGGTACAGCCCGGTGTCGAGGTCGTCCGCCTTCTCCAGGTGGACCTTGATCGGCCCCATGAAGGTGTACCGCTGCTGCTTGGCGTAGTCGCGGACCAGGCCGGACAGCTCGTCGCCGAGCTGGCCCGAGTACGGGCTGAGGCGCTCGTAGTCCGGCGCGCTCAGCTCGACGATGAAGTCGTTGGGGACGACGGTCCGCTCGCGGTTCCAGATCGTCGCGTTGTTGTCGCACTCCCGCTGGAGGGCGCCCGCGATCTCGACGGGCTGGACCTCGGACTTGAAGACCTTGGCGAAGGTGCCGTTGACCAGGCCTTCGAGTCGCTGCTCGAATCGCTTCAGGACTCCCATGGGGCACCTCCTCCGTCGTTGCCGTCCTGGTACTGCTTACTGATCGTATCCACGCGTCGGGAAATCGGCTGGTTCCCCTTCTCTGGCCTGTGGATGAGTGTCACCTCTCACAGGGATCGTAGAGGGGGCCTCATGACAGTGTCCCGCACCCCGGGTGCACCGTGGAGGAGTGGGTGCGGCGGGGTCCGGTTCGCCGTGTTCCCGTCGTCTTCTCCGTTCCTCCCCTCCCTGTCTCTGTTCGCGGGCCGGGGCCCCGAAACAACGGATGTGAATCCACCCCCGACGACGTGCTAATCTTCTGATGTCGCCAGGCGCTCCGGCGGAAAAAACCGGGGCCGACAGCGGCAACACCCAATGCGCGGGTGGCGGAATAGGCAGACGCGCTGGATTCAGGTTCCAGTGCCCGCAAGGGCGTGGGGGTTCAACTCCCCCCTCGCGCACCAGCAGAGACGGGTCTCTGCCAGGACGAAAGTTCTGGCAGGGGCCCGTCTCTCGTTTATGCGTGGATGGCGCGACGACACCCGACCCCCTCGGGGGAGGGCCGGGTGGCGCCGCCGGGTCAGCGCTCGGAGGCGGCGGTGCGCTGGTAGATGTCCGGGATGCCGTCGTGGTCCTCGTCGCGCTCCTCCTCCTCGTACAGGCGGCGGTAGATGCCGTTGCGGCGCCTGATGAGGAGGGCGGCCAGGCCGGCGGCGGCGAGGGAGCCGATCAGGACCGCGGCCTTGACGCGCTCCGCCATGGCCGGGTCGGGGAAGGCCAGTTCGCCGATCAGCAGCGCCACGGTGAAGCCGATCCCCGCGAGTACGGCGAGGGCGAAGACGTCCGCCCAGGCCAGTTCCGGGTTGAGCTGGGCGCGGGTGAAGCGGGCGGCCAGGTAGGTGCCGACGAAGATGCCGAGGGTCTTGCCGACGACCAGGCCCAGGACCACGCCCAGCGGCTCCGGCCGCGTGAAGACCTCGGCCAGGGCCGCGCCCGAAACGCCGACGCCTGCGGCGAAGAGCGCGAACAGGGGCACCACGACCCCCGCCGAGAACGGGTGGACCCGGTGGGAGGTGCGCTCGGCCGGGGAGGCGGTCTCGCCCTCGTCGCGGGTGGTGCGCAGGATCAGGCCCATGGCGACGCCCGCGACGGTGGCGTGGACGCCGCTGTTGTACATCAGCGCCCAGGTGACGACGCCGAGGGGGACGTACCACCACCAGCCGCGGACGCGGAGGCGCTGGAGCGCGTAGAAGAGGACCAGGCAGGCGACGGCCCCGCCGAGCGCGGCGAAGTTCAGGTCGCCGGTGAAGAAGATCGCGATGATGAGGATGGCGCCCAGGTCGTCGACGACGGCGAGGGTGAGCAGGAAGGCGCGCAGCGCGGACGGCAGGTGGCTGCTGAGGACCGCGAGGACGGCGAGGGCGAAGGCGATGTCGGTGGCCATGGGCACGGCCCAGCCGTCCAGGCTGCCCCCGCCCGCCGAGGCGGTGACGGCGTAGAGGGCGGCGGGCACGACCATGCCGCAGAGGGCGGCGATGACCGGCAGGGCGGCCGTGGCCGGGGTGCGCAGTTCGCCGACGACGAGCTCGCGCTTCAGCTCGATGCCGGCGACGAGGAAGAAGAGGGTGAGCAGGCCGTCGGAGGCCCAGTGCTCGACCGACAGGTCCAGGCCGAGGGCGGGTATGCCGAAGTGGGCGTCGCGTATCTGTTCGTAGGAGCCGCTCCACGGGGTGTTCGCCCACACCAGCGCGATGACGGCGGCCGCGAGGAGGACGAGCCCGCCGACGGTCTCCGTTCGCAGGGCCTGGACCACGGCGTTGCGCTCGGGCAGGGGCAGGAGCCCCAGGAAGGGGGAACGCTCGCGGGGTGCGGCAGCCATCGGGGAGTACCTCCGGGGGGATCGGCTTGAGGGCATACGAGCCCCTGGGACGCCGACCAGACTTCCCGGCACACCGCGCGTCCGTGGCAGCCGCTCGGAAGGCGGACGTTGACGCGTTCCTCACACCTAACCACGGCCGCCGGGATCCCGCCACCCCCTGTCTGACCTGCGGAAATGGTCGCCTGCAGGCATGGCGGGCGGCCCGTACACACCAAGGCGCGAGGTGTGTACAGGCCGCTCGGGAGCCGGGCCGCGGGGGCGGTCAGACGGTGGTCTTCACCGACTCCCGGTCCTCGTCGGACCCGTCGTCCTGGGTGATCTCACCGGCGTCGCGGGCGCGGACGAACTCCAGGAAGGAGGCGAGCTCGCGCTTGACGACCGGGGCGAGGAGGTACAGGCCGATGATGTTGATGACCGCGAGCATGAACAGCACCGCGTCGGCCATGTCGATGAGGGTCTGCAGCGTCAGCAGCGAACCGGCGACCGCGAACAGGGTGTAGACGACCTTGTACGACAGCACGCTGGTCCGGCTCCGGCCGAAGAGGTACGTCCAGGCCTTCTCGCCGTAGTAGCCCCAGGTCAGCACCGTCGAGATGGCGAAGAGCAGCACCGCGATGGTGAGGATGTACGGGAACCAGGGCAGGACCGTCGCGAAGGCGTCCGAGGTGAGGGTGACACCGCCGATCGACTCGCCCTTGCGGGCCTCGGCGTAGCTGGCCGGGTTGGCGATGACGATGGTCAGCGCCGTCATGGTGCAGATGACGACCGTGTCGATGAACGGCTCCAGCAGGGCGACCAGGCCCTCGCTGGCGGGGTGCTTGGTCTTGACCGCGGAGTGCGCGATCGGCGCGGAGCCGAGACCGGCCTCGTTGGAGAACGCGGCCCGCTTGAATCCGATGATCAGCGCGCCGAGCACACCGCCGGCCACGCCCTGCGGGTTGAAGGCGCCCTCGACGATCGTGGCGATGGCGGCCGGGACGGCCGTGACGTGCACCAGGATGACGACCAGGCAGGCGGCGATGTAGATGCCCGCCATGGCGGGGACGAGCTTGCTGGTGACGTTGGCGATGGAGCGGATGCCGCCCAGCAGCACGATGCCGACGAGCGCGGCGACGAGGATGCCGAAGAACAGCGCGCCGGCGGAGGAGCCCATCAGGCCGTCGTCGCCGCCGGTGACCGAGACCAGCTGCGCGTACGACTGGTTGACCTGGAAGAGGTTGCCGCCGAAGAGGCCGAAGAACAGGACGAAGAAGGAGGCGAGGACCGCGAGGACCTTGCCCAGGGTCTTGCCGTTCTTGCCGAAGCGGTCGGCCAGGCCCTTGGGCAGGTAGTGCATCGGGCCGCCGGAGACGGTGCCGTCGGCGTGCACCTCGCGGTACTTCACGCCGAGCGTGACCTCGACGAACTTGGTGGCCATGCCCAGCAGGCCGCACAGGATCATCCAGAAGGTGGCACCGGGGCCGCCGATGGAGACGGCGACGGCCACACCGGCGATGTTGCCGAGGCCGACGGTCCCGGAGACTGCGGCGGTCAGGGCCTGGAAGTGGTTGACCTCGCCGGCCGACCCCTTCTCGTCGTACTTTCCGCGCACCACGTCGATGGCGAGCTTGAACTTGCGGACCTGGACGAGGCCGAACCAGGCGGTGAAGACCAGTCCGGCGACGACGAGCCAGACGACGATGAGCGGGACTTCCGTACCGCCGATCGGCTGGGAGTAGAAGACGACGTCCACAAGCCAGCTGGCTATGGGCTCGAAGAGTCCGCTGACGGCTTCGTCGACGGACGTGGTGATGGAGTCGAGTGACACGGTGGCTACCTCGATGGCGCAGTACCGGCGCAGGGGAGGCTGCGTCGGGAAGATGTGCGGTCTTTGAGCGAACGCCGTTGTCCGATCGGCGACCCTGGGCGCATGGTCCGTGGACGCGGAACGTGATCACCCTGGTCGTGCGGTCGGCGCGTGTGCCGACGTGTCCACGGTGGCGAGGGGTGGTGCCACCTGCGGAGTTGCGCAGTTCTACCACGACCTTTACGGATTCTTTAGTGATGCAAATCACATGACCGTCAGTAATCTTCGAAAATGCCAGCGAACGAAATAAGACCGTTATGCGGTCGGCTTGATCCGTTCATCGGACAGCTATCCGGGGGAGCCACCGCGGCGGGCGGCATCCTGGGCGGGTGCCTTCACTCTCCGCGCAGCGCGCGCCCGCCGGTCCGTCCGGACACATGGTCGTCTGTGGTGACGACGCGCTCGCCCACCGCTTGGCGGCGGAACTGCGGGAGGTCTACCGGGAGCGCGTCGTTCTCGTCGGCCCGGCCGGCGGGCCGGCGGCCGGGCCGCGGCTGGCCGTTCCGGGGCAGGGGCGGGCGTCGGCACTCCTCGGGCGGGTCTCCGCGGTCATGACGGGAGCGCCGCCCGCGACGGGAGGGCTCCCGGAGGTGGTGGAGGCCGACGAGCCCACGGAGGCGGTGCTGGCGTCGGCGGGTGTGGCGGGCGCGGCGGCTCTGGCGCTCGTATACGACGACGACGAGACCAACATCCGTGCCGCCCTGGCGGCACGCCGCCTCAACCCGGGCTTGCGCCTGGTGATCCGGCTCTACAACCGCAAGCTGGGCCAGCACCTGGAGCAGCTGCTCGACCAGGCCGCTCTCGTGGCCCTGCCGGACCTGAGCCCCGGTGAGGTCGACGCGTCCACCACCGTGCTCTCCGACGCGGACACGGCGGCGCCGGCCCTGGCCGCGACCGCGGTCGCCGGCACGAGCAAGATCGTCCATGCCGACGGGCTGCTGCTGCGGGCCGTGGAGCGCACCCCGCCCGGCCGTGGCGACGTCGCCGATCCGGGGCTGTGCACTCTCGCCCTGCTCTCCGCCACCACCAACGATCCCGCCGGCGAGGAGGGGTCGGACAGCAGCGGGACGGCCGGCCCCCGGCTGCTGCCCGACCCGAGCACCGTCACCGCCGCGACCGGACGCGGCACGGTCGTCCTGGAGGCGGTGACCCACACCGGCCCGGTGCTGCCGGCCGGGCGTCTGGCCGGCCGCGGCATTCCGTTCTCCGAGCTCTTCTCCCGCCGCCTTCGCTGGGCCGCCGCCGTCACGTGCCTGGCCGTGGTCGGTCTCGCCGTCGCGTCCTGGCTGACCACGGGGGACCACCCGCTGCACGCCGCCTACGTCACGCTGCTGGACCTGTTCTCCATCAACGACCCCGCCGTCGGCGAGTCCACGGCCCGGCAGGTGCTCCAGCTGCTGTCGGGGCTGGTGGGCCTGGCGCTGCTGCCCCTCCTCGTCGCGGGCGCGCTGGAGGCGCTGGGCGCGTTCCGCAGCGCGTCCGCCCTGCGCCGTCCGCCGCGCGGGCTCTCCGGCCATGTCGTCCTGCTCGGGCTCGGCAAGATCGGCACCCGCGTGCTCGCCCGGCTGCGCGACCTCGGCATCCCGGTCGTGTGCGTCGAGGAGGACCCGGAGGCGCGCGGGGTCGCGCTGGCCCGCCGCCTGCGCGTACCGACCGTGATCGGTGACGTCACACAGGAGGGCGTCCTCGAGGCGGCCAAGATCCAGCGCGCACACGCCCTGCTGGCGCTGACCAGCTCCGACACCACCAACCTGGAAGCCGCGCTCTACGCCCGTACGGTCAAGGCCGACCTGCGGGTGGCCCTGCGGCTGTACGACGACGACTTCGCCACGGCCGTCTACCGCACGCTGCGGGCCGCGCACCCCGACGCGCTCACCCGGAGCCGCAGCGTCTCGCACCTGGCCGCGCCCGCCTTCGCCGGGGCGATGATGGGCCGCCAGATCCTGGGCGCCATACCGGTCGAACGCAAGGTGCTCGTCTTCGCCGCGCTCGTCGTCGCGGGCCACCCGCAGCTGGAGGGCCGCACCATCGAGGAAGCCTTCCGGCCCGGTGCCTGGCGTGTGCTCGCCCTCGACACCACCGCGCCTGCCGACCGGCGCCCCGACCTGGCCACCCCGCGCCCCGCCGACGGCGAGCGGCACGCCACCGGTCTCGTGTGGGACCTGCACCCCGGATACGTCCTGCGGCCCGAGGACCGCGTCGTTCTGGCCGCCACACGCCGCGGCCTGGCCGAACTTCTCGGCCGGCACCGGCAGCCCGGGTCCGTCGGGCGGTGACCCTCAGAGCGACTGCTCGGGCCAGTCGAGCAACCGGGCCCCGATGACGGCGGTCTGCAGGGTGTAGCGGCTCACCGGGTCGCCGGGGTCGGCCCCGGTGAGCCGGTGGATGCGGTCCAGTCGGTAGGTCATGGCGCGGACGCTCAGGGAGAGCCGCCGGGCGGCCTCGGCGGCCACACAGCCGGTGTCGAAGTACGCGGTGAGGGTGTCGATGAGGGGCTGCGCTCCGCCGCGGGCCTGCTGCAGCGGGCCGAGGACCGTGCGTACGAGGTCGGCCATGGCCTGGCGGTCGCGCGTCAGCACCGGATAGACCAGGAGGTCCGCGGCGTGCAGCACCGGCTCGTCCAGGTCCATGCGCGCCGCGAGGTCCAGGGCGTTGAGCGCCTCCTCGTAGGAGTGGACGACCCCGCCGACGCCGGGGTGCGCCCGGCCGATGGCCACCTGGCCGCCGTCGGTGGCGGCGTAGGCCTGTTTGGCGAAGGAGGACAGGACGTCGTCCTGGTCGGCCGGAGCGATGCAGATGAGGCGTCCGTTCTTGGTCGTCAGCAGGACGCGGCGGTCGCCGAAGCGGGCGGCGAGGGCCGACTCGATGCCGCGCGTGACCGCGTATCCGTCCTCGTACGGCTCCGCGCCCTGGGCCACGGCGACCGCGTGGGCGTGGGACAGCAGCAGCCCGAACCGCTCGGCCCGTTCGGCCAGGCGCCCGGCGTCGCTGCGGCCGTGGAGCAGGTCGTCGACGAACTCGCGCCGGGCCGCCTCCTGCCGGCGGATGGCGAGCCGCTGGGCGCGTTCGTGCCCCTCGGCGAAGGCGTCCACGGCCTGCTCCACCGCTGCGAGCAAGTGGTCGGCGGCCGCCGCGCTCAGGCAGGTCCGTACGTCCTGGGCGGCGGAGAGGTGGGCGCGCACCAGGAGCCGCAGCCCGATGCCGGCCTCCGCGGCGCGCTCGCCCTGGGACCGCAGCGCCTCCACTTCGTCCCGGCTCAGGCGGCGGCCGGTGGCGCAGGCACCGGTGAGGATCCGGTCATAGCCCTCCAGATACTCCCCGACCGTGACCCGTTCCGTCATCGCCCCTCCCGTGTCCCGGCGTGCGGATGTCAAGGGTGGCATGCGTACACCGAGGGGCGGCCACCGGCATCAAGGAGCCGCAAAGATTGCCGGGTTACGGCAATGCGCGCACACATGCCGTCCTGCCACGATAAGCCCGCCGGGGCAGACACGTCAGTTCGATGCCGGGCCCCGGAAATCGGCACGCCGTACGGTGAAACCAAGGGGGAAGAGTCATGGCCGAGTTCCTGCACGCCCTCGCCACCTTTCCCGCCGTGCTGTTCACCGCGGCCCTCGTGGTCGTCGTCGGCTTCTGGCTGCTGGTCCTGCTGGGCGCGGCCGACCACGACGGCTTCGACGCGGACGTGGACGCCGACGCCCTGAACCTGGGCGGGGTGCCCGTCTCGGTCTCCGCCTCCCTGCTGATCTCCTTCGCGTGGTTCTTCACCGTCACCGGGTCCGTGCTCCTCGCCCGTACGGGATGGTCCGACGCCCTGGTCCACCTGCTGGGTGCCGCCCTGCTGTTCGCCTCCCTCTTCGCCTCCTGGCGCCTGACCCGGGGGCTCGTGCGCCCGTTGGCCAAGCTCTTCCCCGACGAACCCGGGCCGTCCCGGCACGACTTCGTCGGACTGACCTGCACCATTCGCACCGGGCGGGTGGACGCGGACTTCGGTCAGGCGGAGGTCGCGGCCAGGGACGGGTCCACCGCGGTCGTACAGGTCCGTCAGAACGACGGCGCCCGGCTGGCGCTCGGCAGCACCGGGCTGCTGTACGCGTACGACGACGCCGGCGAGTTCTTCTGGGTCGCGCCCTTCGACACGGCGCTGGACCCGCGCGGCTGACCCCGCCGCCCTCTCTGCTCCTCCCCCTCCCCTCCCACGTCAGATCCCACCCTTCGAACCGGGGATTGCTCATGGATGCCATCACCTGGGGCATCGGCGTGCTCGTCGCCGTTGTCCTGCTCATCGCCCTCGCCATGCTGTTCGTGATCAGCCGGCTCTTCCGCAAAGTGGAGCAGGGCAAGGCGCTGATCGTGTCGAAGATGCGGAAGGTCGACGTCACCTTCACCGGGCAGGTCGTCCTGCCGGTGCTGCACAAGGCCGAGGTGATGGACATCTCGGTGAAGACCATCGAGATCTCCCGTACCGGACGGGACGGTCTGATCTGCCGGGACAACATCCGCGCCGACATCCGCATCTCGTTCTTCGTCCGCGTCAACAAGACCGTCGAGGACGTCGTCAAGGTCGCCCAGGCCATCGGCACCGCCCGCGCCAGCGACCAGGCGACCCTGCAGGAACTGTTCAACGCCAAGTTCTCCGAGGCGCTGAAGACCGTCGGCAAGCAGCTCGACTTCACCGACCTCTACACCAAGCGCGACGAGTTCCGGGACCGGATCATCCAGGTCATCGGCACCGATCTGAACGGCTACAGCCTGGAGGACGCGGCGATCGACTACCTGGAGCAGACCCCGCTCGCGCAGCTGGACGCCTCCAACATCCTCGACGCCCAGGGCATCCGGAAGATCACCGAGCTGACGGCCGTGGAGCACGTGCGCACCAACGAGTTCCGGCGCACGGAGGAGAAGGAGATCACCCGGCAGAACGTCGACGCCCGCGAGGCGATCCTGGAGCTGGAGCGCCGCCAGGCCGACGCCGAGATCAAGCAGAAGCGCGAGATCGAGACCGTACGGGCCCGGGAGGAGGCCGAGACGGCCCGGGTGGCCGAGGAGGAGCGGCTGCGGGCGCAGAGCGCCTTCCTGAAGACCGAGGAACAGCTCGGCATCCAGCGCGAGAACCAGGCCCGCGAGGTCGCCGTCGCGCAGAAGAACCGCGAGCGGGTCATCGCCATCGAGAACGAGCGCATCGAGAAGGACCGCCTGCTGGAGGTCATCGCCCGCGAGCGGGAGACCGAGTTGACCCGCATCTCCGCGGAGAAGGAGGTCGAGACCGAGCGCCGCGAGATCGCCGAGGTGATCCGCGAGCGGGTCGCCGTGGACCGTACGGTCGCCGAGCAGGAGGAGTCCATCAAGCGGCTGCGCGCCGTCGAGGAGGCCGAGCGGCAGCGGCAGGCCGTCGTCATCGCCGCCGAGGCGGAGGCGCAGGAGCGGCTGGTGAAGGACATCAAGGCCGCCGAGGCCGCCGAGCAGGCCGCGGTCCACCGCGCGGCCGAGGAGCTCACGCTGGCGGAGGCCCGCCACAAGGCCGCCGACCTGGACGCCCGCGCCAAGGTTCGCCTCGCCGAGGGCATCCAGGCCGAGTCGGCGGCCGAGGGCCTGGCCGCCGTCCAGGTCCGGGAGAAGGAGGCGGACGCCATCGAGAAGGCGGGCCGCGCCGAGGCCGAGGCGATGGCCGCCCGGCTGAAGGCGGAGGCCGAGGGCGCCCGCGAGAAGGCGCTGGCCGAGGCCACCGCCATCGGCGAGAAGCTGAAGGCGGAGGCCGCGGGCCTGACCGAGAAGGCGGCCGCCATGGCCGCGCTGGACGAGGCGTCCCGTACGCACGAGGAGTACCGGCTGCGCCTGGAGGCGGAGAAGGACATCCGGCTCGCGGGGCTGGAGGTGCAGCGGCAGGTCGCCGAGGCGCAGGCCGCCGTGCTCGCCACCGGCCTGGAGAACGCCGACATCAACATCGTCGGAGGCGAGTCGGTGTTCTTCGACCGGATCGTCGGGGCCATGTCCCTCGGCAAGAGCGTCGACGGGTTCATGGACAGCTCGCAGACCGCGCAGGCGCTGGCCGGGCCGTGGCTGGACGGTTCGGCCTCCTTCACCGAGGACCTGACGAAGGTGCTCGGGTCGGTCTCCACCGCCGACGTACAGAACCTGACCGTGTCCGCCCTGCTGACGAAGCTCATGCCGGCCGGGTCCGGTCGGCTCGACGAGCTCATCGGCAAGGCCCGGCAGTTGGGTCTGGCCGACATGCCGGTCGCCGAACTCGCGGACCTGAACGGCACCGCGAAGAGCTGACGGCCGCCCAGGGGGGCCAAGGGATTCCGGAGCTGCCGCGCGGGGGGCGGCAGCTCCGGACCTTTCTCACCACGCACACGAGGGAGCGGGAGAGCATGGAAGCGACGGGGATGGACGCCGGTGCGTACGAGGTACTGCGCGACCGGCTCGGGGCCCGGGCCGGCGAACTGGCCCGCCGCGCGGACGCCCTGAACACCGCACGCGTCGCCGCCTTCGGCGCCACCGGGCTCGCCCTCACCGCCACCGGCCATCTCCGCGCCGAACGGGACCTCGTGGCCCGGGACGTCGTCGCGGTCGGCGACGTGCTGCTCACCGGGTACGAGGCACCGTCGCCCGAGGACGTCCTGGCGCTCCACGACCGCGACCTGAACCGGCTCCCGGACGACGCGGTGCCCGGCCTGCTCGACGATCCCGCCTTCGTCACCGAGTTCGCCGCGCT
Source organism: Streptomyces sp. NPDC003036 (assembly GCF_040611175.1). Lineage (NCBI taxonomy): Bacteria > Bacillati > Actinomycetota > Actinomycetes > Kitasatosporales > Streptomycetaceae > Streptomyces > Streptomyces sp. NPDC003036. Next base: position 71,851 of record NZ_JBEXNO010000001.1, on the reverse strand, counting down.
GTACCGCTACTACCGGGGCGCGCGCCTGCTGCGGCTGCGGCAGGTGGACGGCAAGCTGCTCGCCGTGTTCCGGACCGGGGCCCAGGCCGAGGACATCCGTGTCCTGCGCTGGTCCCTCGCTCCGTCCGGCGAGGTGCGGTTCCTGGACGCCCGCGGCGAGCGCGACCACGTCCTGCCCACGCCGTACGACTTCACGTGGACCGAGGCCACCCGGGACGATCACGTCGTCGGGCGGCACCCGCACATCACCGTCGCCGACGGCACGCTGTTCGTCTCGACGGTCGGCGGCACGCTCACCGTGAAGACCGAGAACGACACCGAGACCCTTGAGTACATCCACAGCGAGCCCGTCGACGAGCCGCTGCAGTCGCTCGCCGACGCCGAGGTGGCGTACGCGGCCGTCGGCGCCCTGATCCTGATCCGCGTCCGGCCGTACAAGGAGGAGAACCGGCGGTACCTGGTCTACAACACGCTCACCAAGTCCGTCGTACGGCTGGACGGCATCGGGCAGTCGTGCCGGCGCCTGCCCGACGACCAGGGCATCGTCTTCCCCGGCGGCTACTGCCTCGCCACCGGGACGGTGAAGACCTTCGACACGGAGCGGACCGAAGGCCTGGAGTTCGAGCGCGCCGTCCGCTCTCCCAACGGCGAGGACGTGCTGTTCGTCTTCCACGACCGGGCCGAGGGCCGCACCCTCCTCCTGCCGTACCACCTCATCCGCAAGGAGGCCGCCACCCCGCTGACCTGCCGCGGCTACGCCCTCTTCGACGACGGCACCCTCGCCCTGCTGCGCCCCGAGTCCGGCGAACCGGCGCGCGTCCACCCGGTGCAGGTGTGGCGCACGCCGTACGTCTCCGACACCCACGCCGTCCCCGTGGCGGACGGTCCGCTCGCCCGGATCGGCAACGCCGACCTCGTACGCGGCATCTCCGACTGCCTCGCCATCGCCCGCCAGGTCCGCGAGACCACCGCCACCACCGCCACCACCGAGCTGTACGAGACGCTGATCGCCGCCTGCGCGCGGGCCGCCGACCGCTTCCACTGGCTGGGCGACGAGGACGCCGGTGACCTGCGCACCCCGCTGGAGGAGCTGAAGGCCACCGCGGAGCAGGTGCTGGCGGAGTTCGCGTCCGTCCGGGCCCTGACCCGGCAGGCGGCCGAGGCGGTCGCGGAGAGCGCCGAGCACCTGCGGCGGCTGGTGCGGCGCGTCCAGGGGGAAGCCCCCGCCGGCGCCGGCGAGTGGATCGAGCGCATCTCCGCGCTGCGCCGCGCCCAGGGGCGCCTGGTGACCCTGAAGGAGATGCGGTACGCGGACACGGACGCCATCGACGTGCTCGCCGAGGAGACCGAGCGGCACATCGCGTCCACCGCGCGGCGGGCGGTGGCCTTCCTCCGGCGCGACGACGCCTTCGCGGGCCACCACGCGGAGGTGGAGCGGCTCACCGCCGAGGCGGGGGCGATCGCCACGACCGCCGCGGCGGACCCGGTCACGGAGAGGCTGGACGAGCAGGTCGCCGGCCTCCAGACCCTCACCGAGGTCGTCGCCGGCCTCGACATCGCCGACGCCACCGTGCGCACCGCGATCCTCGGGCGGATCGCGGAAGTGCTGGCCGGGCTGAACCGCGCCCGCGCGATCCTGGCCGCCCGCCGCCGCGACCTCGTCGAGCAGGAGGGGCGCGCGGAGTTCGCGGCGCGGTTCGCGCTGCTCGCGCAGTCCGTCACCGGAGCGCTGGCGGCGGCCGACACCCCGGAGGCCTGTGACGCGCAGCTGGCCCGGCTGCTCCTCCAACTGGACACCCTGGAGTCGCGGTTCGCCGACCACGACGGCTTCCTCGCCGAGATCGCCGACCAGCGCGCCGAGGTCCACGACGCCTTCGCCGCCCGCCGGCAGACCCTCCAGGACGACCGGGCCCGGCGCGCCGAACGCCTCGCCGAGTCCGCCGCGCGCGTCCTGGAGGCGATCGCCCGCCGGGCGGCCGCCCTGGACAGCGCCGAAGCCGTCACCACGTACTTCGCCTCCGACCCGATGGCCGCCAAGGTCCGCCGTACCGCCGACGAGCTGCGCGCGCTCGGGGACCCGGCCCGCGCCGAGGAGCTGGAGGGGCGTCTCAAGGCCGCCCGCCAGGAGGCCGGCCGGGCCCTGCGGGACCGCACCGAGCTGTACGCGGACGGCGGCGACACCCTCCGCCTGGGCGCGCACCGCTTCGCCGTGAACACCCGGCCGCCCGAGCTCACCCTCGTACCCGACGGCGACGACGGGATGGCGTTCGCGCTGACCGGCACCGACTACCGGCGCCCGGTCGACGACCCCGACTTCGCGGACACCCGCGCCTTCTGGCAGCAGCTGCTGCCCTCCGAGAACGCCGACGTCTACCGCGCGGAGTACCTGGCGGCGCGGCTGCTGGCCGAGCACGGCGCGGACGCCCTCACCGGCGTGGACCTCCCCGCCGTCACCCGGCGGGCGGCCGAGGCCGCGTACGACGAGGGGTACGAGCGCGGCGTCCACGACCACGACGCGGCGGCGATCCTCTCCGTGGTGCTGCGCCTGCGGGAGCGGGCCGGGCTGCTGCGGTACCCGGCCGCAGACCGCGCCGCCGCCCAGCTGTTCTGGGCGCACGGCACCACCCCCGGGGACCGCGACCTGTGGGCGCGGCAGGCCGCGTCGCTGGTACGGGCGCGGGAGACGTTCCGCACCGCGCCGGCCGCGCTGGACGCGCTGCGCGGTGAACTCGCCGACGCGGGGGCGGGCGCGCTGACGGCTCGCGCGGCGGAGTACCTCGTCGAGGAGCTCGCCACCGGCGGGTCCTTCGTCGCCGGGCCGGCGGCGCGCACGCTGCTGGAGAAGTTCCGCCGGTCGGTGGAGTCGACTCCGTACGCGCGGGACGTACGCGACCGGCTGGACGCCGGTGACACCGAGGCCGCGCGCCGGCTCGTCGAGGGCTGGCTCGCCTCGTACGCCGCCGCGAGCGGCGAGGAGCCGGACGCCGGCGACCTCGCCGAGGCCGTCGCGATCGAGGTCTGCCCCGCGCTCGTACGGCATGAGGCGGACGCCGCGCTCACGGCCGTGGTCGAGGGCCTGCTCGGTACGCACCCGAGGATCGTGCGGGGCACCCTGGCCCTGCGGCTCGACGAGTTCCTGGCCAGGACGGCCGACTTCACGTCCGGCGTGGTGCCCGGCTTCCGCGCCTACCAGCGGCGGAGGGCGGACCTGGTCGCCGCCGAACGCCGGCGGCTGCGCCTGGACGAGTACCGGCCCCGCGTCATGTCGTCGTTCGTACGGGGCCGGCTGGTCGACGAGGTGTACCTGCCGCTCGTCGGGGAGAACCTGGCCAAGCAGCTCGGCGCCGCCGGGGCCGGCAAGCGGACCGACAGCCACGGTCTGCTGCTGCTCGTCTCACCGCCCGGCTACGGCAAGACCACCCTCATGGAGTACGTCGCCGACCGCCTCGGCCTGCTCCTGGTGAAGGTCGACGGGCCCGCTCTCGGGCACTCCACCACGTCCCTCGACCCGGCGGAGGCGCCGAACGCCACCGCGCGCCGGGAGGTCGAGAAGATCGACTTCGCGCTGGCGGCCGGGAACAACGTGCTGTTGTACCTGGACGACATCCAGCACACGTCCCCCGAGCTGCTGCAGAAGTTCATCCCGCTGTGCGACGCCACCCGCACCCTGAACGGCCACGACCTGCGCGGCAAGCGCTTCGCCGTCTGCATGGCCGGCAACCCCTACACGGAGTCCGGGCAGCGCTTCCGCATCCCCGACATGCTCGCCAACCGCGCCGACGTCCGGAACCTCGGCGACGTCCTGACCGGCAAGGAGGACGCCTTCGCGTTCAGCTTCATCGAGAACGCCCTCACCTCCCACCCCGTGCTCGCTCCCCTCGCCGGGCGCGACCGCGCCGACCTGGAGCTGCTCGTACGCCTCGCCGCCGGCGACCCGGCGGCCCACCCGTCACCCGGCCACCACCCCTCGACGAGCCGCTCCGCGGCGCCCCCGCTCGTCGCGTCCGGGCTCACGCACCCCTACGCGGCGGCCGAACTCGACCGGATCCTCGCGGTGCTGCGCCACCTGCTCACCGCACGCGACACGGTCCTCGCCGTCAACCGGGCGTACCTCGCTTCCGCCGCCCAATCGGACGCGACGCGCACCGAGCCGCCGTTCCGGCTGCAGGGCTCGTACCGCGACATGAACAAGATCGCGGCGCGCGTCTCCCCCGTCATGAACGACGCCGAGCTGGCCGCCGTCGTCGACGACCACTACGCGGGTGAGGCACAGACCCTCACCACCGGGGCCGAGGCCAACCTCCTCAAGCTGGCCGCCCTGCGGGGCACGCTCACCGCGGAAGGGGAGGCGCGCTGGGCGGCCGTCACCGCGGCGTACGTCCGCACCCAGGCCCTCGGCGGCGGCTCCGGGGACGACGCCCTGGGCCGGACGGTGGCCGCGCTGGGCCTGCTGGCCGACCGGATCGCCGCCGTCGAGACGGCGATCACCCGGGCTGCGGACCCCCGCCACCTGCTGAGCCGCCGGGAGCCTGGCCGGTAATGTGCGGTCGGCGACGTGGGCGGTGGACGGGTTTCGGCCACCGCCACCGCGGCGGCAGGGACTGGCGGCAGCGGCGGCGGGACCGGCCGCACCTGCCTGGCGAGACGCCTGCCAACCGCGGTCGTGTCATGACACATCTCACAGCATGTACGGATGTATGGGCTGTGAGCGATAATGAACGCGCCAAGGGCCTGCGGATTCCGGCAACTTCGCGCTGATGACCTCTGAAAGGGCGCGGGTGCTGCGGGCGCGCCTCCTTCATGCGGACGTACCAGTCGTAGTCCGCCTCCGGCACCTCGTGGTGGGCCAGCGCCTTGCGGGTCTGCTCGCCGTCCACGTGGCGCTCGCCGCAGCCGACCGTCTCGCCGATGCCGAAGAGCAGGTCGCCGTTGAGGGCGGTGCGGCCCTCCTCGTCGCCGTACGCCTGGTAGAAGGGCACCGACAGGTGGTCGTAGTGGGTGACCCACAGGATCGGGCTGATCTCGTCCATCAGGCGGCGCTCGCCGTGGCGCGAGAGGGTGCGCCAGCCGCCGTGGTGCTCGACGGCGTCCGGGTCGTCGCCGAGGTGGGCGACGGCCTCCTCGAAGGTGATGCGCGGGAAGGACTCCAGGCCCGCCATGCGCTCAAGGTGCTCGGTGGTGCCGGCGATGGCGCGGACGTCGTCGGCGTAGCGGTCCAGGACGGACCGGGCCAGCCGGCGCATGTAGGCGTTGACGGCGTCGATGCACTCGTCCAGGCCGCCGGGCAGCTCCGCCTCGCTGTGGAAGAACTGGTTGAGGTGGGTCTCGTCGCAGTCCTCGCCGCGGAAGCTCGGCATCAGGTACCAGCTGCCCTGCGGGCTGAGGCGGCAGCCGTACTCCAGCATGAACTGCATGGAGTCGGCGAGGAAGGTGCGCTGGCCGAAGAGGTCGATCTCGACCGGCAGGGAGTCGCTGCCGAGGCCCATCGGGCTGGAGATGCTGTTGGTGGTGATGGGCAGGTGCACGGACTTGACGCCGCGCTCGCTCCAGAACAGCGCGGTCTCGGTGGTCACGAGGTCCTGAAGGTCCACGAGCGTGCGGTACAGCGGCTGGTCGACGATCTCCAGGAAGCGGTCCGCGGAAGGACGCCAACCACCGTGCGTGTACGTGGGCGTGGCCAATGTATTCCCCTAAGTCCCCTAGAAATGGGCGATCCGATGCTCCGCGCCGTACGCGGCAGAGCCGAACGCGCCGGAAACCGGATCGGTTTCGTGCGTCCCATCCTGCGCGTCCGCGGCGCTCACGTCATCGTTTTCCTCTGGCGCGAGGCTGCCTGGCATCCTCCTGCCCGGAGGCGCGAATTCCGGTGGCCCAGGGGACCGTACGGAAAGGGGAGTGAAAAGCTCTGGAAAAGCGAAAGGGGCTGTTGCCGCCGGGGGTTCCCGGCAGCAACAGCCCTTTCACTTCTCGTGTTTCACGGAATGGCCTTCTACGGAACGGCCTTCACGGAATGTTCTTCTCCTACGGAACGGACACCGTGTGCATCCAGCCGAACCGGTCTGCCCGGTCTCCGTACTGGATGGCGGCGAGCTCGTCGCGCAGCCGCGTGGTGACCTCGCCGGGCCGGCCGTCGGCGATGACGCTGCGCCCGGAGTCGGTCGTCACGGCCCCGATGGGCACGACGGACGCGGCCGTGCCGCAGGTGAACGCCTCGGTCACGCGGCCGTCGCCCGCGGTCAGCTCCTCCAGGGAGATCGGCCGCTGAACGGTGGGGATGCCCAGCGCGGAGGCCAGTTCGATCAGGCTGCCCCGGGTGTTGCCGGCCAGGATGGTCCCCGACAGGCGCGGGGTGGCCAGCACCGGGCCGCCGGTCCTGTCGCGGGTGACGCAGAAGAAGTTCATCGCCCCCAGCTCCTCGACCCAGCGGTGCTCCCGCGCGTCCAGCCACAGCACCTCGTGGCAACCCCGTGCCAGGGCCTCCGCGTTGGCGGCGAGGCTGCCCGCGTAGTTGCCCGCGCACTTGGCGGCGCCCGTGCCGCCGGGCGCGGCGCGGATGTGGTCCGGCGCGCACCACACGTCGATGGCCTGGTAGCCGTCGGCGAAGAAGTAGTCCACCGGCGAGGCGATCACCGCGAACAGGTACTCCCACGACGGCCGCACGCCCAGGCTCGGCTCGTGTTCGCGGTCGTGGTCCCGTGCTGCGCGGAAACGGCGCTGATCCCGCCGTGGATTCCGATTCCCCCGACCACCAGCGCGGCGGCGAGAGCCGAAATACCTGCGGCAGCGCGAACGAGAAGTTCCATGATGTTTCCCCCTGTTGATGCGAAGCGGTAAGGCGATTCTGCGCCGCCTATCACCCCGGGACCAAGCAATCCGCCTGGCAGCTTGCGGTCTGGCAGGCAGGTGCCCAAGCGGCCCCGGCAGGGTCCGGGGCCGCGCGCCGGGCGGCCGTCATGGCCATCACGCGGGCTGCGGGCCCTTGCCGTGGTCGTGGTCGTGGTGCGTCGGGAGGAGGGTGGCCGGGGCCGTGGCCGGGGCTGGAGCCGGGGCCGTGGCCGGTGCGCCGCAGCAGCCGCCGCCGGCCTCTGCCTCGGGGGTGTTGGGCTCGTCGAAGAGGCCGGCGCCGCCGCAGACGCCGGTTTCGGGGAGGGTGAGTTCGACGCGTTCGGCGGCCTCGTGGTCGCCGGAGAGGGCGGCGGCGAGGGAGCGGACCTGTTCGTAGCCGGTCATGGCGAGGAAGGTCGGGGCGCGGCCGTAGGACTTCATGCCGACCAGGTAGACGTCCTTCTCCGGGTGGGCCAGCTCGCGTACGCCGTGGGGGTAGACGGTGCCGCAGGAGTGGACGTTCGGGTCGATGAGGGGCGCCAGCGCGGTGGGGGCCTGGAGCCGTTCGTCGAGGCCGAGGCGGAGTTCGGTGAGGAAGGACAGGTCGGGGCGGAGGCCGGTCAGGACGATGACCTCGTCGACGGGGTCGAGGCGGCGGCCGTCCTCGCCGACGAGGATCAGGCGGTCGCCGTCGCGCTCGACCGCCTCCGTACGGAAGCCGGTGACCGCGCTCGCGTGCCCGGCCTCCACGGCCGCCTTGGCGCGCAGGCCCAGCGCGCCGCGGGCGGGCAGCTCGTCGGCCTTGCCGCCGCCGTAGGTGGAGTCGGTCAGTCCGCGGCGCAGCACCCAGACTGCGTGGGTGCCCGGCGCGCTCTCCGCCAGGTCGGCGAGGGCCGCGAGGGCGGTGAAGGCGGAGGCGCCGGAACCGACGACGGCGGTGCGCCTGCCCGCGTAACGGGCCCGTACGGCGGGGTCCTGGAGGTCCGGCACGCGGTAGGCGACGCGGTCGCCGGCCGCGCGCTCGCCGAGGGCGGGCAGGCCGTCGCCGCCGAGCGGGCCGGGGGTGGACCAGGTGCCGGAGGCGTCGATCACCGCGCGGGCGAGGAGCCGCTGCTCGCGGCCGTCCGCCCCGGTGATGTGGACGGTGAAGGGCTGGGCGTCACGGTCGGCGTCCACGACCCGGTCGCGGCCCGCCCGGGAGACGCCGGTGACCCGCGCGCCGTACCGGACGCGGTCGCCGAGGGCGTCGGCCAGCGGCTGGAGGTACCGGTCCGCCCAGTCGCCGCCCGTCGGGTAGGCGGCGCCGTCGGGCTTCACCCAGCCGGTCGGCGCCAGCAGCTTCTCGGCGGCCGGGTCGACGAGCTCGGCCCAGCGGGAGAAGAGGCGCACGTGGGCCCACTCCCGTACGGCCGATCCGGCGGCCGGTCCCGCCTCCAGGACCAGCGGCTCCAGGCCGCGCGAGACGAGGTGGGCGGCGGCGGCCAGACCGACCGGACCGGCCCCGATCACGACGACGGGCAGCTCGGACTGGACGGGCGGGGTGGTGGGCGGGGCGGTGGGCGCGTTCACGGCGGGCTCCTTGATTCGACGTATGTCGATGTCTTGTTCCCAGCCTTGCCTCTGATTCGACATGTGTCAACATAGATGTATGTCGAATAACCAGCTGCTGCCGCTTCTGGAGCCTGACCGGGACCCGGGCCGGGACCCGGGCTTGGGCCGGGGGCCGGGCCCGGGCGTCGAGCCGTGCTGCCCGCCGCTGAACGAACGCCCGCTGACCGCCGACGAGGCGGTGCGGGCCGCCGCGATGTTCAAGGCGCTCGGCGATCCGGTGCGCCTGCGGCTGTTCTCCGCCGTCGCCTCTCATGAGGGCGGGGAGGCGTGCGTCTGCGACATCTCCGACGTCGGCGTCTCCCAGCCGACGGTGTCCCACCACTTGAAGAAGCTGAAGGAGGCGGGACTGCTCACCTCCGAGCGGCGCGGCACCTGGGTCTTCTACCGGGTGGAGCCGTCCGTCATGGCCGCCCTCGGGAAGGTGCTCACCAGCGGCGCGTGACGGCGGTCGGCAGACGGCGGTCAGCAGGGGCGGGAACCCCGGTCGTCGGCGGCCGCGGCGTTGTAGCGCAGCAGGTACGCGGCGAAGCGGTCGAGGTCCTCGGTGGACCAGTCGGCGAGCCGGGCTTCGTAGGCGGCGCGGCGGCTGGCGTGGGTCGAGGACAGCAGCCGGCGGCCGGCCTCGGTGGGGTGCAGGACCTGGACGCGGTGGTCGCTGAGGTCGGGGCGGCGCTCGACGAGGCCCAGTTTCTCGAGCACGGCGATCTGGCGGCTGACGGTCGACTTGTCGAGCATGTAGTGGGCTGCGAGGTCGGTGGCGCGGCAGCCGTGGCAGTGGTCGATGTGCGCGAGGAGCGTGTACGAGACGAGGGGCAGCTCGGGGTGCAGCCGGGCGGCCGCGGCGCGGGCGCGGCGGGCGAACGCCGTGAGCTCGCGCTGGATGACGTCGACGGCCTCGTCGCGGACGGTGTGGACGTCGCGGACGTCGTGGAGGGACTCGTGGCGCGCCCCGGGCATCGTCGGCCTTTCCCTGGGGTGTGTGCGGTCTGGGGTGTGCGGTCTGGGGTGTGCACGAGGTCGGGTACCGCGTGGTGCGCGGGTTATCCACAGCGAGTTGTCCACAGGGGGAGACGCGTGTGCGAAGGCGGCGGTACGGTCTGCGTCATTCGGGCGGCGGCGGTGTGCGGACGGGGGGGCTTCATGTACGAGGAGCACGAGACGTACGAGGGCGAGCGGATACCGGTGGTGCCGGGGTTCGCGCGGCGGACCTCGGGGGCGGCCGGTGCGGCGGCGCAGTCCGTGAAGGCGCGGGGCAAGGCGCTGCGCGACCGGGTGCCGAGGGCCTCGCACGCGGCGTTGGCGTCGCCGGGCGAGGAGCGGCCGGACGCGGTGCGCGCCGTGGAGGAGTCCAACCGCGGGCGGGTGGAATCGCTGGTGCCGATCCGGGTGGGCAGGATGGTCGCGACGCCGTTCGCCTTCCTGCGCGGCGCCGCCGGGCTGATGGCGTACGACCTGGCGGGCACGCCCGTCACCGGCGTCGGCGCGCAGATATGCGGTGACGCGCACGCGGCCAACTTCGGCCTGTACGGCGACGCGCGGGGCGGGCTCGTCATCGACCTGAACGACTTCGACGAGACCGTGACCGGGCCCTGGGAGTGGGACGTCAAGCGGCTGGCGACGTCGCTGGTGCTCGCGGGGCGGGAGGCGGGCGCGGACGAGGACGTGTGCCGGGCGGCGGCGTTCGACGCGGTGGGCGCCTACCGGCGGACCATGCGGCTGCTGGCCAGGATGCCGGCGCTGGACGCCTGGAACGCCATCGCCGACGAGGAGCTCGTCTCCCACACGGACGCGCGCGACCTGCTGGGCACGCTGGAGCGGGTCGAGGAGAAGGCCCGGGCCAACACCAGCGCCCGCTTCGCCGCCAAGTCGACGGAGGAGTGCGCGGACGGCGGACGGCGGTTCGTGGACGCGCCGCCCGTCCTGAGCCGGGTGCCGGACGCGGAGGCGGCGGCGGTCGCCGCGTCGCTGGGGGAGTACCTGCGGACGCTCCCGGAGGACCGGCTGCCGCTGCTCGCCCGGTACGCCATCCACGATGTGGCGTTCCGGGTGGTGGGCACCGGCAGCGTGGGGACCCGCTCGTACGTGGTGCTGCTGCTCGACCACCGGGGCGAACCGCTGGTGCTCCAGGTGAAGGAGGCACGGCCCTCGGCGCTGCTGCCGCACCTGCCCCGGGCGGGGTTCGAGGCGCCGGTCGTGGAGCACGAGGGGCGGCGCGTGGTCCTCGGGCAGAAGCGGATGCAGGTGGTCAGCGACAGTCTGCTGGGCTGGACGACGGTCGACGGCAGGCCGTACCAGGTGCGCCAGTTCCGCAACCGCAAGGGCAGCGTGGACCCGGCGGCCCTCGCGGCCGACCAGATCGACGACTACGGGCGGATGACCGGGGCCCTGCTGGCCCGGGCCCACGCCCACAGCGCGGACCCCCGGCTCATCGCCGGGTACTGCGGCAAGAACGACGAGCTGGAGGAGGCGGTCGCACGGTTCGCCGTGGCGTACGCGGACCGCACGGAGGCGGATCACACGTCCCTGGTGGCGGCGGTCAGGAGCGGGCGGATCCCCGCGGAGCCGGGGGTGTGACCGGCGAGGCGGTTTCCGCCCGTACGCTGGTCGGGTGACGACCCCGAGCGACGACATGACCGGCGAGCAGCAGGGCGCCGAGCAGCAGGGCGCCGAGCGGCCCGAGGCGCGGCTGGAGCGGGCGGTGCGCGCGGCCGAGCAGGCGCTGATCGAGTTCGAGATCGCGGTGGAGACCTTCCGGGTCGAGGTGGAGAACTTCTCCCGGCTCCACCACCAGAGGCTCGGCCCGATGTACGCCCGCCTGGACGAGCTGGACGCCCTCATCGCCGAGGCGCGGGCGGCCCGCACCGGAGACCCGGAGGACCTGCGCAAGGCGCGGGAGGCCCGGGCGATGGTGCTGCCCATGCCGGGTGTCGAGGAGCTCTTCCACCACTGGGTCGACTCCGACGGGCTGTCCCCCGAGGCCGCCGCGATGCTCACCGACCGGCCCGTGCAGCCGCCGAAGCGGGTGCGGGTCCGCGACGAGGTGCGCAAGCTCTACCGCGAGCTGGCCCGCAAGGCCCACCCGGACCTGGCGCGCGACGAGGAGGAGCGGCAGCGGCGCGAGGAGTTCATCACGCGCGTCAACGCCGCCTACGGCCGCGGTGACGAGGCGCTGCTGCGGGAGCTGTCCGAGGAGTGGGCGCGCGGCCCGGTTCCGGCGGCGGCCGAGCTGAGTGAGAGCGAGGAGCTCTACGCCCGGCTGGACTGGCTGGCCCGCCGCAAGGAGCTGCTGACGATCGTGGCGCAGGACCTGGAGGAGAGCGCGATCGGCGCGATGCTCCGGATGGCGCCCGACGACCCGGACCGACTGCTGGACGAGGTCGCCGAGCAGCTGCTCGCGCAGGTCGCCGAGCGCGAGGAGGAGCTTGCCGCGCTCACGCGGCAGGTGCAGTAGGTTCGAGACGTACGTGAGACGTGGTGTGCGTGCGTGGTGAACCTACGTGACGTACGTCCGAGGCGACGAGAGAAGGCGTGACCCATGAACTTCGCCCAGCTGCCCGCGGTGGACGCCGCGTCCGTCCCGGCCGACGGGCTGGTACTGGACGTCCGCGAGACCGACGAGTGGGCGGCCGGACACGTCGAGGGCGCGCTGCACGTGCCGATGAGCGACTTCGTGGCCCGCTTCGGCGAGGTGACGGAGGCGGTGGCCGACGGGCGGCGCGCCTATGTGATGTGCCGGGTCGGCGGCCGCTCCGCCCAGGTCACGCAGTACCTGATCCAGCAGGGCATCGACGCCGTGAACGTCGACGGCGGCATGCTCGCCTGGGACGGTGCCGGCCGCCCGATGGTCACGGACAACGGCACCGAGCCTTTCGTCCTGTAGGAGCCGGCCGTGGTCGGCCCGACGGACCGACCGGGCCGCGCGGCCCAGCCCCGCGCGGCCCAGCCCGGTGTCGCAGCCGTCAGCGGTCGAAGTCCAGCTCGACCTCCGGCGTCGCGGGATGCGACTGGCAGGCCAGCACATAGCCCGCCTCGGTCTCCTCGGGCTCCAGCGCGTAGTTGCGGTCCATCCGCACCTCGCCGCTGACCAGGAACGCCCGGCAGGTCCCGCAGACGCCGCCCTTGCACGCGTACGGCGCGTCCGCGCGGGCGCGCAGCACCGTGTCGAGGAGCGACTCCGCCTCCCGCACCGGCCAGGTGCCGGACCGGCCGTCCAGGGTCGCGGTCAGCGTGGCATGGGCGGGTATCGCGGCGGCCCGCACGGCGGCGGACGCCGTCCCGTCGTCCACGTGGAAGATCTCCTGGTGGACACGGCCACGCTCCACACCGAGTCCGCGCAGCGCGCGCTCGGCGGCCTGGACGAGCCCGAACGGCCCGCACAGGTACCAACCGTCGACCTCCCCGACCGGCAGCAGCCGGGGCAGCAGCTCGGTCAGCCGCTCACGGTCGAGCCGCCCGGACGGCAGCCCGGCCTGCTGCTCCTCCCGCGACAACACGGTGACCAGATGGAAACGGCCGGGGAAGCGGTCCTTCAGCTCGGCGGCCTCGTCCACGAACATCGTCGAGGCGGCGGTGCGGTCGCTGCGTATGAGGCAGAACCGCGCGTCGGGCTCCCGCTCCAGCACCGTCGCCGCCATCGACAGCACCGGCGTGATGCCGCTGCCGCCGACGATCGCCGCGAAGCGCCCCGGGCGCGGTTCCAGCAGGAACCGGCCCATCGGCTCCATGACGTCGACCGTGTCCCCGGCGGCGAGCTCCTTGAGCGCGTACGTCGAGAATTCGCCGCCGTCCACCAGCCGGATGCCCACCTTCAGCACGGGGTCGACCCCCGGGGGCGCGGCGGGGGAGCAGATCGAGTACGTCCGGCGGATCTCCTCTCCCCGGGCCGTGGCGCGGCGCAGGGTGACGTGCTGGCCCGGCGTGTGCCGGAAGGTCTCGCGCAGCTCGGGCGGCACGTCGAAGGTGACCGCCACCGAGTCGTCCGTGAGCCGCTCGACCTCGCTCACCCGGAGCGGATGGAACATCTACAACTCCTTGAAGTGGTCGAACGGTTCGCGGCAGGCGGTGCAGCGGCGCAGCGCCTTGCAGGCGGTGGAGGAGAACCGGCTCAACAGCTCGGTGTCGGTCGAGCCGCAGTGCGGGCACCGGATCGCGAGCGACACCGGCACCGGCCCGGCCCCGCCCCCGCCCTGATGGCGGGGTGGCGCTATGCCGAACTCGGCGAGCTTGCGGCGCCCTTCCGCGCTGATGTCGTCGGTCGACCAGGCGGGGGAGAGCACCGTCACCACGGACACGTCCGGTACGCCGTGGTCGTGCAGCACCCGCTCGATGTCCGAGGACATCGCCTCGATGGCGGGGCAGCCGGTGTACGTGGGGGTCAGCTCGACCTCCACCCGGCCGGGGGCGAGGACACGCACCCCCCGCAGCACACCTAGCTCCTCCAGCGTCAGTACGGGCAGCTCGGGGTCGGGGACCGAGCCGGCGAGCCGGCTCAGCTCCTCCTCCAGCGCCGTCGGGTCGGCCGTGCCGGTCACCACGACGCCCCCGGGTGGCTGCGGTGCAGGTGCTGCATCTCGGCGAGCATCCGGCCGAACGGCTCCGTGTGCAGGCCCTGCCGCCCGGCGCCCGCTCGCCACGCGCCGGCGCGCGGGCCGTCCGGCACGGTGAGCGTGGCCCGCTCCAGGACCGCCGTCACCGACGCCAGCCAGTCGGACTCCAGCTCCCGCCAGTCGACGTCGAGCCCCTCCACCGGCCGGAACAGCTCGCCCGTGAAGCGCCACAGCGCCGCGCAGGCCCGCTGCATCCGCTCATGGCTCTCGGCGGTGCCGTCGCCGAGCCGCAGCGTCCACTGCTCGGCGTGGTCCTGGTGGTAGGCGACCTCCTTGACCGCCTTCGCTGCGAGACCTGAGAGGTCGCCCGCGTCCGCCGCCGCGGCCAGCCGGCCGTACAGCAGCCGCTGATAGGTGGAGAAGTAGAGCTGGCGGGCGATGGTGTGGGCGAAGTCGCCGTTGGGCTGCTCCACCAGCTGGACGTTGCGGAAGGCCCGCTCCTCGCGCAGATAGGCGAGCTCGTCCTCGTCGCCGACGAGGGAGAGCAGCACCCGCGCCTGGCCGAGGAGGTCCAGCGCGATGTTGGCGAGGGCCACCTCCTCCTCGAGGACGGGGGCGTGGCCGGCCCACTCCCCCAGCCGGTGGGACAGCACGAGCGCGTCGTCGCCGAGGGCGAGCGCCGCGGCGGTGCTCACGGTGGCGGTCACAGGTTCTTCACCCCCTCCGGGACCTCGTAGAAGGTCGGGTGCCGGTACGGCTTGTCGGCGGCCGGCTCGAAGAACGGGTCCTTCTCGTCCGGTGAGGACGCGGTGATCGCCGAGGAGGGGACCACCCAGATCGACACGCCCTCGCTCCTGCGGGTGTACAGATCGCGGGCATTGCGCAGGGCGAGCTCCGCGTCCGGTGCGTGCAGGCTTCCCGCGTGGGTGTGGGACAGCCCGCGGCGCGAGCGCACGAACACCTCCCACAGCGGCCAGTCGCTGGTCGTCATGGAGTCGCCTTTCCGTGCTGCTGCTGGTGGTTCGCGTGCTGGTCAGGGGCTTCGGGCCGGTGCTTCGCGGCGTAGGCCGCCGCGGCTTCCCTGACCCAGGCGCCCTCTTCGTGCGCCCGCCGCCGCTGGGTGATCCGCTGTTCGTTGCAGGGGCCGTCGCCCTTGAGGACCTCCCAGAACTCCGCCCAGTCGATCGGGCCGAAGTCGTAGTGCCCGCGCTCCTCGTTCCACCGCAGGTCCGGGTCCGGGAGGGTGAGCCCGAGGGCCTCGGCCTGCGGCACGCAGATGTCGACGAAGCGCTGGCGGAGCTCGTCGTTGGAGTGGCGCTTGATCTTCCAGGCCATGGACTGCGCCGAGTGCGCCGACTCGTCGTCCGGCGGGCCGAACATCATCAGCGAGGGCCACCACCAGCGGTTCACCGCGTCCTGCGCCATCGCGTGCTGCTCCGGCGTACCGCGCGAGAGGGCGAGCAGCGACTCGTACCCCTGGCGCTGGTGGAAGGACTCCTCCTTGCAGACCCGGACCATCGCGCGGGCGTACGGGCCGTAGGAGCAGCGGCACAGCGGGACCTGGTTGGTGATCGCGGCGCCGTCCACGAGCCAGCCGATGGCGCCGACGTCGGCCCAGGTCAGCGTGGGGTAGTTGAAGATCGACGAATACTTCTGGCGGCCGGAGTGGAGCTTGTCGAGCAGCTCGTCCCGGCTGACGCCGAGCGTCTCGGCGGCGCTGTAGAGGTACAGGCCGTGCCCGGCCTCGTCCTGCACCTTGGCCATGAGGATCGCCTTGCGCCGGAGGGAGGGGGCGCGCGTGATCCAGTTCGCCTCGGGCTGCATGCCGATGATCTCGGAGTGGGCGTGCTGCGCGATCTGCCGGATGAGTGAGGCGCGGTACGCCTCCGGCATCCAGTCGCGCGGCTCGATCCGCTCGTCGGCGGCCACGGCGGCGTCGAAGGCCGCCTCGTACGCCTCCTGCGCGCCCTGCGTGTCCGCGGTCACTGCCGTCATCGGGCCCCCTACCGACCGATCGTTCGGTTGAATGACTTCAATGGTGAGTCGACGGCCCGTAAGGTGTCAACCCTGTGGATAACTGCGGTGGATCGATGCGGATGGATGCGGATCGGGGCGGGATGGACTCGTACGACAAGGAGCGCGGGCACGCCGAGCCCGCCGCGCACCCGGTGACCAGCACCGCGGCTGTCCCCCGGCCGACCGAACAGGCATCCGGCGACCCCGCCACCGCCGGCCCCGGCACCGCCGACACGGCCACTGCCGACGCCGCCCCCGCCGCCACCGATCCCGACGCCGGTGCGCCCGGTGACGGGAACCGTGCCCGCGCGGGCATAGCCGGGCTCTCGCTGCCGTACCAAGTCGTCGCCTCCGTCGCCGTCGCGGTCGTCGCCGTCTTCGCCTGCTACCACGTGGCCATGGTGTTCCTGCACGTCGCGCCGTCGAACACGCTCACGAAGCAGCACGGCGAGGCGGTCGACGAGTGGGTCTTCCCCGAGTTCGAGCAGAACTGGAAGCTCTTCGCGCCCAACCCGCTCCAGCAGAACATCGCCGTCCACGCCCGCGCCGAGGTCATACGCGCCGACGGCAGCCGCCGGACGACCGACTGGATCGACCTCACCGCCGACGACGGCGAGGCCATCCGGGGCAACCTCGCCCCGAGCCACGTGGACCAGAACCAGCTGCGCCGCGGCTGGGACTTCTACGCCAACTCGCACACCGCCGACAACCGCGCCAACGGCATGCGGGGCCGGCTCTCCGAGCGCTACATCCGGCGCATCACGATGCTCCGTCTGGAGGCCCACGACCTCGGCGGCCGCGTCGACCGGATACAGGTCCGCAGCTCCACCCGGGCCGTCGGGGCCCCGCCCTGGAGCGAGGAGAAGACCGACACCCGCGCCTACTACCGCACGCTCCCCTGGTGGACGGTGACCGCCGCCGACCTGCCCGCCGGCGTCGACAACGGCCGTACGGAGGCGCAGCGGTGAACCAGACCCCCGCCCCGGCCCCCCAGTCGCTCGACCGCCGGCTCGCCCGCGCCGTCCAGCGCGTCACCGCCACGGCCCTCGGCCCGTACCAGACCGCGATCGTCCGCATCGGCTTCGCCGCCACCTGGCTCTTCTTCCTGCTGCGCGAGTTCCCCCACCGCCATGAGCTGTACGGACCCGAGGGCCCCTGGGCCTGGGACATGGGCCAGCAGCTGATCGCGCAGAACCACTCCTTCACCGTCCTGATGTGGTCGGACAGCACGGTCTGGTTCGAGATCGTGTACGCGGTCGCCATGCTCTCCAGCGTGCTGCTGCTGATCGGCTGGCGCACCCGCACCATGTCGGTGCTCTTCATGGCCGGGGTCCTGTCGCTGCAGAACCGGTCCATCTTCATGGGCGACGGCGGTGACAACGTCGTCCACCTCATGGCCATCTACCTCGTCCTCACCCGCTGCGCACAGGTCTGGTCCCTGGACGCCCGCCGCGCCCGCCGCGCCCCGCGCGGAACCGGCGGCCCGGGCTCCCGCCGCGACCTGGTCGGCCCCGCGCTCTGGACGGTCCTCGCGCTCCCCCTGGTCGCCGCGACCCTCCTCGGCGACCGCACCGGGGAGCCCTGGCTCCTCGCGCTGCTGTGGCTGCTGTGGGTGGCGCAGGGCGTGTGGTGGCTGGTGTGCCGGTACGCGCCCGGCGAGCCGCGCGTCCTGCTCGACACCTTCGCCAACCTGGCCCACAACGCCACCCTCGCCGTGATCATGGCCGAGGTGTGCCTGATCTACGCCACCGCCGGCTGGTACAAGATCCAGGGCTCGCGCTGGCAGGACGGCACCGCGCTGTACTACCCGCTCCAGCTGGACTACTTCACGCCCTGGCCGTTCCTCTCCGACGTCCTCGCCGGCAGCGGCGTGATCGTGATGGTGGTGACCTACGGCACGGTCATCGTGCAGGTGGCCTTCCCCTTCACCCTCTTCAACCGGCGGGTCAAGAACGTCCTGCTGGTCGCGATGATGCTGGAGCACGCGGGGATCGCGGTGCTGCTCGGGCTGCCGTTCTTCTCGCTCGCGATGATCGCCGCGGACGCCGTCTTCCTGCCGACCGTCTTCCTGGTCTGGCTGGGTGCCCGGGTCGGCCGGGGCCGTGAGCGGCTGCTGCGCCGGTCGAAGCGGCCGCAGGCCGAGCAGCGGCCCGCCGAGGAGTCCCACGCCCCCCGTACCCTCGTGGGGTGACCAGCGAGACCCCCCTCCAGCCCCTCCAGTACGACGACGGCTACGGCCCCGAGGTCGGCGTCGGCCCGCACCCCCTGCCCTGGCCGCAGGGCGAGCGGTACGACCCCGAGCTGCTCGCCCACGGCGACCGGCGCAACGTCGTCGACCGCTACCGGTACTGGACGCGCGAGGCGATCGTGGCCGACCTGGACACCCGGCGCCATGACTTCCACGTCGCCGTGGAGAACTGGGGCCACGACTTCAACATCGGGTCCGTCGTGCGCACCGCCAACGCCTTCCTGGCGAAGGAGGTGCACATCGTCGGCCGCAGGCGCTGGAACCGGCGCGGTGCGATGGTCACCGACCGGTACCAGCACGTGCGCCACCACCCCGACACCGCGTCGCTGACGTCCTGGGCCGCCGCCGAGGGGCTGCCGGTCATCGGGATCGACAACCTCCCCGGGGCCGTGCCGCTGGAGCGGACCGAGCTGCCGCGCCGCTGCGTGCTGCTGTTCGGGCAGGAGGGGCCGGGCCTCACGGAGGAGGCCCGCGAGCACGCGGCGATGGTCTGCTCCATCGCGCAGTTCGGCTCGACCCGGTCGATCAACGCGGGAGCCGCCGCGGCGATCGCCATGCACGCCTGGGTGCAGCGGTACGCGGAGATCGACACCCCCTAGGGGGTGTCGCCCGCCGCGGCCTAGGCCTGGCGGCGCACCTCCACCACCCGGAAGCGGTTCGCCACGAAGGCGCCGTCGCACAGCGCGGCGTTCGCCGCCGGGTTGCCGCCGGAGCCGTGGAAGTCGGAGAACGCCGCCGTCTGGTTGACGTACACCCCGCCCGTCAGGTTCAGCGACAGCTGGGCCGACTCCTCCAGGCAGACCTCCTCGACCGCGCGCTCGACGTCCGCCGAGGTCGTGTACGCGCCGACCGTCATGGCGCCCTTCTCGCGCACCGTGCGCCGCAGCAGCTCCAGCGCGTCGGCGGTCGAGTCGACCGAGACCGCGAAGGCGACCGGGCCGAAGCACTCCGACATGTACGCCGCTTCCGCGTCCGGCTTGGAGCCGTCGAGCTTGACGATGACGGGCGTGCGGACGACGGCGTCGGGGAAGTCGGGGTTGGCGACCTCGCGGGAGGCCAGGGCCACCTCGCCGAGCCCGGCGGCCGCCTCCAGGCGGGCCTTCACGTCCGGGTTGACGATGGCGCCCAGCAGCGCGTTGGCCCGGGCGTCGTCACCGAGGAGTCCGTCGACCGCGGCCGCCAGGTCGGCCACGACCTCGTCGTACGTCTTCGGTCCGGCGTCCGTCGCGATGCCGTCGCGCGGGATGAGGAGGTTCTGCGGGGTGGTGCACATCTGGCCGCTGTACAGGGAGAGCGAGAACGCCAGGTTGGACAGCATCCCCTTGTAGTCGTCGGTGGAGTCGACGACGATGGTGTTGACGCCCGCCTTCTCCGTGTACACCTGCGCCTGGCGGGCGTTGGCCTCCAGCCAGTCGCCGAAGGAGGTCGAGCCGGTGTAGTCGATGATCCGGATCTCGGGGCGGACGGCCAGCTCCTTGGCGATGCCCTCGCCGGGCCGCTCGGCGGCCAGCGCCACCAGGTTGGGGTCGAAGCCCGCCTCCGCCAGCACCTCGCGCGCGATCCGGACCGTCAGCGCCAGCGGCAGCACGGCGCGCGGGTGCGGCTTGACCAGGACGGGGTTGCCGGTGGCCAGGGAGGCGAACAGGCCCGGGTAGCCGTTCCACGTGGGGAAGGTGTTGCAGCCGATCAGCAGCGCGATGCCGCGCCCGACGGGCGTGAACGTCTTGCGCAGCTCCAGCGGGTCCCGCTTGCCCTGCGGCTTGGACCACTCCGCGTCCAGCGGCGTGCGCGTCTGCTCGGCGTACGCGTACGCCACCGCCTCCAGGCCGCGGTCCTGCGCGTGCGGCCCGCCCGCCTGGAACGCCATCATGAACGCCTGCCCGCTGGTGTGCATCACCGCGTGCGCGAACTCGTGCGTGCGGGCGTTGATCCGGGCCAGGACCTCCAGGCACACCAGGGCGCGGGTCTCGGCACCGGCGTCCCGCCAGGCCGCCGTGCCCGCGCGCATCGCCGGCAGCAGCACCTCGATGTCGGCGTGCGGATACTCCACGGCCAGCTCCGGCCCGTACGGCGAGACCTCGCCGCCCGTCCAGCCGTCCGTGCCCGGCTGGTCCAGCTCGAAGCGGGTGCCGAGCACTGCCTTGTGCGCCGCGAGGCCGTCGGCGGCGCTCAGCGAGCCGCCTTCCCCGTACGCCTTCGGGTGCTCCGGGTGCGGCGACCAGTAGGCGCGGGTGCGGATCGCTTCCAGGGCCTGATCCAGCGTGGGCCGGTGCCTCTCGGACAGGTGGTCGGGGGTGAGCTGAGCGGCGGCCATGACGGACCAACTCCTCGTCGAGCTGGGCAGGGACAGGCGGACAGAGCTAGAGTAACCGAACGATCGGTCGGGACAAGGGGGCCTCCCGAACCTGTGGACAACTCATCGGGGAGGATCACTGTCATGACCGACAACATGGCCATCGAGCGCAGCCGCACCGTCGCTGTCGTCGGCACCGGCACCATGGGCCAGGGCATCGCCCAGGTGGCCCTGGTCGCCGGCCACCCCGTCCGCCTCCACGACACCGTGCCGGGCCGCGCCCGGGAGGCCGCCGCGGCCATCACCGGCCGCCTCGACCGGCTCGTCGAGAAGGGCCGGATACCGACCGAGGACCGCGACGCCGCCGCCGGACGCCTGCGGGTGGCCGACGGTCTCGACGACCTCGCCGACGCCGCGCTCGTCATCGAGGCGATCGTCGAGCGGCTCACGGTCAAGCAGGAGCTCTTCACCGCGCTGGAGAAGATCGTCTCCGACGACTGCCTCCTCGCCACCAACACCTCGTCCCTCTCCGTCACCGCCATCGCGGGGACGCTGCGCCTGCCGGGCCGCTTCGTGGGCATGCACTTCTTCAACCCCGCGCCCCTGCTCCCGCTGGTCGAGGTCGTCAGCGGCTTCGCCACCGACGACGCCGCGGCCACGCGCGCGTACGCCACCGCCGAGGCGTGGGGCAAGACGCCGGTCCGCTGCGCCGACACCCCCGGCTTCATCGTCAACCGCATCGCCCGCCCCTTCTACGCGGAGGCGCTGCGCCTGTACGAGGAGCGGGCCGCGGACCCGGCCACCATCGACGCCGTCCTGCGCGAGAGCGGCGGCTTCCGGATGGGCCCCTTCGAGCTGACCGACCTGATCGGCCAGGACGTCAACGAAGCGGTCACCCGGTCCGTCTGGGAGGCCTTCTACCAGGACCCGAAGTTCACCCCGTCCCTCGCCCAGCGGCGCCTGGTCGAGTCGGGTCGCCTCGGCCGCAAGACGGGTCAGGGCTGGTACGCGTACGGCGAGGGCGCCGAGCGGCCCCAGCCCCGGACCGAGGAGCCCGCGCCGGCGCCGGCGCAGGTCACGGTGCACGGGAACCTGGGCCACGCCGAGCCACTCGTCTCCATGATGGAAGAGGCCGGGATCAAGGTCCGGCGCAAGAAGCACGGCAAGCACCTCATCCTCCCCGGCGGCGGACAGCTCGGCCTCGCCGACGGCGAGACCGCCTTCGAGTACGGCGGCGACGAGATCGTCTACTTCGACCTCGCCCACGACTACACGACCGCCACCCGCATCGCCCTCTCCACCGCCCGGACCACCACGCCCGAGACCCTCCGGGAGGCCGTCGGCCTGTTCCAGGCGCTGGGCAAGCAGGTCACGGTGATCGCCGACACCCCCGGCATGATCGTCGCCCGCACGGTCGCGATGCTGGTCGATCTCGCCGTCGACGCGGTCGCACGCGGCGTCGCCTCCGCGGAGGACGTCGACACGGCCATGCGGCTCGGCGTCAACTATCCGGCGGGCCCCTTCGAGTGGGCCGCCCTGCTCGGCTACGAGCACGTGACCGACCTGCTCGGCGCCCTGGACCAGCGCTACCCCGGCGGCCGCTACGCCCCCTGCCTCGACGTCGTGCGCCGGGCGCACGAGGAGCTGGCCGCGACGAAGGACCGGAACAGCCGATGACCACCGCCAGGCGTGACACCTACACCCCCGAGACGCTGCTGTCCGTCGCCGTCCGCGTCTTCAACGAGCGCGGCTACGACGGCACCTCCATGGAGCACCTCTCCAAGGCGGCCGGGATCTCCAAGTCCTCGATCTACCACCACGTCACGAGCAAGGAGGAGCTGCTGCGGCGCGCGGTCAGCCGGGCCCTGGACGGGCTCTTCGCGGTCCTCGACGAGCCGGGGGCCGCGCGCGGACGGGCCATCGAGCGCGTCGAGTACGTGACCCGGCGCACCGTCGAGGTGCTGATGGACGAGCTGCCGTACGTGACGCTGCTGCTGCGCGTGCGCGGCAACACCAAGACCGAGCGGTGGGCGCTGGAGCGGCGCCGCGAGTTCGACCACCGGGTCGCCGACCTGCTGAAGGCCGCCGCGGCCGACGGCGACCTCCGCGCCGACGTGGACATACGGCTCGCCACCCGGCTGCTCTTCGGAATGATCAACTCACTGGTGGAGTGGTACCGGCCGCAGCCGGGCGGCGACGGCGACCGGCAGCAGCTCGCCGACACCGTCGTACGCCTCGCCTTCGACGGCCTGCGTACCGCTTAGACCGTCCGTCTTGGACCGTCCGCCGGTCAGGGCTCGTCCGCCGGCAGCCGCCGGTTCAGGTCCGTCTCCTCGAAGACCAGCAGCGTCCGCGTCGACAGCACCTCCGGGATGGACTGGAGCCTGGTCAGGACCAGCTCGCGCAGGGTGCGGTTGTCCGGCGTGTGCACCAGCAGCAGTACGTCGAAATCGCCGCTGACCAGGGCGATGTGAGCGGCTCCGGGCAGCGCCTGGAGCTTCTCGCGGACCGTGCGCCAGGAGTTCTGCACGATCTTGAGCGTGATGTACGCGGACGCCCCCTGCCCGGCCCGTTCGTGGTCCACCCGGGCCGTGAAACCGCGGATCACCCCGTCGTCGATGAGCCGGTTGATCCGCGCGTAGGCGTTGGCACGCGACACGTGGACGCGGTCGGCCACGGAGCGTATCGAGGCGCGGCCATCCGTTTGGAGGATCCGGAGGATGTCCCGGTCGATCGCGTCGAGCGGGCGCGGGGCGAGGTGCGGCGTGCCGCCCGCCGGCCGCAGCTCCCTGTCGTCGGGCCTCTCGCCGGGCCCGTCGTCGTCGGCCATTTGTTCAGCTGCCATGTCCCCCCGCCTCTTCTCCATGGACGACCTGCCTCCATCCCAGGCTGTGGAGAACCGTTTGTCCACAGGCTGAAGGCGCCTGTAGCCAAAATGGATCCACGACCGAACAATCGGTAGGTGAGGCGCGTCACAGTCGCGTCCCCCTTCGGGTCTTATGCCCCGCTCCCACGAGGAGGTGCTGTCATGACGGTCCAAGAGCTGCCTGGTGCGGCCTCTTACCGGCCCGCCCCGCCCCCGGCGTGGCGGCCGCGCACCGACCCCGCACCGCTGCTCCCGGACCCCGAGCCCTACCGGGTGCTCGGCACGGACGCCGCGGCCGGGTTCGCGCCGGAACTGCTGCGCAGGCTGTACGCCGAGCTGGTGCGCGGCCGCCGCTACAACGCCCAGGCGACCGCCCTCACCAAGCAGGGCAGGCTCGCGGTGTACCCGTCGACCACCGGCCAGGAGGCCTGCGAGGTCGCCGCCGCGCTCGTGCTGGAGGAGCGGGACTGGCTCTTCCCGTCGTACCGCGACACGCTCGCCGCGGTGGCGCGCGGTGTCGACCCCGTCGAGGCGCTGACCCTGCTGCGCGGCGACTGGCACACCGGGTACGACCCGCGCGAGCACCGCGTCGCGCCGCTGTGCACCCCGCTCGCCACCCAGCTGCCGCACGCCGTGGGCCTGGCGCACGCCGCCCGCCTCAAGGGCGACGACGTGGTGGCGCTCGCCATGGTCGGCGACGGCGGCACCAGCGAGGGCGACTTCCACGAGGCGCTGAACTTCGCGGCGGTCTGGCAGGCACCGGTCGTCTTCCTCGTACAGAACAACGGCTTCGCCATCTCCGTTCCGCTCGCCAAGCAGACCGCGGCGCCGTCCCTGGCCCACAAGGCCGTCGGGTACGGCATGCCGGGCCGGCTCGTCGACGGCAACGACGCGGCCGCCGTGCACCAGGTCCTCTCCGAGGCGGTGGCCCGCGCCCGGCGCGGCGGCGGCCCGACGCTCGTCGAGGCCGTGACGTACCGCATCGACGCCCACACCAACGCCGACGACGCCACCCGCTACCGCGGCGACGGCGAGGTCGAGGCGTGGCGCGCGCACGATCCGATCCGTCTCCTGGAGCGGGAGTTGACCGAGCGGGGCCTCCTCGACGAGGAGGGGATAAGGCAGGCCGCCGAGGACGCCGAGGCCATGGCGGCGCGGCTGCGCGAGCGGATGAACGCCGACGCGGAGCTGGAGCCGATGGACCTCTTCGCGCACGTCTTCGCCGAGCAGACGGCACAACTGCGGGAGCAGGCGGCGCAGTTGCGTGCCGAGCTCGACGCCGAGGGAGAGGCGTGATGACGACGGCGGCGAAGACGGCGGCGAAGGTGGCGGCCAAGCCCGCCACCATGGCGCAGGCGCTCCAGCGCGCCATGCGCGACGCGATGGCCGAGGACCCGTCCGTCCACGTCATGGGCGAGGACGTCGGCACCCTCGGCGGCGTCTTCCGGGTGACGGACGGACTGGCCAAGGAGTTCGGCGAGGACCGCTGTACGGACACCCCGCTCGCCGAGGCGGGCATCCTGGGCACGGCCGTCGGCATGGCGATGTACGGGTTGCGGCCGGTGGTCGAGATGCAGTTCGACGCCTTCGCCTACCCGGCGTTCGAGCAGCTGATCAGCCATGTGGCGCGGATGCGGAACCGCACGCGGGGCGCGATGCCGCTCCCGATCGTGGTGCGCGTGCCGTACGGCGGCGGGATCGGCGGCGTCGAGCACCACAGCGACTCCTCCGAGGCGTACTACATGGCGACTCCGGGGCTCCATGTCGTCACGCCCGCGACGGTCGCCGACGCGTACGGGCTGCTGCGGGCGGCCATCGCCTCCGACGACCCGGTGGTCTTCCTGGAGCCGAAGCGGCTCTACTGGTCCAGGGCCGAGTGGTCGCCGGACGCGCCCGAGCCGGTGGAGCCGATCGGTCGCGCGGTCGTCCGGCGCACGGGGCGCAGCGCGACGCTCGTCACCTACGGGCCGTCCGTGCCGGTATGCCTGGAGGCCGCCGAGGCGGCGCGCGCGGAGGGCTGGGACCTGGAGGTCGTGGACCTGCGGTCGCTGGTGCCGTTCGACGACGAGACGGTCTGCGCGTCGGTACGGCGCACGGGGCGCGCGGTCGTCGTCCACGAGTCGACCGGCTTCGGCGGTCCGGGCGGGGAGATCGCCGCGCGCATCACGGAGCGGTGCTTCCACCACCTGGAGGCGCCCGTCCTGCGGGTGGCCGGCTTCGACATCCCGTACCCGCCGCCCATGCTGGAGCGGCACCACCTGCCCGGCGTGGACCGGGTGCTGGACGCGGTGGCGCGACTGCAGTGGGAGGCGGACAGCTGATGGCCCAGGTGCTGGAGTTCAAGCTGCCGGACCTCGGTGAGGGGCTCACCGAGGCGGAGATCGTGCGCTGGCTGGTGGAGGTCGGGGACGTCGTCGCCGTCGACCAGCCAGTCGTCGAGGTCGAGACGGCCAAGGCGATGGTGGAGGTGCCGTGCCCGTACGGGGGCGTGGTGACGGCGCGGTTCGGTGAGGAGGGCACGGAACTTCCCGTCGGGGCGCCGCTGTTGACGGTCGCGGTCGGAGCGGAGTCGGCACAGACCGGGTCCTCCGGGTCTTCCGAGCCCTCCGATGCCTCCGCGTCCCCCGGGGCTTCCGCCGAATCCTCCGGGAACGTCCTCGTCGGCTACGGGACGGGCGCGCCGGCCGCGCGGAGGCGCCGCGTGCGGACGGCCTCCACCACGCCGTCCGCCGCCGTGCCTTCCGCCCCGGCGGCGCCCGCGCCCGCTCCCGCTCCGGCCCCGGCGCCGCCGGCTCCGGGCGGCGGCCCGGTGCCGGTGATCTCGCCGCTCGTGCGGAAGCTGGCCCGGGAGCGCGGCCTCGACCTGCGCCAGGTGCGCGGTTCCGGCCCGGACGGGCTGATCCTGCGCGCGGACGTGGAGCGGGCGACCGCCGAGCGGACCCGCCCGGCCCCGCCCGAGACGGCCCCCGTGGCCGGTGAGCGGGTGCCGCTGCGCGGCGTGCGCGGGGCGGTCGCCGACAAGATGGCCCGCAGCCGGCGCGAGATCCCCGAGGCCACCTGCTGGGTCGACGCGGACGCGACGGAGCTCATGGCCGCGCGCGCCGCGATGAACGCCGCCGGGGGCCCGAAGATCTCCCTGCTGGCGCTGCTGGCCCGGATCTGTACGGCCGCGCTCGCCCGCTACCCGGAGCTGAACTCCACGGTCGACACCGAGGCGCGCGAGATCGTGCGCCTGCCCGAGGTGCACCTGGGCTTCGCCGCCCAGACCGACCGGGGCCTGGTCGTGCCCGTCGTACGGGACGCGCACCGCCGCACGGCCGAGTCGCTGTCGGCGGAGTTCGCCCGCCTGACGGACGCGGCGCGCGCCGGGACGCTGACCCCGGCGGACCTGACCGGCGGCACCTTCACGCTGAACAACTACGGGGTCTTCGGGGTGGACGGCTCGACGCCGATCATCAACCACCCGGAGGCGGCCATGCTCGGCGTGGGCCGGATCGTCCCCAAGCCCTGGGTACACCAGGGCGAGCTGGCCGTACGCCAGGTGGTCCAGCTGTCGCTGACCTTCGACCACCGCGTCTGCGACGGGGGCACGGCAGGCGGTTTCCTGCGGTACGTCGCCGACTGCGTGGAGGCGCCCACGGTCCTGCTGCGCACCCTCTAGCACTCCCTAGCAGGCCCTGGCCCCCGGATCGCCCCGCCGACCCGGGGGCCGGGGCCTGCGCGGCCCGGTGAATACTGAGGGCGTGACCCGATGTGACGTTGTCGTGCTTGCCGGGGGATCGGCCAAGCGGCTCGGTGGGGTGGACAAGCCCGGGGTGAGCGTGGGCGGACGCGCCCTGCTGGACCGCGTGTTGGCGGCCTGCCGGGAGGCCCCGCGGGTCGTGGTCGTCGGCGGTCGGCGGCCCACCGTACGGCCCGTGGTGTGGGCGCGGGAGGAGCCGCCCGGGGGCGGGCCCGTCGCCGCGCTCGCGGCCGGGCTGCGGCAGGTGGAGACCGACACCGTGCTCGTCCTGAGCGGGGACCTGCCGTTCCTGGAGGAGGGCAGCGTACGGAAGTTGACCGAGGCCCTGCGGGACGGGACCGCCGAGGGTGTGCTGTCCGTGGATGCCGAGGGCCGCGACCAGCCGCTCGTCGCGGCGTACCGCACGGAACCGCTCCGTCGCGAAGTCGCGCTGCTGGCAACGGAATACGGCAGCTTGTCTGGTTTGCCGCTGCGGCTGCTCACCCAGGAGCTGGACCTCGTACGGATCCCCCTCGGACCGCTCGCCTCCTTCGACTGCGACACCTGGGAGGACATCTCCACGGCCCGTGCCCGGATCAGGGAGCATGGGAACGTGCTGGACGAATGGATCACCGCAGTCAAGGCCGAACTCGGCATCGAGCTGGACGTCGACACCGGCGTCCTCCTCGACCTGGCCCGCGACGCCGCGCACGGCGTCGCCCGGCCCGCCGCGCCGCTCACCACCTTCCTGGTCGGCTACGCCGCGGCCAAGGCCGGCGGTGACGGCCCCGAAGCCGTCGCCGAGGCGGCGCGCAAGGCCGCCGCGCTCGCCGACCGCTGGGCGAAGGAAGCCGGCGAGGAATGACCGGTCAGGGAGCGCACGAGCGGCACCGGGCCACGCCCTGGGGCGATGCCCGGGACGTCGCCGCCCGCGAGGGGCGGGCCGGACCGAAGCGGTCCCGCCGCGCGGCGCCGGCACACGCGCTCGGGCGGGTGCTCACCGAGCCGCTCGTCGCGCTGACCGACCTGCCGTCGTTCGACACCTCCGCCATGGACGGCTGGGCCGTCGCCGGACCCGGCCCGTGGGCGGTGGCCGGGAGCGGCTCCGTGCTGGCGGGTCACGCCACGGCCGCCGAGCTGCCCGACGGCTCGGCGGTACGGATCGCCACCGGCGCCCGCGTCCCGCCGGGTGCCACCGCCGTGGTCCGCGCCGAGCACTCCCGTACGGAGGCCGACGGCGCCCGGCTGCACGCCGAGCGCGAGGTCCTGCCCGGGCAGGACATCCGCCCCCGGGGCCAGGAGTGCCGTTCCGGCGACGAACTGCTGCCCGCGGGCAGCCCCGTGACGCCCGCCGTGCTGGGCCTCGCCGCGGCCGCCGGATACGACGAGCTGCCGGTTGTGGAGCAGCCCCGCGTGGAGGTCCTCGTACTGGGCGACGAGCTGCTCACCGCCGGGCTCCCCCACGACGGGCTCATCCGGGACGCCCTCGGACCCCTGCTCGGCCCCTGGCTGGCCGCCCTCGGCGCGGACGTCGTCGCCACCCGGCGCATCGGCGACGACGCCGAGGCGCTGTACGCGGCGGTCACCGGCTCCTCGGCGGATGTGGTGGTCACGACCGGGGGCACGGCCGCCGGGCCCGTCGACCACGTCCACCCGGTGCTGCGCAAGGCCGGCGCCGAGCTGCTGGTGGACGGGGTGAAGGTGCGGCCCGGGCATCCGATGCTGCTCGCCCGCCTCGGTCCCGGCACGCACCTGGTGGGGCTGCCCGGCAACCCGCTGGCCGCCGTGTCCGGGCTGCTCACTCTCGCCGAGCCGCTGCTGCGCGGCCTCGCCGGCCGGCCCGCCCCGGAGCCGTACCGGCTGCCCGTACGCGACGAGGTGCACGGCCATCCGTACGACACGCGGCTCGTGCCGGTGGTGCGCCGGGCCGGGCAGGCCGTGCCGCTGCACTACAACGGCCCCGCCATGCTGCGCGGCATAGCGGCGGCCGACGGGCTCGCGGTCGTCCCTCCGGGCGGCGCCGCGCCCGGTGACGTCCTGGAGATCCTGGGCCTGCCGTGGCCATCGACCACCGAAGGGTGTTTCACGTGAAACTTCCCGGCCAAGACGCGATGGCCAGACGGGCCGAGGAGCAGCTGATCACCTCGCGGATCAGGCTTCCCCGCCAGGTCATGGAGCGTCCGCTGCGGCAGGTGGCCAAGCGGCTGCTGATGGCCCTGTGCGTCCTCGCGCTGACCGTCTTCATCGTCGTCGTGGACAGACACGGCTACCACGACAACGCCGACGGCGAGGTCGGCGTCCTCGACGCCGTCTACTACGCCACCGTGACGCTGTCCACGACCGGATACGGCGACATCGTCCCGCACAGCGACAGCGCGCGGCTCGTCAACGTGCTGCTGGTGACGCCCCTGCGCGTGCTGTTCCTGATCATTCTCGTCGGCACCACTCTCGAGGTCCTCACCGAGCGCACCCGGGAGGAGTGGCGGCTGAACCGCTGGAGGTCCACGTTGCGCGACCACACCGTCATCGTCGGATTCGGTACGAAGGGCCGCTCGGCGGTCCAGACGCTCTGCGCGACCGGCCTGAAGAAGGAGCGGATCGTCGTCGTCGATCCGAGCGACAAGGTGATCGAGACGGCGAACAGCGACGGGCTCGTCGGGGTCGTCGGTGACGCCACCCGCAGCGACGTCCTGCTGAGAGCCGAGGTGCAGCGGGCGCGCCAGATCGTGGTGGCGACGCAGCGTGACGACACGGCGGTGCTGGTCACCCTGACCGCGCGCCAGCTCAACCGCGGCGCCAAGATCGTCGCGACCGTCCGCGAGGAGGAGAACGCGCCGCTGCTGCGGCAGTCGGGCGCGGACGCCGTGATCACCAGCGCCAGCGCGGCGGGACGGCTGCTCGGCCTGTCGGTGCTGAGCCCGAGCGCGGGCACGGTGATGGAGGACCTGATTCAGTCGGGCAGCGGCCTCGACCTGGTCGAGCGGCCGGTGATAAAGGCCGAGGTCGGCAAGAGCGTGCGGGAGACCGACGACCTGGTGGTGAGCGTCCTGCGTGGGCACCGGCTGCTGGGGTACGACGACCCGGAGGCGAGCCCGCTCCAGCTGACGGACCGGGTGATCACGATCGTACGGGCCAAGCCGGTCACACCGCTGAGCACGCCGCCGGAGTAGCAGGAGACCCGGAGCAGGAGACCAGGAAGAGCAGCAGGAGTAGCGTCGCCGCCATGCATGCGATCACGATTCCGGAACCAGGTGGACCAGAGGCGCTCGTCTGGGCCGAGGTGCCCGATCCCGTGCCGGGCGAGGGCGAGATCCTCATTGAGGTGGCCGCCGGCGCCGTCAACCGCGCCGACCTGCTCCAGCGGCAGGGCTTCTACGACCCGCCGCCCGGGGCCTCCCCGTACCCGGGGCTCGAATGCTCCGGGCGCGTGGCGGCGCTCGGCCCCGGCGTCGCCGGGTGGACCGTCGGCGACGAGGTGTGCGCCCTGCTGGGCGGGGGCGGCTACGCGGAGAAGGTCGTCGCGCCGGTGGGGCAGGTGCTGCCCGCGCCCAAGGGCGTCGACCTGGTGACGGCGGCGGCTCTGCCCGAGGTGACCGCGACGGTGTGGTCCAACGTGTTCATGGTGGCGCACCTGCGGCCGGGCGAGACGCTCCTGGTGCACGGCGGCGCCAGCGGCATCGGCACGATGGCGATCCAGCTCGCGAAGGCGGTGGGCGCGCGGGTCGCGGTCACGGCCGGCGGCCCCGAGAAGCTGGCGGCCTGCGCCGAGCTGGGCGCGGACATCCTGATCGACTACCGCGAGCAGGACTTCGTCGAGGAGATCAAGAAGGCCACGGACGGGGCGGGCGCGGACGTCATCCTCGACATCATGGGCGCCAAGTACCTGGAGCGGAACATCAAGGCGCTCGCCGTGAACGGCCGCCTCGCGGTCATCGGGCTCCAGGGCGGCGTGAAGGGCGAGCTGAACCTGGGCGCGCTGCTGGCGAAGCGCGCGGCGGTGACCGCCACCTCGCTGCGCATGCGGCCGCTGGAGGAGAAGGCGGCGATCGTGGCGGCGGTGCGGGAGCACATCTGGCCGCTGATCGCGGCGGGCACGGTCCGACCGGTGGTGGACCGGGTCTTCCCCATGCCGGAAGCACCGGAGGCGCACCGCACGCTGGAGTCGAGCACCCACGTCGGCAAGGTCCTGCTGGTCACCCCTGACCGCGCCTGACCGCTCCCGACCCGACGCACGGACGAGGCCCGGCCCCCCGAAGGGACCGGGCCTCGAAACGCCTACGGACACGTCTTACAGGTACGGGCCCGATCGGATGGCGCCGTGCGAGCGGTCGTCATCGTCGTGGTGCGCGGCGGCCGGCAGCGCCCGGCGCATCTGCTCCAGCTGGGCGCGGGCCGCCATCTGCTGGGCGAACAGCGCCGTCTGGATGCCATGGAACAGGCCTTCCAGCCAGCCCACCAACTGGGCCTGCGCGATGCGCAGTTCCGCCTCCGACGGGACCGCCTCGTCCGTGAAGGGCAGGGACAGGCGCTCCAGCTCCTCGACCAGCTCCGGCGCCAGGCCGTCCTCCAGCTCCTTGACGGAGCTGGCGTGGATCTCCTTGAGGCGGACCCGGCTGGCCTCGTCCAGGGGAGCGGCGCGGACCTCTTCCAGCAGCTGCTTGATCATGCTGCCGATGCGCATGACCTTCGCGGGCTGCTCGACCATCTCGGTCACCGGGATCTCGCGCGGCTCGTCGTCGCCGTCACCGCCGCCGAGCGCCATCCCGTCCTGCCCCACTACGAGGATGTGGGGGTTGCTCTCCTGCGACCGTTCATTCCTCGGCATCTCCATGGCGCCCATTCTCTCGTACACGTGCGTCATCACACGGTCTGCCCCTGGAGGAGGGTGATCCACCCTCCTCCAGGGGCACACGTACGGCCTACGTCGCCGCGCGGCGGGCCAGCGCCCCCCGGGAGCGGGTCACCAGGGCCGCGAGCAGCGCCGCGCCCAGCGGGACGGCGACCAGCAGGGCGGCCAGCGTCTCCCACGGGATGATGATCGGCACGTGCGGTGCCGGGCCGATCGAGGCGCCCTGGTCCAGCGCCTCCTGGTACCACTTCATCTCCTGGCGCCGCTCGGTGAGCCGGAGCCCGATCGCGGGCAGCACGCCCGCCGCCGAGCCCAGCACCACGCCCATCACGGCGACCACCCCGCACTGGAAGCCGCTGAGCGTCCGGCGCACCCGCGGCGGCGCGCCGACCGCGGCCAGCGTCTTGAGGTCGGCCTCCGCGTCGGCCTGGGCGAGTCCGGTCGCGATACCGGCCGCGCCGATGGTGATGAGGCCCGCGAAGACGGTCAGCGACAGCAGCACGATGCTGTCGTCGCTGACGAAGCCCTCCTCCACGTAGAGGTCGACGCCGACGCCCGTCTTGGCGAGTTCGTCGTCCAGCTTCTGGCGCTGCTCGCCGGTCGGCATGGTGCCGGTCGTGTAGTACGCGCCCAGCGGCTGCGTGGCCAGCCCGGCCGCCTTGGCCGTGGCCGGCGACATGATGCCCGCCACGCCGTACCCGTCGGTGCCCTCGGGCACCTGGTACGCCGGGAAGGACTTCACCTGGCCCGGCCGCTCCTTGCCGGCCAGGGCGGCCTCATCGGCCGCCTGCTGGTCGGTGATCAGCCGGATGGAGAGGGCGCCGTTCTTGTCGACCATCGGCCGCGAGAAGGACACGATCTTCCCCTCGGCCAGGGCCTTCGCGGCCCCCGGGTCCTTGATCCCCAGGACCGTCAGCAGCTTGGCGTCGGCGACCATCAGCCCGGACTCGCTGTACGCCATGCCCTCCATGCTCTGGCAGCGCCAGTCGCGCCCGAGCTTGCGGCGCTCCTCCTTGCTGAGCTTCTCCGCGGGGTCGGAGCCGTCCGGCGTGGAGACCCACAGCGGGCACTCGTTGGCCTTGGGGATGACGACCTCGTGGGTGCCGCAGCCCTCGCCACTGCCGTACAGCTCGCAGCCGGCCCGGCCGACCACGATCCGGTCGACATCGGCCCGTACGTCGACGGGCAGGTTCTTCTGGACCGCGTCGCGCACCGTCGGCACGTCCCGGCCGGCGCCCTCCATCACCATCACGGAGACGGCGCCGTGCGGCAGCCGCGCCTCGTAGCGCGCCCGGTTCCCCGCGTCCTGGCTCACCGCGTACGTCGCCACGGCGACCGTGCCCGCGACCGCGGCGAGCACCGCGGCGACCGCCGGAGCCGTACGGCCCCGGTTGCGGACGGCGTCCCGCAGCGCCAGTCGCGGCGACAGCGGCAGCCAGCGGCCCATGCGCCCGAAGAGACCCACCAGGGCGGGGGTCATCGCCACCGCACCGAGCTCGGCGAGGGCGCTGCCGCCCGCGACGAGGGCGAACTGGTCGGAGAACACCGACCCGTACAGCGCGATCGCGGCGCCCAATGCCACCGCGCCCAGCCCGATCAGGGGCAGCACCCGGCTGCTGCGGCGCACCCCGCGGCGGCCGGTGAGGGAGGCCAGCACCGTCTGGCGCGACGCCGTGACGGCCGGGACGATCGCGGCGAGGAGCCCGGTCAGCACCGCCAGCAGTCCGATGCCCAGCAGCTCCAGCGGGCGGACGTCGAAGCTGCCGAACCGCCGGCCGATGGTCTCCTCCAGCACCGGCTGGAGCGCGAAGGTCAGAGCGATGCCGAGCGCCGTGCCCACCACGGCTGCCGCGGCGCCGATCACCAGGCCGCCGGCGAGGACGATGGCCCGGATGTGGTGGCGGTCGCCGCCGTTGGCACCGACCAGGCCCAGCTGGCGGCGCGAGCGGCGGGCGCCGACGGCGAACGCGGGACCGGCCAGCAGGCAGATCTCCAGCATCGCCAGGCCCACGACCGTGCCGGCGGCGGCCAGAGCCGCCGCGTCGGCGGCGCCGCTCTGCTCGTACGGAGCCCAGCCCTCCTTGGCGTACAGGGGGACGTCGGACCGGGCGGGCGGGTCGAGGAGGACGGCGCGCGAGGTCACCGTCACGCCCTTGGCGTTGGCCTCCTTGACCATGTTCCACGTGAAACCACCGGGCACCCGGAGCAGATGCGTGGTGCTCTTGCTCGTGCCGGACAGCCCCTCCGCCTTGAGCGCCTTGTCCAGCGGGTCCAGGAGCGCGCCCGGAACGGCGAGGACCTCGTCGCCCTTGAGGGCGTCGGGGACCTCGTACGAGCCGACGATGCGGTACTCGCGGTCCAGGCCGCGCGCGGTGAGCGCCGAGCCGACGCGCAGGCCGCTGGCCTCCAGGAAGTGGCTGGTCGCGGCCACCTCGTCGGCCTTCTTCGGGAACCGGCCGTCCAGCAGGGTGACCATGCCCTCGGCCAACGGGTCGTCGGCCTTGAACTCGCGGATCTGGGCGTGCAGGAGGCCGTACGCGGTGCGCAGCTTCCCGTAGCCGACCGAGTCCGGCAGGACCGTGGCGTTCGCCGGGAACGCCTTGGTGACGTCCGTCGTGCCCTCGGGGAACGGCTTGTCGTCGAAGTCCCCGACCGGCGAGGACTGGTCGCCCTGCGGGTTCTGGTACAGCGGCACTCCGCCGTATCCCGGGTCCGATATGAGCGCGTCCGCGGCCCCCAGCGTGCGCGCCAGCTTCTCCTCGGTGGACAGTTCCTGGGAGCGCAGGGTCAGATCGGCGGCGCTGACACCCAGGATGGGCAGGGCGATCATCGCCAGGACGAGGAAGCTGCGCCCCTTGAAGCGCCAGGCGTCACGGCGGGCGATGCGCACCGCCGCGCGCCACGAGTGGAACCAGTTGTTCACTGTTCGGCCGCCTGGCCCGTGAGCAGGGAGTCGGCGTCGCTGCGGAGGGTCTGGTCGACGACCGCGCCGTCGCGCAGGAACACCACGCGGTCCGCCCAGGCGGCGAAGCGCGGCTCGTGGGTGACGAGGACACCGGCAGCGCCCGCGTCGCAGCGGGCCCGCAGCAGGGCCAGCACCGATTCGCCGGTCTCGGAGTCCAGGGCGCCGGTCGGCTCGTCGGCGAGGACGAGCCGCCGGTCGCCGACGAGCGCGCGGGCGATGGCCACGCGCTGCTGCTGGCCGCCGGACATCTCGTCGGGGAACCGGTCGGCGAGGTGGCCGAGGCCCATCTCCTCCAGGGCGGCGATGGCCTCGCCGCGCGCCTTGCGGGCGGAGGTGCCGTCCAGCTCCCGCGGCAGGGCGACGTTCTCGGCGGCCGTGAGCGCCGGGATGAGGTTGTAGTCCTGGAAGACGTACCCGATGCTGCGGCGGCGCAGGGCGGCGAGCGTCTTGCGGTCGGCGTTGGTGATGTCGGTGTTCTCGACGACGACCCGCCCGGAGGACGGGGTGTCGAGGCCGCCCGCGATGGTCAGCAGCGTGGACTTGCCGGAGCCGGACGGGCCCATGACGGCGACGAGCTCACCGGGGAAGACGTCGAGGTCGATGCCGCGCAGCGCGTGCACCTCGGTGGCGCCGGAGCCGTGGACCCGGGTGAGCCGCTGGAGTTGCAGCACCGGCTGCTCGGACTGGCGTGGTGACATGGAGGGTCCCCCCTTGGGCGTACGCGCGCGCGTGCGGGCGTACACAGCGGATGTTCGTACGAGAGTGAGTGCGGGAGCGCGAGAGCGCGGACGTGTGAGGTGCGGACGTGTGAGGGTGCGAGAGCGCCGGAGCGGTCAGCAGCGCCGGAGTGGTCAGCGGCGGCGCTCAGCCGGTGCGGGTCGAGCCGGCGGCCCTCGCCGCGGAGGCCGCGCCCGCCGCGGCGGAACCGCTCCCGGGAGCGCTGCCCCCCGCGACCGCGTGGGACAGCCGGATGAGCCGGGCCTCGCAGTGGTCCAGCCAGCGCGCCTCGGCCTCCGTCTGGAAGATCAGCTGCTCCAGCACGAGCAGCCAGGCCACGTCGTCGCGTTCCCGCGACGCCCCGCTCTCCAGGGCGCTGATCGCCTGGTGCTTGAGCCGGGTGTAGTCCTGCATCGCCCTGACGGTGTGGCGGCGCTGCGCCTGGATGACGGCCCGGATGTCGACGCCGGGGGCGCCGACGGCCATGGCCAGCTTGATGGCCAGCTCGTCGCGCGCCGGACTGGTGCGGTCGACGGGCTTCTCGAACCAGTTCCTGAGCTCTTCACGGCCCGCCTCGGTGATCGCGTAGAGCGCGTGCCCGGCCTCGTCCTCGCCGCCCTGCTCCACCATGCCGTCGCGCTCCAGGCGGCTCAGCGTCGTGTACACCTGGCCGACGTTGAGCGGCCAGGTGGCCCCGGTGCGCGACTCGAACTCCGTACGGAGCTGGGAGCCGTAGCGCGGACCGTGTTCGAGGAGGGCGAGCAGCCCGTGGCGGATGGACATACTCAGTATGTATACCGAGTATGTCGGGCCGGGCAACCGTCCTCCGAGGGACCCGCGGGGTCCCTCCCGAGGAGGACCCCGGCGGACACAGGAGGACCGAGGGCGCCGGCAGGGGCTCAGCGGCGGCGCATCCGCAGTCCCAGGAAGCCGAGCCCCAGACCCATCATGGCGAGGCCCACACCCAGGGTGAGCACGGGAAGCTGCCGGTCAGCGGCGGTCTCGGCGGCGGTTTCGGCGGCCCGCGCGGCGGGCTCGTACGCGGCGGCGGGCGGCGTACGGGACGGCTCTCCGGGCACCGCGGCGTCCGTCTCCGGTACCTCGTCGTCCGGTTCCTCCTCGCCGGAGGCGTCCGGCGCTGTTGCCGTTTTGGTACGTGACGGGTCGCCCGAGCCGGATTCGGAGGGCGTCTTCGCGGCGGACTCCTGCGCCGACGGGTCGACCGACGGCGACGGCGGCAGAGGCCGCCCGGGCCGCTCACGCCCCGCCCCGGCAGGCCGCCCGGCGAGCGACGGCGACGGCGACGGCGATGGCCGGTCCGACACGAGCGCCGGGTTCAACGCTGGGTTCAGCGCCGGGTTCAGCCCAGGATTCGGCGCCCCGTCCGCGGCTCCCGAAAGCCCCGCGGACGTATCGGCCGAAGGGGCGCCCACCGCGCCCGAACCGCTCGGCGCCGGGGCGACCGGGGCCGGGACCGGCGTGGCGGGCCGTGCCGCCGCGCTCCCGGTGGGCTTCAGCGGCCGGACGGCGGGCCTGCCCGCGCCCGGCGGCGTACCCGGGGCCGTGCTCTCGTCCGCGTACGCGGAGCCGACCGGCGCGAGCGCCCACACGAGCAGTATGAGGAACGCGCACCGCGACCGTGGGCCGAGTTTCGGAGTCACCGCGTGACCCCCTCCCGTGGCGAGCCACTTCGTACAGTGGGCTCAGCGTCACACGGGGCGGGCGCACCGGCATCCCGGGCGGCCCCACGGCCACCCGCAGGAGTTACCACCCCCAGGAGTTACCACCCGCGGGAGTCACCAGCGAAAGTCAGCGGCCGCCGGCCGGCACCCCGGGGGTCATGACCGGGTCACTGCCCGGGATCGCCCGTCGCGACCCTCAGCTCGAAGGTCTGGTTGCCCGGCACCACGGCGGTCCCCTCCGTCGGGAACTGCGAGATCACCTGGTCCTCCGCGAACTGCGGGTCGTCCACTTCCTCGACCTTGTACTTCCAGCCCGCCGCCTGGAGGCACGACTTGACCGACAGCACGTCCTTGTAGGTGAAGCTCGGCGCCTGCACCTTCTGCGGGTCGTCGCTGTCCTCGGGCGCGTCCGTGCACTTCTCCGGGTCGATGGTGCGGTTGCGCTCCGGCGGCTTGTGCCCCGCCTGGGCCGACTCTCCGCTGGTCGCGCCCCCGCGGCCGGTGTCCGTGCCGGGCTCGTCCTCGCCGCCGGACAGCTTGACCGCCGTCACGACACCGCCGATGACGACGAGCACGGCGACGAGGCCGCCCACGATGACGCCGGTGCTGCCGCGCTTGCCACCGCCGGACGCCGGGGCGGCCTGCGGCGCGATCGTGTACGGCGGCGGGGTCTGCTGGTACGGCGCCGGGCCCGGGGCCGGGGTGTGCGCCTGCTGCGGGTAGCCGTAGCTCGGCGGCGCGGGGGTCGGCGCGCCGTACGGGCCGGGCGCCGGGGTCGGGGCGGGACCGGGCTGGTACGGGGTGTGGACACCGTGCGGGCCGGGCGCCGGGGTCGTGTGGTCGACCGGCGGGAAGACCGCCGAACCCACGCCCGCGCCGCTGTTCACCGGCCCGCCGCCGGCCACGATCACCGGCGCGCCGGTCTGCCCGGCCGACAGCAGCCGCAGGCACTCGTCGCGCATCGCGGCCGCGCTGGGGAAGCGCTCGTTCGGGTTCTTCTTCAGCGCCCGCGCCACCAGCGCGTCCATCGCCGGCGTGACCGCCCGGTTGATGGAGGAGGGCGCGACCGGCTCCTCCTGCACGTGGGCGTACGCGATGGCCAGCGGCGAGTCCGCGTCGAAGGGGATGCGGCCGGTCAGCAGCTGGAAGAGCATGATGCCGACCGAGTACAGGTCGGAGCGGGCGTCGACGCCGCGCCCGAGGGCCTGCTCCGGCGACAGGTACTGCGGCGTGCCGACCACCATGCCGGTCTGCGTCATCGAGGTGACGCCCGACTGCATGGCGCGCGCGATGCCGAAGTCCATCACCTTGACCACGCCGCGCTTGGTCATCATCACGTTGCCGGGCTTGATGTCCCGGTGGACCAGGCCCATCTCGTGGCTGGTCTCCAGGGCGGCGAGCACGTCGGCCGTGACCTTGAGCGCCTTGTCGGCCGGCATCGCGCCGTACTGCTGGATGTCCGCCTGCAGGACGGAGCCGAGCGGCTGCCCCTCGACGTACTCCATGACGATGTACGGCATGAGCGAGCCGTCCAGCTCGTCCTCGCCCGTGTCGAACACCGAGACGATGTTGGTGTGCTGGAGCTTGGCGACGGCCTGCGCCTCGCGGCGGAAGCGCTCGCGGAAGGACTGCTCGCGCCCCAGCTCCGTGTGGAGCGTCTTGATGGCGACCTGGCGGTCGAGGGCCGTGTCGTACGCCAGGTACACGGACGCCATGCCGCCTTCGCCGAGCAGGTCGCGAAGCTGGTACCGGCCGCTCGCGACCGAGCCGCCCGCATAGCGGCCCCGTGCGCCGTCCTGGCTCATTTCTTGCTCCCCCGTGCGCGCGCGTGGCCGCGGTGATCCGGTTTTACGGGCCCAGTCTGCCCGAGGGCCGGGACACGTCAAGCCAGGTGCCCGTTCCGTGACCGTACGCACAAGAAGCGTCTCGGAAGCGTTACACGCCCACGACGCAATTTGCACAGGTGTACGTGGAACCGATTGGATGGCCGGTCCATCCGGAACCGGCCCGGCGCGCGGAGGCTGTAGCGTGACGGGGCGTAGTACCCCTTTGGAACACGGCGGCACACCGCAGGCACACCCAGCACGCGGGCACAGAAACGACGGCGAGGACTGATGGCACCCGGATCCGAAGCAGGCGGCGGCGGAGGAGTGTCGGATGGCGGCGGAGTCTCGGACGGCGGAGCGCGCGACTCCCGGGACGTGAGCGACTCGCCGGACCAGCGTGACCAGCGGGACCAGCCCGGTCAGCGCGACCAGAACCAGAACCAGAGCGACGAAGCGTCGCGCGGCGCCCGCGAGATGCGCGACGACGCCTCCGACTGGGGCGTCGGCGGCCTCGTCGGCGACGGCCGCTACCGCCTGACCCACCGCCTCGGCCGCGGCGGCATGGCGGAGGTGTTCGCCGCCGAGGACGTACGCCTCGGACGCACGGTCGCCGTCAAGCTGCTGCGCGCGGACCTCGCCGAGGACCCCGTCTCCAAGGCCCGCTTCACCCGCGAGGCGCAGTCCGTCGCCGGGCTCAACCACCACGCGATCGTGGCGGTGTACGACTCCGGCGAGGACATCGTGGGCGGCCAGTCCGTCCCCTACATCGTGATGGAGCTGGTCGAGGGCCGCACCATCCGCGATCTGCTGCACAACGCCGAGGCGCCGCCGCCCGAGCAGGCGCTGATCATCGTCTCCGGTGTGCTGGAGGCGCTCGCGTACTCGCACCAGCACGGCATCGTGCACCGCGACATCAAGCCCGCGAACGTCATCATCACGCACAGCGGCGCGGTCAAGGTGATGGACTTCGGCATCGCCCGCGCCCTGCACGGGGCGTCCACCACCATGACGCAGACCGGCATGGTCATGGGCACCCCCCAGTACCTCTCGCCCGAGCAAGCGCTCGGCAAGGCCGTCGACCACCGTTCCGACCTGTACGCCACGGGCTGCCTGCTGTACGAGCTGCTCGCGCTGCGGCCGCCGTTCACCGGTGAGACACCGTTGTCCGTGGTGTACCAGCACGTCCAGGACATCCCGGTGCCGCCGTCGGAGGTCTCCGACGTCGCGCCTCCGGAGCTGGACGGGCTGGCCATGCGCGCGCTCGCCAAGGACCCGGACGACCGGTTCCAGAGCGCCGAGGAGATGCGCGGGCTGGTGCAGTACGGGCTCCAGATGCTCCAGCAGCAGGGCAGCCACTCGGGGACCTGGAACACCGGCCCCGTCGACACGCACGACG
Source organism: Streptomyces sp. NPDC003036 (assembly GCF_040611175.1). Taxonomy (NCBI): domain Bacteria; kingdom Bacillati; phylum Actinomycetota; class Actinomycetes; order Kitasatosporales; family Streptomycetaceae; genus Streptomyces; species Streptomyces sp. NPDC003036. Next base: position 31,290 of record NZ_JBEXNO010000001.1, on the reverse strand, counting down.
GCGCCCGCACCCCGGCCGGCGGCGTCGCCGCGACCTCGGTGATGGGCCACCCCGTCCACGGCGAGACCTCGCAGGGCCCGATACTGCCGCCGATGAACCCGGACGACGGGGCGTACGCGTACGACGGCGGCAAGGGCGGCTCCGGGCGCGGGAAGCTGTGGCTGTTCGTCGCCTTGGCGCTGATCGCGATGGTCGCGGGGGCGGTGTACGCGCTCGACAAGCCCAACACCCCCAAGGGCGGCCAGGACACGAAGACGCCGAAGACGACCGCGCCCTCCACGCCCGGCAAGGACGACAGCCCGTCGCCGAGCGACGACCCGTCGGAGGAGTCCCAGGAGCCCGACAGCTCCTCGGGCGGCGGCGGCAACTGGAACGACAACCCGCCGTCGTACCGCCCGCCGACGGACCCGAAGACGGACGAGCCGTCACCGTCCGGCGGCACCCCCTCCTCCCCCGGCACGACGGACGGCGGTACGGACCAGGGGACGACGGACGGCGGCACGGACCAGGGCACGACCGACGGTGGTGCCGACCAGGGCACGACCGACGGCGGCACGGACCAGGGCACGACCGACGGTGGTGCCGACCAGGGCACGACCAACGCCGGTACCGACCAGGGCACGACCAACGGGACGACGCAGGGCGCGACCAACGCCGGTGCCGACCAAGGCGCGACCACCGGGACGACGCAGGGCGGCGGCACGCAGTAGTCGGCCGCGCGTCACGCCGTGAAGGCGTCGCGCACCGCCTCGTACTCCCGCGTCCACCACACCGCCAGGGCCGACGCCGCAGGAAACTGCGGGTCGGCCCTGCCGTCGTGCAGCTGGTAGCGCCAGCGCAGTATCCAGAAGTCGTTCAGCCGCTCCCACCACACCCGGTGCACCGCCGCAGCCAGCTCGGCCGCGTCGGCCCCGGTCGCCCGCCGGTAGGCGCGCGCGTACGCCCGTACCTTCGCCAGCTCCAGTTCACCCGCCGGCTGCACGAAGAAGATGACGGCCGCCCGTACGGCCTCCTCGGCGCGCGGCTGGACACCCAGGCGGTCCCAGTCGATGATCGCGGCGGGCTCCGCACCCCGGTAGAGCAGGTTCAGCGGGTGGAAGTCGCCGTGCACCCAGCCGCCCGCGTCGGCCCGCGGGGGGCGGCGGTGGGCGTGCTCGGCGAGGAGCCGGCGCCGTTCCAGCAGCCGGTGCTCGGCGAGCTCGTCGAAGGTGTCGCGGGGGCGGCGTGCGCGGGAGAGGGCCAGCAGCCGGTCGATGAGCCGGAAGGTGTCCTCGGGGTTGGCGCTGCGGTGCCCGTGGTCACCGTCCGTGTGCGGTTGCGGCTCCATCACCTGCTCCAGGCAGGTGTGGACGAGCCCGAGGAGCGCGCCGAGGCGCCGCGAGCCGGCCGTCGTCAGCTGCGCGCCGTCCCGGTGGCGGCCGTCGACCCAGGGGTGGAGCGCGTAGCACCGGCCGCCGATCTCGGCGACGGTCCGGCCCTCGGTGTCGGCGAGCGGCGGGGCCACCGGGACGCCGAGGTGGTGCAGGCGCTGGGTGGCGCGGTGCTGGCGGACGATGGTGTCGCGGTCGGCGGTCGGGGCGTCGAGATGCTGTTTGAGGAAGTACGCGCCGCGGGTGGTGGCGAGGCGGTAGCCGCGGTTCAGCAGGCCCTGGGTGACGGGGACGCAGGAGAGCGGCTCGCCGGGTCCGTCGTAGCGGCGCAGCAGCGCACTCAGGGGTGGGGCGGGGGGTGTTGCAGATGAGCGCGGCACTCCGCAGATGTTAGATCACGCAGCGTGGGGGGTGTGCACGGAGACGAATCCCGGCCGGACGCGCAGGTAAACCGGGTCGAGGTGGTCCGGGGCCGCACCGAGGAGGGCGAGCTCGCGGGGGGTGGGGTCGGCGAGGCGGGCGGTCCCCGTGAACTGGACGGACCACAGGACGTCGGCGCCGGAGTTGAAGTTGTCGGCGCCGTACGCGACGACGGTGCCGTGGCAGGCGTGGTGGTAGCCGAGGCGCCGGTCCATGCGCAGCAGGACCTCGCCGTCCTCGCCGTCGCCGCTCACGATGTGCCGCGCGGGCGCCACGGCGGGCAGGGCCCGCAGGCTGGTCGCGATGCGGCCGTACGGCACGCGCCCGAGCAGCTCGACGGCGAGCGGTTCGTCGGTGAGAGGCATGGCTCCACCCTCCCGTGGCGCCGCGGGCGCGCAGAAGGGCCGCTCGGCCCTGCGGCGGCGGGACGTAGGGCCTGTCTTTCGGGTCAGGCCCCAAGTCCCGCGTAAGCCCGGGTCCGTCAGCGGCGCTCGGCCTGGAGGCGGGCGACGTACGCCGCGGCCTGGCTGCGGCGCTCCATGCCCAGCTTGGAGAGCAGGCTGGAGACGTAGTTCTTGATGGTCTTCTCCGCCAGGTGCAGCCGCTCGCCGATCGCGCGGTTCGTCAGCCCCTCGCCGATGAGGTCGAGGATCCTGCGCTCCTGCTCCGACAGGGACGCGAGCTTCTCGTCGCCCTTGGGGGCGCCGTCGCGGAGGCGCTCCAGGACGCGGGCCGTGGCCACCGGGTCCAGGAGGGACCTGCCGGCGGCGACGTCGCGGACCGCCGTGAGGAGCTCGCTGCCGCGGATCGCCTTCAGGACGTACCCGGAGGCACCCGCCATGATCGCGTCGAAGAGGGCCTCGTCGTCGGCGTACGACGTGAGCATCAGGCACTTCACGGAGTCGTCCCGGGAGCGGATCTCGCGGCACACCTCGACGCCGCTGCCGTCCGGGAGGCGCACGTCGAGGATGGCGACGTCCGGGCGCGTCGCCGGAATGCGGGAGAGGGCCTCCGCCGCCGTGCCGGCCTCGCCGACGACCTCGATGTCCGGCTCACCGGAGAGCAGCTCGTGCACGCCGCGCCGTACGACTTCGTGGTCATCGAGCAGAAATACCGTGATTTTTCCATCTTCGCGCACAGAATCAGTCTCACATACTCACTCTTCCCGTGCCCGGGGTCCGCGGGATAACGTGCCCGTGTTCCGGCGGCCCGCAAGGCTGTGACCTGTGCTCTTTTCGTTCCGCGTCCCCGCATTCTCGATTTACTTGGAAATCCAAGCAAAATCGCAGGTCAAATGGGGTTTCGCAGTAATGCGGCGCACTGGGTAACGTGCCTTTGGCAGGGTGCTCGCCGGGGCACCTGTCACGCCTGTTCCCGGCCGAGGGCACCCACCCCGTGCGCATACGTACGGAAACAGGCGGAGCCGACTGGCCTACCCGGCGGACCCCGGGGGCCGGACAGACGGAGGAGCACGCACGTGACCGTGGAAGGCACTGCCGCGCGCAAGCCGCGACGCAGCAGTAAGCGCACCAGCGCGAGCGGGACCAAGGCATCCGGCGCCGCGAGCGCCGAGCCCCAGCTCGTACAGCTGCTCACCCCCGAGGGTGAGCGCGTTCAGCACCCCGAGTACGACATCGACCTCAGCCCCGAGGAGCTCCGCGGTCTGTACCGCGACATGGTGCTGACCCGCCGCTTCGACGCGGAGGCCACCTCCCTCCAGCGCCAGGGCGAGCTGGGCCTGTGGGCCTCGCTCCTCGGCCAGGAGGCCGCCCAGATCGGTTCCGGCCGCGCCCTGCGCGACGACGACTACGTCTTCCCGACGTACCGTGAGCACGGCGTCGCCTGGTGCCGGGGGGTCGACCCGACCAATCTGCTCGGAATGTTCCGTGGCGTGAACCACGGTGGCTGGGACCCGAACAGCAACAATTTTCACCTGTACACGATCGTCATCGGGTCGCAAACCCTGCACGCCACCGGCTACGCCATGGGCGTCGCGAAGGACGGTGCGGACAGCGCGGTCATCGCCTATTTCGGTGACGGTGCCTCCAGCCAGGGTGACGTCGCCGAGGCCTTCACCTTCTCCGCGGTCTACAACGCCCCCGTCGTCTTCTTCTGCCAGAACAACCAGTGGGCGATCAGCGAGCCCACCGAGAAGCAGACCCGCGTCCCGCTCTACCAGCGCGCGCAGGGCTTCGGCTTCCCCGGCGTCCGCGTCGACGGCAACGACGTCCTCGCCTGCCTCGCCGTGACCCGCTCCGCCCTGGAGCGGGCGCGGCGCGGCGAGGGCCCGACGCTCGTCGAGGCGTTCACGTACCGCATGGGCGCGCACACCACCTCCGACGACCCGACCCGCTACCGCCACGACGACGAGCGGGCGGCCTGGGAGGCCAAGGACCCGATCCTGCGGCTGCGGGCGTACCTGGAGAAGCAGGGGCATGCCGACGCCGCCTGGTTCGAGGAGCTGGAGGCGGAGAGCGAGGCGCTCGGCAAGCGCGTCCGCGAGGCGGTGCGGGCCATGCCCGACCCCGACCACCTGGCGATCTTCGACAACGTGTACGCCGACGGGCACGCGCTCGTCGATGAGGAGCGCGCGCAGTTCGCCGCCTACCAGGCGTCGTTCGCCGACGCGGATGGCGAGGTCAAGTAACCATGGCTGTACAGAAACTCCCGCTCGCGAAGGCGCTCAACGAGTCGCTGCGCACGGCGCTCGAGAACGACCCCAAGGTCCTCATCATGGGTGAGGACGTCGGCAAGCTCGGCGGCGTCTTCCGCGTGACCGACGGCCTCCAGAAGGACTTCGGCGAGGAGCGGGTCATCGACACCCCGCTCGCCGAGTCCGGCATCGTCGGCACGGCCATCGGTCTCGCGCTGCGCGGCTACCGGCCGGTCGTCGAGATCCAGTTCGACGGCTTCGTCTTCCCCGCGTACGACCAGATCGTCACGCAGCTCGCCAAGATGCACGCCCGCTCGCTGGGCAAGGTCAAGCTGCCGGTCGTCGTCCGCATTCCGTACGGCGGCGGCATCGGTGCCGTCGAGCACCACAGCGAGTCGCCGGAGTCGCTCTTCGCCCATGTCGCCGGGTTGAAGATCGTCACGCCGTCGAACTCCTCGGACGCGTACTGGATGCTCCAGCAGGCCATCCAGAGCGACGACCCGGTGATCTTCTTCGAACCGAAGCGCCGCTACTGGGACAAGGGCGAGGTCGACACCGAGGCCATCCCGGGCGAGCTGCACCGCGCGCGGACGGTCCGCGAGGGCACCGACCTGACGCTGGTCGCGTACGGGCCGATGGTCAAGGTGTGCCTGGAGGCGGCCGCGGTCGCGGCGGAGGAGGGCCGGTCGGTCGAGGTCCTCGACCTGCGCTCGGTCTCGCCGCTCGACTTCGACAGCGTGCAGGCGTCCGTCGAGAAGACCGGGCGGCTGGTGGTCGTGCACGAGGCGCCGGTCTTCTTCGGCTCGGGTGCCGAGATCGCCGCGCGCGTCACGGAGCGGTGCTTCTACCACCTGGAGGCGCCGGTCCTGCGGGTGGGCGGCTACCACGCGCCCTATCCGCCGGCCCGGCTCGAAGAGGAGTACCTGCCGGGTCTCGACCGAGTGCTCGACGCCGTCGACCGCTCGCTCGCGTACTGAGGAGGCCCGCTGTGATCCGCGAGTTCAAGATGCCGGACGTCGGCGAGGGCCTCACCGAGGCCGAGATTCTCAAGTGGTACGTCCAGCCCGGTGACACCGTCACGGACGGGCAGGTCGTCTGCGAGGTGGAGACCGCGAAGGCGGCGGTGGAGCTGCCGTGCCCGTACGACGGGGTGGTGCACGAGCTGCGCTTCCCCGAGGGGACGACGGTCGACGTCGGCGAGGTGATCATCTCGGTGGAGGTCGCCGGTGGCGCCGCCGCCGAGGAGCAGCCGCAGACCGCGCAGCCCGCGGCGGAGGAGCCCGCCGCGAAGGACGCGGCCGCCTCGGACGAGGCCGAGCCCCAGGGGCGTCAGCCCGTCCTGGTCGGGTACGGCGTCGCCGCGACCTCGACCAAGCGCCGCCCGCGCAAGCAGGCGCCCGGGGCCCCGGCCCAGGAGCCCGCGGCCGCCGCGATCCAGGGCGAGCTGAACGGGCACGGGGCCCCGGCCCCTGCCCCGGAGGCCCCCGCGCCCGCCCCCGCGCCCACCACCGCGCCCGCCGGCCCCCGGCCGCTCGCCAAGCCGCCGGTGCGCAAGCTGGCCAAGGACCTGGGGGTCGACCTGGCGACGGTCACACCGACCGGGCCCGGCGGGACCGTCACCCGCGAGGACGTCCACGCGGCGGTCTCCCTGGCGGCCGCCTCGGTCGGCGCGCCCGCCGCCGTACCCGTACAGGCCCCGGCTCCGGCCCCGGCCGCGCAGCCGCGGCCGGAAGCGCCGGCGGCCCCGGCGTCCGGCCGTGAGACGCGCATCCCGATCAAGGGCGTGCGCAAGGCGACGGCCCAGGCGATGGTCGGCTCGGCCTTCACGGCGCCGCACGTCACCGAGTTCGTCACGGTCGACGTCACCCGCACCATGAAGCTTGTCGAGGAGCTCAAGTCCGACAAGGACATGGCCGGGCTCCGGGTGAACCCCCTGCTGCTGATCGCCAAGGCGCTGCTCGTGGCGATCAAGCGCAACCCGGAGATCAACGCCTCCTGGGACGAGGCCGCCCAGGAGATCGTGGTCAAGCACTACGTGAACCTCGGCATCGCGGCCGCCACGCCGCGCGGTCTGATCGTGCCGAACATCAAGGACGCCCACGCCAAGACCCTGCCGCAGCTGGCGGAGGCGCTCGGCGAGCTGGTGGCCACCGCCCGCGAGGGCAAGACCACCCCGGCGGCCATGCAGGGCGGCACCGTCACCATCACCAACGTCGGCGTCTTCGGCGTCGACACCGGTACGCCGATCCTGAACCCGGGCGAGTCCGCGATCCTCGCGGTCGGGGCGATCAAGCTCCAGCCGTGGGTCCACAAGGGCAAGGTGAAGCCCCGTCAGGTCACCACCCTGGCGCTCTCCTTCGACCACCGCCTGGTCGACGGCGAGCTCGGCTCCAAGGTGCTGGCGGACGTGGCCGCGATCCTGGAGCAGCCGAAGCGGCTCATCACCTGGGCGTAGCGCGCCTACGTCTCTTACGTGAGGCGCGTCTGTGAGGCCCGTCCCATTTCCGGGGCGGGCCTCTCGCATGCACCCTTCATGTATCTAAGCTGTGCGCATGCCGCCAGCCCCTTCCGCGTCCCCTCCTGCCGCCGACCGCGTCTACACCCACGTCAAGCAAGCCGTCCTCGACCGCCGCTACCAGGGCGGCACTCTCCTCACCGAGGGCGAACTCGCCGAAGCCGTGGGGGTGTCCCGTACTCCGGTGCGGGAAGCGCTGCTCAAGCTGGAGATGGAAGGGCTGCTGAAGCTCTACCCCAAGAAGGGCGCCCTCGTCCTCGCCGTGTCGGCGCAGGAGATCTCGGACGTCGTCGAAACCCGGCTGCTGGTCGAGCAGTTCGCGGTCCGCAAGGCCGTACCGGCGTCGGCGCGGCTGATCGGGCGGCTGGAGGAGCTGGTGGAGGAGCAGCGCCGGCGCGCCGAGGAGGGGGACCTCGCGGCCGTCGCCCTGACGGACCGCACCTTCCACGCCGAGATCGTGGGCCACGCGGGCAACGAGATCCTCTCGCGCCTCTACGACCAACTGCGCGACCGGCAGCTGAGGATGGGCGTCGCCGTCATGGAGGCCCACCCCGACCGCATCGCCAAGAACATCGCCGAGCACGCCGAGATCCTCGCCGCCGTCCGCGACGGGGACGCCGAGCGCGCCGCGCAGTGCGTGCACCGGCACGTCAGCCGCGTCAAGGAGCTGGTGCGGGGTGAGGAGCGGTGAGCCACGCCACTCCCGTGCCCGCGCTGCCGCACGACCCCCCGGGCGGCCGCCGCGCCGCCCTCGTCTGGGGCGTCGGCGTCTGCGTCTACCTGGTCGCCGTCATCTTCCGCACATCCCTGGGCGTCGCGGGGCTGGACGCCGCCGACCGCTTCGGCATCAACGCCTCCGCCCTGTCCACCTTCTCCATACTCCAGCTGCTCGTCTACGCGGGCATGCAGATACCCGTCGGCCTGATGGTCGACCGGCTCGGCACGAAGAAGGTCCTCACGCTCGGCGTGGTGCTGTTCACCGTCGGCCAGCTGGGCTTCGCCCTCTCGCCGTCGTACGGCATGGCGCTGGCCTCCCGCGCGCTGCTCGGCTGCGGCGACGCGATGACGTTCATCTCCGTGCTGCGGCTGGGCACGCGCTGGTTCCCCGCGCGGCGCGGGCCGCTGATCGCGCAGGTCGCCGGGCTCTTCGGGGTCGTCGGCAACCTCGTCTCGACGATCGTGATCGCGCGGACGCTGGACGGGCTGGGGTGGACGGTGACGTTCGCCGGCAGCTCGCTCGCCGGTGTGGTCGTCCTCGTCCTCCTCGTGCTGTTCCTGAAGGACCACCCCGAGGGGTACGAGCCGGAGCCCGTGCGCCACGCGGGTGCGGCGTTCGTCCGCCGCCAGATCGCGCGGTCGTGGCGCGAGCCCGGCACCCGGCTCGGCATGTGGGTGCACTTCACCACCCAGTTCCCGGCGATGGTGTTCCTGCTGCTGTGGGGCCTGCCGTTCCTCGTGGAGGAGCAGGGCCTCGCCCGGGGCACGGCCGGCGACATGCTGACGCTGACGGTCCTCGCCAACATGGTGTTCGGCATGACCTACGGCCAGATCATCGCCCGCCACCACGGCGCGCGCGTGCCGCTCGCGCTCGGTACGGTCGCGGCGACGGCGGCCGTGTGGGCGGCCACCCTCGCCTACCCGGGTGACCACGCCCCGATGTGGCTGCTCGCCACCCTCTGCGTCGTCCTCGGCGCGTGCGGGCCCGCCTCGATGATCGGCTTCGACTTCGCGCGGCCGGCCAACCCGCCCGAGCGGCAGGGCACGGCCTCCGGGATCGTCAACATGGGCGGGTTCACCGCCTCGATCACGACGCTGCTCGCCGTCGGCCTGCTGCTGGACGCGACCGGCGACGACTACCGGATCGCCTTCTCGTCGGTCTTCGCGCTCCAGGCGCTGGGCGTCACCCAGATCCTTCGCCTGCGGGCCCGCACGGCCCGGCTGGAGCGGGAGCGGCTGGTGGCGAGCCGGGTGGAGACGGTGCACGTCCCGGCGGCGTGACGCCCTTCGGCCCTTCCCGGCGCCTACGGCGTCACGGCGAAGTGCGCGAGGATCGCGTCGGCCAGCTCCTGGTCGCCCTCGATCTTGACCCGGTCCGCCACGGCCGACGGCCGTACGCGCCCGCAGGCCAGGCGCACGTACGTCTCCCAGTCCGTCGCGATGGTCACGGCGGGCCCGAGGGACGGCGCGCCGTCGATCGTGCCGCGCCCCTCGGCGTCGACCCGGACCGTACGCAGGAACTCGACCGGCCCGTGGATGTCGAAGACGACCGCGGTGTTCGGCGGCGCGCCCGCGTCCTTGGCGACGACCCGCGGCAGCACGTACAGGAAGTTGTCGCGGGCGACGTACGCGCCGGGGGAGTCGAGGTTGCCGGGCTTGCCGAGCGCGGTGCGCAGGTCCTGCTCGTGCACCCACACGTCGAAGGCGCGCATCCGGTAGGCCAGTTCCAGCGACTGCTGGGCGCCGAGCGGGGCGCGGATGAGGGTGTCGGGGGAGCGGTTCTCGTTGCGCAGCTGGCGGGCGCGGCGGATGAGGACGTACTCCAGTTCGGCCGTCATCTCCGGGGCGGTGTGGTGGCGGCGCGCGTCGACCTGCACCTCCATGTAGCGGGCGAAGTCGCCGCGGACGTGGAACAGGTCGCGGGGGAGGGAGTGGATCGGGCGCGGGTCGCCCAGCATCTCGCACTCCATGCCGATGACGTGCGACACGATGTCGCGCACCGACCAGCCCGGGCACGGTGTGGCGCGGTTCCACTCCCCCTCGGCGAGCGGCTGCACCAGCTCGGCTATCGCTTCGATGGAGTGGGTCCAGGCGTCGGCGTAATTCTGGAGGCTGGGATGGACGGTCACGGGACCCCTCGGGCGGTTGGTACGCGGGCTGGGTGCTGTGCAGTTAAGTTACGCTGCCGCGAGGCACCCCGGCAGTGCTTTCGTGTGACGATCGTAGGGCCGGAGTTGACGACTCGAATGCCAGGACGGTGGTAGTGTGCGCGCCTCGCTGATCCAGATCGCGGTAGACCCGGACGAATCGCCCCAAGACCGTCGTGCGCGCGTGGCGTCGCTCGTAGCCGGACAGCGCGGGGTCGCCGACCTCGTCGTCCTCCCCGAGCTGTGGCCGATCGGCGCCTTCGCGTACGAGTCGTTCGAGGCGGAGGCCGAGCCGGTGCCCGGCGGCCCGACGTACGAGGCGATGGCGAAGGCCGCGGCCGAGGCGGAGGTGTGGCTGCACGCCGGCTCCGTCGTGGAGCGCGGGCCCGACGGGCTCCTCTACAACACCTCGCTCGTCTTCTCCCCCTCCGGCGACCTGGCCGCGACGTACCGCAAGATCCACCGCTTCGGCTTCGACCAGGGCGAGGCCGTGCTGATGGCGGCGGGCTCCGAGCTCGTCACCGTCCCGGTGGGGGACTTCCCGCTCGGCGTCGCCACCTGCTACGACCTGCGCTTCCCCGAGCTGTTCCGGGGCCTGGTCGACGCGGGCGCGCTCGGGCTCGTCATCGCGGCCGGCTGGCCCGCGCGCCGCCGCGACCACTGGACGCTGCTCGCCCGGGCGCGCGCCGTCGAGAACCAGGCGTACGTCCTCGCCTGCGGTACGGCCGGCACGCACGCGGGCGTCGAGCAGGCGGGCCACAGCATCGTCGTCGACCCGTGGGGCGAGGTCCTCGCGGAGGCGGGCCCGGGCGAGGAGACCCTCACGGTCGAGCTCGACCCGGAGAAGGTGACCACCACGCGGGAGCGGTTCCCGGCCCTGAAGGACCGCGTCCTGGGCCGCTGAGGACCCGCGGGGGAGCGGCTGGAACTGCCGTTCCCAGGGCGCGGGCGCGGATGGCACCCTTGAACCATGAACGATTCCGCTCGCGCCTCCGCGCCCCGCCGTGCCCGTGTCCGCGCCCCCGAGCTCGTCGGCAAGGGCGGCTGGCTCAACACGGGCGGCAAGGACCTGACCCTCGCCGATCTGCGCGGCCGCATCGTCATCCTCGACTTCTGGACGTTCTGCTGCATCAACTGCCTCCACGTCCTCGACGAGTTGCGGGAGCTGGAGGAGAAGCACCGCGACACGGTGGTGATCATCGGCGTCCACTCGCCGAAGTTCGTGCATGAGGCCGAGCACCAGGCCGTCGTCGACGCCGTCGAGCGGTACGGCGTGCACCACCCGGTCCTGGACGACCCCGAGCTCGCCACCTGGAAGCAGTACGCCGTACGGGCCTGGCCCACGCTCGTCGTCATCGACCCCGAGGGGTACGTCGTCGCCCAGCACGCGGGCGAGGGCCACGCCACGGCCATCGAGCGGCTCGTGGACGAGCTGGAGGCCGAGCACGAGGCCAAGGGCACCCTGCGGCGCGGTGACGGTCCGTACGTCCCGCCGGAGCCCGTCGCCACCCACCTGCGCTTCCCGGGCAAGGCGCTCCTGCTCGACAGCGGGAACTTCCTGGTCTCCGACACCACCCGCCACCAGCTGGTCGAGCTGGCGCCGGACGGCGAGAGCGTCGTACGCCGCTACGGCTCCGGCGAGCGCGGCCTCACGGACGGGGCGGCCGACGCGGCGCGCTTCAACGAGCCGCAGGGCCTCGCGCTGCTGCCCGAAGGCCGCGTCGTCGTCGCCGACACCGTCAACCACGCCCTGCGGCTCCTGGACCTCGCCACCGGGGAGGTGTCCACCCTCGCCGGGACCGGCGCGCAGTGGTGGCAGGGCTCCCCCACCTCCGGGCCCGCCCGCGAGGTGGCGCTCTCCTCCCCCTGGGACGTGGCCTGGTGGCAGGGGAAGGTATGGATCGCCATGGCGGGCGTCCACCAGCTGTGGGCGTACGACCCGGAGCACGGCACCGTCTCCGTCGCCGCCGGGACGACCAACGAGGGCCTGGTCGACGGACCCGCCGGCGAGGCGTGGTTCGCCCAGCCGTCCGGGCTCGCGGCCGCCGGCGACCGCCTGTGGATCGCGGACTCGGAGACGAGCGCCCTGCGCTGGATCGACGCCGAGGGCACCGTGCGCACGGCCGTCGGCACGGGCCTGTTCGACTTCGGCCACCGTGACGGCGAGGCCGGTCAGGCGCTGCTCCAGCACCCGCTGGGCGTCACCGCCCTGCCGGACGGCTCGGTCGCCGTCTCGGACACGTACAACCACGCCCTGCGCCGCTACGACCCCGCCTCCGGCGAGGTCACGACCCTCGCCACCGACCTGCGCGAGCCGAGCGACGCCGTGTTCGTCGGCGACGACATCGTGGTCGTCGAGTCGGCCCGGCACCGCCTGACCCGGCTGCGGCTTCCCGAGGAGGCCGTCCAGGTGGAGGCGGTGGCCCACCGCACGCAGCGCGAGGCGACCGAGGTCGCCCCCGGCACGCTCCGCCTGGACGTGGTCTTCCAGGCCCCGGCCGGCCAGAAGCTCGACGACCGGTACGGGCCCTCCACCCGGCTCCTGGTGTCCTCCACGCCGCCGGAGCTGCTCGCGTCCGGGGACGGCACGGGGACGGATCTGTTCCGGGAGCTGGTGTTCGATCCGGCGGTCACCGAGGGCGTGCTGCACGTGTCGGCGATGGCCGCCTCGTGCGACGACGACCCCGAGAACGAATACCCGGCGTGCCACGTCCACCAGCAGGACTGGGGCGTGCCGGTGAAGGTCACGGACGGGGGCGCCACGCGCCTGCCGCTGATCCTCGCGGGACTCGACGCGTAGCACCCGGTACCGATCGGGGCGTCACAGCGGCGGGCGGCGGTCGTCACGCGGGTCGACCATCGGGTCGACCACCGGGGAGACGACCGCCCTGCGCCGCCGGTAGATGCTGGTGAAGGTCGCGACACCGATGAGACCGACCGCCATCAGGATCAGCCCCACCAGATCCAGGTTGACGCTCTCGGCTTCCCAGTCGGTCGCGAAGGTGAGGATCGCACCCACCCCTATCAGGATGATGCAGCCACCCAGGCCCATGATTTTCCGCCTCCTCGTCAACACAACGTAGGCGTTCCGGGTACCCGGACCCGGAACGCCTACGCGGTACGGGAGGTGTCAGTCCGTCAGGAACGCGGTGAGCGCGTTCGCGAGCATGAACGGGTCGTCCGCGCCGCACAGTTCACGGGCGCTGTGCATGGACAGGATCGCCACGCCGATGTCGACGGTGCGGATCCCGTGGCGCGCGGCGGTGATCGGGCCGATGGTCGTGCCGCACGGCATGTCGTTGTTGGAGACGAACGACTGCCACGGCACGCCCGCCTTCTCGCACGCCGCCGCGAACACGGCCCGCCCGCTGCCGTCCGTGGCGTACCGCTGGTTGACGTTCACCTTGAGGATGGGGCCGCCGTTCGCGCGCGGGTGGTGCGTCGGGTCGTGGCGCTCCGCGTAGTTGGGGTGCACGGCGTGGCCGGTGTCGGAGGACAGGCACACGGTGCCGGCGAAGGCGCGGGCCCGGTCCTCGTAGCCGCCGCCGCGCGCGAAGACCGAGCGCTCCAGGACCGTGCCGAGGAGGGGGCCCTGGGCGCCGGTGTCGGACTCGGAGCCGTTCTCCTCGTGGTCGAAGCCGGCGAGGACGGGGATGTACGCCAGGCCGTCGCCCGCGGCGGCCGCGGCGGCGAGCGCGGCGGCGCCCGCGTGTACGGACAGCAGGTTGTCCATGCGGGGCCCGGCGAGCAGCTCGCGGTCCCGCCCGAGGTAGGCGGGCGCCTCCAGGGCGTGCACCATCAGGTCCCAGCCGGCGACGTCGTCGGCGGCCACGCCCGCCTCCTTCGCCACGAAGGCGATCAGGTCGCCGTCGCGGACGTCGTCGCCGAGGCCCCAGATGGGCTGCATGTGCCGCTGGCGGTCCAGCTTGAGGCCGTCGTTGGCCTGCCGGTCCAGGTGGATGGCGAGCTGCGGCACGCGCAGCATCGGGCGGTCCACGTTGGCGAGGACGTGGCTGCCGTCGCGCAGGGTCAGCCGGCCGGCCAGGCCCAGGTCGCGGTCGAGCCACGTGTTGAGCAGCGTCCCGCCGTACGTCTCCACGGCGACCTGCCGCCAGCCGTGCGCGCCGGTGTCGGGGCGGGGCTTGACGCGCAGGTTCGGCGAGTCGGTGTGCGCGCCGATGATCCGGAAGGGGGTGTGCGGGGCGGCGCCCTCCGGCACGTACCAGGCGATGATCGCGCCACCGCGGATCACGTACTTGCCGCCGGTCGTCCCGTCCCAGGCGGCGGTCTCCTCCACCTGCTCGAAGCCGGCCTTCTCCAGCCGTTCGGCGGTGTTCGCGACGGCGTGGTACGGGGACGGGGAAGCCGCCAGGAAGGACATCAGGTCGTCGGTGTGGCCGCGGTCGAAGCGGGCGGGAGAGCTGGTCATGAGGTCACCTTACGGCGGGGAACCGGGCCTGGCCCGGGCGATTGCGGGGCCTGTTGCCGTGCGATGGCGGCACCGTTGCCGGGCCGATTGTCAGTGGTGGCTGCGACGATCGGAACGAGTCCACCGCATTGGACCGAACGCGACCGGAGGTGTCCTGGTGACCACGACGACGACCGGCTCCACCCGCACTCTTTCCCTTGCCCCGACTTCCCTTGCCCCGACCCCGGCCTGCGCCGCGTGCGCGGCCCCCGGCGCGCAGTGGCGCGCCCAGCTCCTCATGCCGCTGTGCGCGGCGTGCGCGGCCGCGGCGACGGGGACCCCGGACCGGGAGCCCGTGCGCCTCGGCGACCTCCTGCCGGTGACCGCGGCGGTGCTGGTCGCGCGGGCGTCGATACGGGCGTCGGCGGCATGACCGGCGTCGTCGCCGTGGCATGACGGCGGCCCGCCCCCGGGAACCTCGGGGAGCGGGCCGCCATGAGGACCAGGCCGCGTTGCTTGGGACTTAGAACGCGGACTCGTCCAGCTCCATGAGGGAGTTGTCGACGCCCTCGGCGATGGCGCGCTCGGTCGAGACGCCCGGCAGGACGTTGGCGGCGAAGAACTTCGCGGCCGCGATCTTGCCCTCGTAGAACGCCTTGTCCTTGGCGGACGCCGTCTCCAGCTTCTCCGCGGCCACGGCGGCACCGCGCAGCAGCAGGTAGCCGACGACCACGTCACCGGAGGCCATCAGGAGGCGGGTGGTGTTGAGACCGACCTTGTAGATGTTCTTGACGTCCTCGCCGGTGGCGGTGAGGTCGGTCAGCATCGTGCCGACGATCGCCTCCAGGTCGACGGCCGCCTTGGCGAGCGCGTCGCGCGCCGGGGCGAGCTCCTCGCCGCCCGTGCCGACGGCCAGGAACTTCTTGATCTCCTCGGCGAGCGCGTTCAGCGAGGCGCCCTGGTCGCGGACGATCTTCCGGAAGAAGTAGTCCTGGCCCTGGATCGCCGTCGTGCCCTCGTACAGCGTGTCGATCTTGGCGTCACGGATGTACTGCTCGATCGGGTACTCCTGGAGGTACCCGGAGCCGCCGAAGGTCTGCAGCGACTGGGCGAGCTGCTCGTACGACTTCTCGGAGCCGTAGCCCTTCACGATCGGGAGGAGCAGGTCGTTCAGGCCGATGAGCGCCTTGGCGTCCTCGCCGGCCGCCTCCTTGATCTGGATCTCGTCCTGGATCGCGGCGGTGTACATGACGAGGGCGCGCATGCCCTCCGCGTACGCCTTCTGCGTCATGAGCGAGCGGCGCACGTCGGGGTGGTGCGTGATGGTGACCTTGGGCGCGGTCTTGTCCATGAAGTTCGCCAGGTCCGGGCCCTGCACCCGCTCCTTGGCGTACTCCAGCGCGTTCAGGTAGCCGGTGGAGAGGGTGGCGATCGCCTTCGTGCCGACCATCATGCGGGCGAACTCGATGATGCGGAACATCTGGCGGATGCCGTCGTGCTTGTCGCCGATCAGCCAGCCCTTGGCGGGGTGCTTGTCGCCGAAGGTCATCTCGCACGTGTTGGACGCCTTGAGGCCCATCTTGTGCTCGACGTTCGTCGCGTACACGCCGTTGCGCTCGCCCAGCTCGCCGGTCTCCCAGTCGAAGTGGAACTTCGGCACGAGGAAGAGCGACAGGCCCTTGGTGCCCGGGCCGTGGCCCTCGGGGCGCGCCAGGACGTAGTGGAGGATGTTCTCCGACATGTCGTGCTCACCGGACGTGATGAAGCGCTTCACGCCCTCGATGTGCCAGGAGCCGTCCTCCTGCTGGATGGCCTTGGTGCGCCCGGCGCCGACGTCCGAACCCGCGTCGGGCTCGGTCAGCACCATCGTGGAGCCCCACTGCTTCTCGACGGCGATCGAGGCGATCTTCTTCTGCGCCTCGTTGCCCTCCTCGAAGAGGATGCCGGCGAAGGCCGGGCCGGAGGAGTACATCCAGATCGCCGGGTTCGAGCCGAGGATCAGCTCCGCGTACGCCCAGATCAGCGAGCGCGGCGAGGTCGTCCCGCCGATCTCCTCGGGCAGGCCCAGGCGCCAGTACTCGGAGTCCATGAAGGCCTTGTAGGACTTCTTGAAGGTCTCCGGGATCGGCGCGGTGTTCGTCTCCGGGTCGAACACCGGCGGGTTGCGGTCGGCGTCCGCGAAGGACTCGGCGAAGTCGTTCTCGGCGAGACGGCGCATCTCGTCGAGCACGCTCTTGGCGGTCTCGACGTCCATCTCCTCGAACGGACCGGTGCCGTACACCTTGTCGCGCCCGAGGACCTCGAAGAGGTTGAACTCGATGTCGCGGAGATTCGACTTGTAGTGCCCCATGGCGACGGCTCCGTAAGGCTCGGGGAGGCGGAATCCTCGTACACGTACCAGCAAGTAGCTACGATGATGCTACCCGTCGGTAATAAGAGCAACCCCTATCGGGTGATCTGTGACGAGCGACGCGCCCGCCGGAGGCCCGTCAGGCCTCGTCCCCCCACCCCTGCGCCTCCGCGTAGGCGTCCGCGTGCTCCGCGGACCAGCGGCCCAGGGCGCGGATGGGCTCCAGCAGGGTCGCGCCCAGCTCCGTGAGGGCGTACTCCACGCGCGGCGGCGACTCCGCGTACGCGTGGCGTTCCACCAGCGCGTGGCCCTCCAGGCGCCGGAGCGTCTCCGTGAGGACCTTGGCGCTGATGCCGCCGATCGCCGCCCGCAGCTCGCGCGGGCGGCGCGGGCCGTCGGCGAGGGCGTAGAGGACGACCGCGTTCCAGGTGTGGGCCAGCAGGTCGAAGCCGAGGCGGGCACGGCAGTCGGCGAGCCGGTCGTCCATGAAGTCCCCTCCGTAGCAGGCGGCTTGGGCACCGGGTGGTTACCGATGAGCCGCCTAGCGTAAGCCGACATGAACATGCGCATCGGCATACTCGGCAACGGAAACATGGCAGAGGCCCTCGGCACCCACTGGGTGCGCGCGGGCCACCGCGTACGGATCGGCGGGCGCGCACCCGACAAGGCGGCGGAGCTGGCGCGCCGCATCGGCGCCGAGGGGGCGGGCACCCTCGCGGACGTCGCCGGCTTCGGCGACGCGACGCTGCTGGCCGTCCCGTACGGCAGCGCCCTCGACGTCGTGCGGGCGGCGGGCACCGCCCTGGAGGGCCGGGTGCTCATCGACTGCACCAACCCCGTGGGCCCCGGCTTCCTGCTCACCACCGACGGCGGCCCCTCCGCCGCCCAGCGCATCGCGGAGGCGTCCGGCGCCCGTGTCGTGAAGGCGTTCAACCACTGCGCGGACTCCGTGTGGCGCCTCGCCCCGCCCGCCGTACCGCTGTGCGGCGACGACGAAGAGGCCCTGGAGACCGTACGCACCCTCGTACGCGACATCGGCGGCGAGCCGCTCGACGCGGGCGGGCTGGAGCGGGCCGGACTGCTGGAGGCGACCACCGCCTTCCTCATCGGGCTCTGGCTGTCCGGACAGGACCCCCGCGCGATGCTGCCGGTGCCGCCGACGGCTGTCTGAAACCGTGCCGCGGGCGGGTGGTGGGCCCACGAGCCCGCTTCGTACTCAGTACCCTGGTGGCCATGTACGGCTACGACCAGAACCAGGGCGCCCAGCAGCAGTACGCCCCGCCCCAGCAGGGGTACGCGCAGCAGCCGCCGCTGTACCCCGAGCCGTCGCCGCCCTCGCTCGCCGACGCCGTGCGGGCCTTCACCACCGGGTCGCTGTCCGCCGAGGACTTCCAGCAGATCTTCGCCACCTCGAAGGTCTACTGCCCGCGCGGTGACAACCCCGGCTTCCTCGCGCTGCACAACACCCAGCAGCCGGTCATCCCGATGTTCACCTCGCTGAAGGAGCTGCGGCGGTACGCGGGCAAGGAGTCCAAGTACTTCGTGATCACCGGCGCCGAGGTGATCGACCTGCTGCCCACCGGGTACGGCTTCGTCCTCGACATGGAGGGCGACCACCGGATCGTCTTCGACGCCAAGGCCGTCGAGCAGATGGTCGACTTCGCGATGCGGCGGATGTACGGCTAGGGATACGGCCGGCGGCTCCGGCCGTTCTCCGACCTGAGGATGAGGAAGCGGCCTCGCCGCGCCGCATAGCGTTCCGCGTATGCAGCAGATGAGTGAGTTCCTCATGACCCAGAAGGTCACCGCGCTCGTGAACCGCTATGTGATCACGAGCCCCGACGGTGGCCAGGTCGTCGCCTTCGCCGAGCAGAAGCGGATGAAGCTGAAGGAGGAAGTCACCCTCTGGACCGGCGAGGACCGCTCCACGGTGCTCGCCCGCTTCAAGGCGCAGAGCCTCATCGACTTCGGCGCCACGTACGACGTGACCGGCGCCGACGGCACCCCCGTCGGCAGCTTCCGCAAGGACGGCAAGGCCTCGCTGCTGCGGTCCACCTGGCACCTGACCCAGGGCGAGGAGCCGCCGGTCACCGGCAAGGAGCGGAGCCAGGGGATCGCGCTGGCCCGCCGTGCGGTGCAGCTGGCGGACGCGGTCCTGCCGATTCCGGTGCCGATCCCGTTCGTCTTCCACTTCGACTTCGCCCGGGAGGACGGCAGCCCCGTCATGTCGGTGGAGCGGAAGTGGGGCCTGCGCGACCGGTACGCGATACGCGTCCAGGACCCGTCGCTCGACCGCCGGCTCGTCCTGTGCCTGACCGTGGCCCTGGACGCCCTCCAGTCGCGCTGAGCGGGCCCCTGTCCGTACGGGAAAAACCATGGTGCCCGGCCGGGGACGGGCGCCTAGGGTGCCGGGCATGACAACAGCGCTCCGCCTGGAGAAGATCACCCCCGAGAACGTCCTCGCCGCCTGCGAGCTCACCGTCCGCCCGGACCAGGAGCGCTTCGTCGCCCCGGTCGCACGGTCGCTGGCCGAGGCGTACGCACGGCCCGACGCCGACACCGCCTGGCCGCGGCTGGTCTTCGACGGCGACCGGCTCGTGGGCTTCGTGATGGCCTTCTTCGACATCAGCTTCGCCCCCGAGTGCGAGGACCCCCGGCCGCGCTCCGGGCTGTGGCGGCTGGCCATAGCCGCCGACGAGCAGGGCAAGGGGTACGGGCGCTTCGCGGTCGAGGCGGTCTGCGAGGAGATCCGCAGGCGCGGCGGCACGCGCGCGACGGTGACGTGGGTGCCGGGGGAGGACGGGCCGGAGGGGTTCTACCTGGGGCTCGGTTTCCAGCCGACCGGTGAGAAGGCCGAGGACGAGATCATCGGCGAACTCGACCTCACGGCCGAGGGTCCGACAGGACCCTGAGCTCCTGCAGGTACCCCACCTGTACGTCCACGCAGGCGAGGTCGCCGGAGGCCGCACGGCCCAGCCAGACGGCGTAGGTGCAGTCCCCGCCGGTGGCGAAGGCCATCAGGTCGGCGCCCGTCGCCTCGTCCGACGTCCGCATGAGGAACATCGAGTCCCTGTTTCCCGAGAGGTCCTCTCCCGCGGTCTCGTCATCCTCGAACAAGGCTCGGGCGTACAGCCCCTTGAGCGGCTCCCAGGCGGCGGCGTCCGCGAAGCAGCCCGTCGCGCTGTCGGTGTCGAAGCCGTACGCCCCGCCGTCCGGCAGCAGCCGGGGGTCGTGGTCCTCCCCGAGGGCCATCTCCCACCGCACCGGCGGCTCGTCGCTCAGCCGGAGCCGCACGGCCGGAAGGTCGGTCGTGGTGACCCAGCGGCCCCGGAACTCGCAGTCGTAGCCGTACGAGAGCCGGGCGGTCTCCAGCGGGTACGTGCCCGGCGGGACCGGGATCGCGAAGGCCGGGCCGTCACGGTTGTCGGGGGCGTCGACGGCCAGGACCCCGCCGGGTATCCGGATCCGTAGGCTCCGGTCCGGCTCCAGCACCGTCATCTCGGGGTGGTGGCGCGTGGCCAGGCGCGTACCCGGCTGGAAGAGCACCCCGCGGTCGCCGTAGCCGCCGGGGCGCGGCGGGTGCCACTCCTCCCGGGGCTCCACGCCCTCACCGGCCTCCACCTCCGCCTCGCGGAAAGACGGTGCCTCGGCCGCCTCCGCCGAGAACAGTGGCCACTCCCCGAAGGCCGGCCGCGCCAGCCACCGCTCCTCCTCCGCGAGGTCCGGCGTCGTCACGAGGGTGCCGCCGCCCGGCCCGGGCCGGTGGCGCTCCAGCGACCCCCGCCCGTCGGGGAACAGCTCCAGCGTCGTACGGGCGCAGCCGTCGTCGAACTCCGGGGTCCCGGCGTCGGCGTACTCCCAGTGCCGCGTGAGGCGGTGCAGCAG
The DNA here is from genome assembly GCF_040611175.1 of Streptomyces sp. NPDC003036. Classification (NCBI taxonomy): domain Bacteria; kingdom Bacillati; phylum Actinomycetota; class Actinomycetes; order Kitasatosporales; family Streptomycetaceae; genus Streptomyces; species Streptomyces sp. NPDC003036. The sequence continues at coordinate 10,825 of NZ_JBEXNO010000001.1, read as the reverse complement.
CCTGCCCCCGTCGAGCAGCCGCAGGTCCAGGTGGTGCGTACGCCGGCCCTCGGCGTCGTACACCCACACCCCCGCGTAGTGGTCCCGCCAGGACACCAGCCGGACTTCGAGGGGCGCCTCGCGGCCCGGTATCCGCAGCGCCACGGCGTACGGCAGGCCCGCGCCGTCCCGCGCGCGCGCCGCCTCCCGGCTCAGGGGCCGTACCAGCGCGCGGGCCGCCAGGTCCCAGCCCTCGCCGTACGCCACCTCGATGACGGCCGTTCCCGTCTCGCTCTCCATGCCGGGGATGATCGCAGCCACCACTGACAACGGGACAACGGGACCAGGGGGGAATGCCGGAGGGCGGAGCCGTGTTCCAGTAGCAGGAAGTTCAGAATTCAACTAATCTGGAACGCAGCCCCACCCGAGGAGGACGCCATGCCTGCCGTGACCGTCGAGAACCCGCTCGCCCTGCCGCGCGTCGCCGCACCGGCCCAGGCCGCGGCGCGACCCGTGCTGGCCGTGACGACCGCGCCCAGCGGGTTCGAAGGGGAGGGCTTCCCGGTGCGGCGCGCGTTCGCCGGGATCAACTACCGGTACCTCGACCCGTTCATCATGATGGACCAGATGGGCGAGGTGGAGTACGCGCCCGGCGAGCCCAAGGGCACCCCCTGGCACCCGCACCGCGGCTTCGAGACCGTCACGTACCTCCTCGACGGAACCTTCGTCCACCAGGACTCCAACGGGGGCGGCGGCACCATCACCAACGGCGACACCCAGTGGATGACCGCCGGGTCCGGCCTGCTGCACATCGAGGCGCCGCCGGAGGAGCTCGTCATGTCCGGCGGCCTCTTCCACGGGCTCCAGCTGTGGGTGAACCTGCCCGCCAAGGACAAGATGAAGGACCCCCGCTACCAGGACATCCGCGGCGGCCAGGTCCAGCTCCTCACCTCGCCCGACGGCGGCGCGCTGCTGCGCGTCATCGCCGGCGAGCTCGACGGGCACCAGGGCCCCGGCATCACGCACACGCCCATCACCATGGTCCACGCCACCCTGCGCCCCGGCGCCGAGGTCACCCTGCCCTGGCGCGAGGACTTCAACGGTCTCGCGTACGTGCTCGCCGGGCGCGGCTCCGTCGGCCGCGAGCGGCGGCCCGTCCACATGGGGCAGACCGCCGTCTTCGGCGACGGCGGCGCGCTGACCGTGCGCGCCGACGAGCGGCAGGACGGCCACACCCCCGACCTGGAGGTCGTCCTCCTCGGCGGGCAGCCCATCCGGGAGCCCATGGCGCACTACGGGCCGTTCGTGATGAACACCCGCGCCGAGCTCCAGCAGGCCTTCGAGGACTTCCAGGCCGGACGCCTCGGCCGCATCCCCGCCGTCCACGGCATGACGCCCGGCGGCCTCCAGGCCGGCTGACATCACCGGCTGACGGGCCAGGGAAGCTGACGCCGCGTCACCCGGCCGGGGCCCGTCCACGGGCGGCCCCCGGCCGGGCGTGGTGCGCTGGGTGGCGTGCACACCCTGCTGCCCGAGCCGGTCCGGCGCCTCGCCGCCTGGTGCGTCGTCGTCCTTCTGCTGACGGGCGTCGCGGCCGTCGGCGTCTGGCTGTGCGTCACCTTCCAGACCGCCGTGACCCCCGTCCTGCTCGCCCTCCTGGGCACGGCGCTCCTCGGACCGCTCCACCGGCGGCTCCTCGCCATGAAGGTGCAGCGGTCGCTGGCCGCCGGGCTGACCTGCGCCGCCGTCGTGGCGGTCGTCGGCGGGGCGACGTACGTCGTCGTCGCCGCGCTCATCGACACCGGCGACCAGATCCTCACCTCGCTGCGGCGCGCCGCCGACGGCCTCGCCCGGCACTTCGGCGCCGCCGGCACCTCGCTCGGCGACCTCGCCGCCAACGCCCGGGAGCTGCTGGGCAAGTTCGGCGGTACGGCGGCCTCCGGTGTGATCAGCGGGCTCAGCGTGGTGGGCGAGGTGATCGCCATGGCCGTCCTCGCCCTGCTCCTGGTCTTCTTCTTCCTCCGCGACTCCGGCCGCGCCATGCGGGCGCTGCGCTCGCTCGCGCCGCGCGACAGCGCCGACCACGTCGAGGCCATGGCCCGGCGCGCCTTCGGCGCCATGGAGGGGTTCATGCGGGGCACGACGTTCATCGCGCTGATCGACGGGGTGCTCATCGCCGTCGGCATGCTGATCCTGCGCGTGCCCGGCGCCCTCGGCCTCGGCGCTCTCGTCTTCGTCGGGGCGTACATCCCGTACCTCGGCGCCTTCATCTCCGGCGCCGTCGCCATCCTCGTCGCGCTCGCCGACCGGGGCTGGGTGATCGCGCTGTGGGCGGTCGGCGTCGTCCTCGCCGTACAGCTGCTGGAGGGGCACGTGCTCCAGCCGGTGATCCAGTCCCGCACGGTGCAGATGCACCCGGCCGTCGTCATGCTGGCCATCACGGCGGGCGCGTCGGTCGCCGGCATCCTCGGCATGCTGCTGGCGGTGCCGCTGACGGCGGCGGCCTTCGGGGTGCTCGGCGAACTGCGCAGGCGTTACGCGAGCGGCTCGGCCGCGGGCGGGCCCTCCGGTGGCGCGGGCGGGCCCTCGTCGTCGTAGAACGACGCCATGGGCGCCTCCGACTCCAGCCCAGCCGGCCCCGCCGACTCCGCCGGCGCCGCCCCCTCGCGGAGCTCGAACCAGATCGACTTGCCCTCGCCCCGCGGGTCCACGCCCCACGCCTGCGCCAGCATCTCCATCAGCAGCAGGCCCCGGCCCGACGACGCCATCTCGCCCGGGCGCCGCTTGTGCGGCAGTTCGTCGCTCGCGTCGGCGACCTCGACGCGCAGGAGGCGCTCCCCGTGCTCGCCGGTCGCCTCGGCGACCAGCAGCGCGTCGCCGTCCGTGTGGACGAGGACGTTCGTCAGCATCTCCGAGACCATCAGGACCGCCGCGTCCACCTGCTCCGGGTCCGCCCAGTCGTGCAGCAGCTCGCGCAGCTGCCGCCGGCCCGCCGCGATGCGCTCCGGCTCGGCCTGGGCGACGGTCAGCGCGGTGCGCCGGACCGCCACCCGCTGCGCCGCGCCCCCCGGCGTACGCGACAGCAGCAGCACCGCGATGTCGTCCTCGCGCCGGTCGGCGAACGGCCCGGTGGTGTAGTGCGAGCCGGGCCCGTGCACCGCCTGGACGAGGCTGTCGGCCAGCACCTCCAGACCGTCGGCGCCGTCGTGCTGTTCGAGCAGCTTGCGGATCCGGGCCCAGCCCGACTCCAGGTCGTGCCCGCCGGTCTCCAGCAGCCCGTCCGTGCAGATCATCAGCGTCTCGCCGGGCTCCAGCGTGAGCCGCGTCGTCGGGTAGTCGGTGTCCGCGACGATGCCGAGCGGCAGCCCGCCGGCGGTGGGCCGCTGCACCACCGTCCCGTCGGCCATCCGGATCGCCGGGTCCGGGTGCCCGGCCCGCGCGATGTCCACCGCGCCCGTCGCCGGGTCGACCTCCAGGTACAGGCAGGTCGCGAAGCGCCCGCCGTGGTCGCCCTCCGCGCTGTCGGTGATCCCGTACAGGAAGCGGGAGGCGCGCGACAGCACCGCGTCTGGCCGGTGGCCCTCGGAGGCGTACGCGCGCAGGGCGATCCGCAGCTGCCCCATGAGGCCGGCGGCCCGCACGTCGTGTCCCTGTACGTCGCCGATGACGAGCGCGACGCGGCCGGCCGGCAGCTGGATCATGTCGTACCAGTCGCCGCCGACCTGGAGCCCGCCGCCCGTGGGCACGTACCGCGCGGCCACCTCCATGCCGGGGATCGCCGGGCCGAGCACCGGCATCATGGTGCGCTGGAGGCCGAGCGACAGCTCGCGCTCGGACTCCGCGACCCCGGCGCGCGCGAGCGCCTGCGCCAGCATCCGCGCCACGGTCGTCAGCACCGACCGCTCGTCGGGCGTGAAGGCGACCCGGTGCTTGAACGCCGCCATCCAGGCGCCCATCGTGCGCCCCGCGACGATCAGCGGCAGGAAGGCCCAGGACTCCCTGCCGAAACGTTGCGCCAGGGGCCAGGTCGCCGGGAAGCGGGCGCGGTACTCCTCCGGCGACGGCAGATAGATCGCCCGCCCCGACCGTACGACCTCGGCCGCCGGGTAGTCCGTGTCCAGCGGCATGTCCGCGAAGGGCCCGTCGTCGCCCGGGTTGTGTCCGTGGTGCCCGATGATCGTCAACCGGTCGCCCGCCACCCCGAAGACCGCGAGGCCGTCCGGCGAGAAGCCCGGCATCGACAGCGACGCCGCCACCCGCAGCACCTCCGCCGTCGACCGCGCCTCCGCGAGCGCCCGCCCCGCGTCCAGCAGGAACGCCTCGCGCGACCGGCGCCAGTCACCGGTGACGGGGGTGCGGGCGGCGGTGCCGGCCGGCGGCTCCGCGACCTCCTGGAGCGTTCCGACGAGGTGGTAGTCGGTGCCGTCGATCAGGGGCCGGGAGCGGCTGCGTACGGTACGGAGCACCCGGCCGTTCTCGTCCACGATCCGCAGGCGCGCCTCGGCGAGGGTGCCCTCGGCGACGGCGAGGTTCACGATCCCGTCGATCTCGTTCCAGTCGACGGGGTGGAAGCGGGAGCGTACGGCGGCTTCCGTCAGCTCCGCCGGCCCGGCGGGCAGCCCGAGCAGCCGGGCGGCCTCCGCGTCGAGCGTGACGATCCCGGTCGCGTTGTCCCAACGCCACAGGCCGGTCGCGATCGCGGCCAGGACGTCCTCGGTGCGCATTGACCCACTCTAAGAAGGCGGGGGTACCGCCCGCCACCGGCGATTCGGTACCCGGCTGGGTGCGGCCGGTACCCTTGACGCGTCGAGCCCTATCCCTATCCCGAGACTGGATGAACGACGATGCATCGGTACAGGTCCCACACCTGCGGCCAGCTCCGCGCCTCTGACGTCGGTACCGACGTCCGGCTGAGCGGCTGGCTGCACAATCGGCGCGACCTGGGCGGCATCCTCTTCATCGATCTGCGCGACCACTACGGCATCACGCAGCTGGTCGCCCGGCCCGGCACCGCCGCGTACGAGGCGCTGGACAAGCAGACGAAGGAGTCCGTCGTCCGCGTCGACGGCAAGGTCGTCTCGCGCGGCACCGAGAACATCAACCCCGACCTGCCGACCGGCGAGATCGAGGTCGAGGTCGCCGAGGTCGAGGTGCTGGGCGCCTCCGCCCCGCTGCCGTTCACGATCAACACGGACGACGGCGTCAACGAGGAGCGGCGCCTGGAGTACCGCTTCCTCGACCTGCGCCGCGAGCGCATGCACCGCAACATCATGCTGCGCTCGGCGGTCATCGCCGCGATCCGCTCCAAGATGGTGGCCCTCGGCTTCAACGAGATGGCGACCCCGATCCTCACCGCGACCTCGCCGGAGGGCGCGCGTGACTTCGTCGTGCCGTCCCGTCTGAACCCGGGCAAGTTCTACGCGCTGCCGCAGGCGCCGCAGCAGTTCAAGCAGCTGCTGATGATCTCCGGCTTCGACCGGTACTTCCAGATCGCGCCCTGCTTCCGCGACGAGGACGCGCGCGCGGACCGCTCGCCGGGCGAGTTCTACCAGCTCGACGTCGAGATGAGCTTCGTCGAGCAGGAGGACGTCTTCCAGCCGATCGAGAAGCTCATGACCGAGCTCTTCGAGGAGTTCGGCGGCGGGCGCCACGTCACGTCGCCGTTCCCGCGGATCCCGTTCCGCGAGGCGATGCTGAAGTACGGCAACGACAAGCCGGACCTGCGCGCCCAGCTGGAGCTCGTCGACATCACGGACGTTTTCGCCGACTCCGAGTTCAAGGCGTTCGCGGGCAAGCACGTGCGCGCGCTGCCGGTGCCGGACGTCGCGTCGCAGACCCGCAAGTTCTTCGACTCCCTCGGCGACTTCGCGGTCGAGCACGGCGCGAAGGGCCTGGCCTGGATCCGCGTCGGCGAGGACATGTCCTTCACCGGCCCGATCGCCAAGTTCCTCACCGAGGACAACGTCAAGACGCTGACCGAGCGCCTCTCCCTGGCCCCCGGCCACGCGGTCTTCTTCGGCGCCGGCGACTTCGACGAGGTCTCCAAGATCATGGGCGCGGTCCGCGTCGAGGCCGCGAAGCGCGCCGGCCACTTCGAGGAGAACGTCTTCCGCTTCTGCTGGATCGTCGACTTCCCGATGTACGAGAAGGACGAGGAGACCGGCAAGATCGACTTCTCCCACAACCCCTTCTCGATGCCGCAGGGCGGCATGAAGGACCTCGAGGAGAAGGACCCGCTGGACATCCTCGCCTGGCAGTACGACATCGTCTGCAACGGCGTGGAGCTCTCCTCCGGCGCGATCCGGAACCACGAGCCCGAGATCATGCTGAAGGCCTTCGAGATCGCGGGCTATGACCGCGACACCGTCGAGCACGAGTTCGCGGGCATGCTCCGCGCCCTCCGCTTCGGCGCCCCGCCCCACGGCGGCATCGCCCCGGGCGTGGACCGCATCGTCATGCTCCTCGCCGACGAGCCGAACATCCGCGAGACGATCGCCTTCCCGCTGAACGGCAACGCCCAGGACCTGATGATGGGCGCGCCGACGGAGCTGGACGAGTCGCGCCTCCGCGAGCTGAACATCGCGCTCCGCAAGCCGGTGACGCCGAAGTCGGCGGAGTCGCGCCCGGTGACCGAGTCGGTCCACCCGGACGCGGCGCGGTAAGCGACACGAGGCCAGCAGAGGGGGCCCGGGACCTTTCTACGGTTTCCGGGCCCCTTGATCTATGTGGCGATGGCTTCCGATGTCATCGATGAGGTGCTTGGGCTAGTCCTGAAGCTCTTGAAGGAGATCCGTGAGGCCCGATACGGAATCTTTGGCACATGACAGGATGACGGTGAGCCTGCTGAGTGTTATGCCTTCAGGCCGCTTGACGTAAGACCACCGCTGACCCGCACGCCACAGAGTCCTGAAAAACTTTTCGCGGGCTGTGTCGTCCTCGGAAAGTGCGCGCTCCGCGGACTTGATGATCACAACATGGTGATCCGATGAGAGCCACTGTAGATCCCGAAGGCAGTCGTATACGGCGTTCCAGTTCCAGCCGAAGTATTCGGGGAACTGCAATGATTCCTGGAGATTTTGGAAGGCCGAGAACTCGTCTGGAAGTTCTTGACCTTCCAAGTGGGCTACGTAAAATCTGCCCGATAGTGGCAGGATCTCATCGATCGGCATGGCGCCACCTACTGTGACGACGTGCATCCACGGGCTGATGTGAACCACGGGTGAGCCTTCCTTCATTGCTCCGTCCACGTAGGGCTTGTTTCGACAATGTACGTCTGATAGTGGGTAGGGGTGTAGTAGACGGATCCATCGCTGCCGAACACCCAGCGCTCGCCGCCGGGCTTTGGGTTTTCCGGTGACGGATACGTTCCGTATTCCGTGTAGGTGATTGGAGTTCCCGAGGGGTCGTGTGTGGGGAGCTGGTAGCCGTCATTTCTCGCGTCATTTGCAAACGGTTCCATCCACCACTTCGGTCCGTGGAAGCCCGGGCCGCCCCACCAGCCGAAACCATACTCTCTGACGTCCCGAAGGACCTCCATTGCCTCTTCGGGAATGGAGTCGGGGACCCAGCCTTTTACTTTGCTGACGTCTCCTAGCGTTGCGCCCGGGGAGAAATCCTTGCAACCCGACAGGCCCATGGGATCACCCCACGTGTGCGGATTGTGGACGTACGCCGCCGGGTTCGGCGCCGGGACCAGGCCCAGTGGGTCCTGGGTGAGGTAGCGGGCCGACTCCGAGTCGTAGTAGCGGAAGTGGTTGTAGTGAAGGCCCGATTCAGGGTCGAAGTACTGGCCCGGGAAGCGGAGGGGGGTGTACGCCGTGGCGTCGCGGTTCCACGTCGTCGTGCCCCAGAGGGACGATCGGGTGCACCACGCCACGTCACCCGATTCGTCGACGAGTTCCGTCGGCGTGCCGATGAGGTCGGTGACGATGGCGAAGAAGCGCTCATCATCCGTGTCCGTGCGGCGTTCCGTCTGGGACAGGGGGCGTAGGCCCGCGTGGTCCCAGGTGAGAGTGACGTGGTCGGTCGTCTGCTCGCAGAGGGTCGTGCCGTCCCAGGTGAAGTGGACCGTTTCCCTGGGGGATTGCTTGGATATTCGGCGGCCCAAGGGGTCGTACGCGTAGCGCCAGACCGTGCCGTCCGGCGTCGTCACCGACGTCAGCCGGTCTTCCGCGTCCCACTCGTAACGCCAGGTGTCCGGCTTACGCGAGAGACGGGTCTTCTGGCGCAGCACGATGCGGCCCTGTGCGTCGTGCTCGTAGCGGATGGAGCCCGCGCGGGTGAGGTGGGTGCCGGTGTAGGCGCGGGTGCCCGTGGCCTCCTGGCCCGGGTGGGAAGCGGGCCAGCTCGCCTCCGTCTGGTTGCCCGCCTCGTCGTAGGCGTACCGCTCCGTCCATCCCTCCGCGTGGACAGCGGTGACTCGGCCGGTCACGTCGACGTCGAAGGTGCGGGTGCCGGAGAGCTGGTCCTGGATGCCGATCAGGTTGCCGTCCGCGCGGTAGGTGTAGGCGCGGCGTTGGACGGTGCGGCCTGCGCCGGTGACGTGCTGGTCGGTGAGACGACCCAGTGAGTCGAATGCGTGGGTCAGCGTGACCGTGTCGCCGATGTGGAGGGCGAGTTCCCGGCCGACCGCGTCGTGTTCGAAGGTGAGGGTGCGGCCGGCCGTGGTCAGCTCCGTGCGGCGGCCTGCGGCGTCGTAGGCCCACGTGCTGACGGCGCCGCTGGGGGTCCTGCGGCTCGTACGGCGGCTCAGGGTGTCGTACCCGAACTCCATCCGGGCCCCGTTGACGGTCTCGGACCGGAGGCGGCCGTACTTGTCACGCAGGCGTGTCACCGTCGCGTCCGGGCCGGTTGCCACGGCGAGCTCGTCGAAGATGTCGTACTCGAAGGTCGTGACGGCCCCCGCCGCGTCCTTGCGTACGACCTGTCCCAGCACGTCGCGCTCGTACCGCACCGTCTGCCCCACGCCATTGGTACGGGCGATGAGGCGACCCGCCGCATCGTGCGCGTAGGTGAGGGTGCGGTCGTCGAAGTCGCACTCGGAGACGAGGCGCCCAGCGGGGTCGTACGCGTATGTCCAGCGCAGTCCCTGCGGGTTGACGACCTCGGTCAGCCGCAGGTTGGAGTCGTGGAGGAATTCGTAGCGGGCCCCATTGGGTTCGGTCCGGGCTGCCAGCAGGTCGAAGTCCGTGTACTCGAAGCGGGTGACGGCGCCCATGGGGTCCGTGTGGGAGAGGCAGTTCCCTTCTGCGTCGTACGTCCAGGACTGCTCGCTGCCATCCGGGTCGACGCGTCGGGCCAGCCGACCCTCGACCGTCCACTCCAGGCGGGTCGTCGCACCGAGCGGGTCGATGATGGTGACGGTCCGGCCAAGTGCGTCGCGCTCGTAGCGCGTCGTGGCTCCCAGCGGGTCGGTGACCTCTATGGGTAGCCCTGCCGGGTTGCGGCGTACGACGGACGAGTGCCCGAGGGCGTCGGTCACCTGGGTCAGGTTGCCCGCTTCGTCGTACGAGAACCGGGTCATGGCGCCTGTGGTATCGGTGACGGAGGTGCGGTTCCCGCGCTCGTCGTAGGTGAGGCGCGTCACCGTGCCGTCCGTGCCTCGCACGCGCCGCGGAAGCCCGAGCTCGTCGCGGTCCACGGTCAGCTGTCTGCCGTCCGGCCGGACCGCTTCGATCAGCCGGCCCGCGTCGTCGTAGGTGTATCGCGTGACATGGCCGAGCGGGTCAGTGCGGGAGAGAAGCCGGTTGTAACGGTCGTACTCGAAGCGGGTGATCGCTCCCGTCGCGTCGATCTCGCCGACCACCTGGACACGGTCGTTGACGAGATAGCGCGTGGTGTTGCCCAGGCCGTCGATGATCGCGTGGGACCGCAGTCCGGTCTCCGGGTCCACGTCGTCCCAGGTGAAACGGGACTCCATGAGGCCGCTCGGGGCGGTTTGGTACACACAGCGGTGCTGGTCGTCGTAGACGTAGTCGAAGTGGCCGCCGTTGGTGTCCGTCCACGAGGTGATCCGGCCGTGCTCGTCGTAGCCGAAGCGGAGAGGGCGGCCGGAGGAGTTGACGACCTCGGTGAGGTGGCCGTCGGTGTAGCCGTAGCGGCGGATCTCCTGGTCGGTGCCGTCGGGCGCGGCGCCCGCGAGGTGCAGGGCGGTGACGCGGCCCTCGGCGGTGGTGAGCTTGAGGTGGTAGCCACCGTGGTGGACGATCGCAGTCGGGGTACCGGTGTGGTCGTACTCGAAGGTGATCCAGCGGCCGTTGCGGTCGTCGATCTGGGCGAGCAGTGCCAGATCTGCACTGTGGTCGGTGAAACGCCAGATCCGGCCCGTTTCCAGGTCGGTAACCGTGTAACCGTCCTGGTCGCGGTCCAGCGGTAGGCGCGCACCATGGGTCGGCATGACCGGCACACCGGGGGCCGGATGGGGGTAGGCCAGCAGACTGCCGTCCTCGCGGACGAAGATCAGGCCTTCGGAGTCGATTTCCAGACGTTGGTCGATGGTCGACGCCCACGCCGGCCCGAACCAGCGGCCCGCTCGGTACGACGACTCGAAGGTACGGCTGAACACAAGGGGCAGAGAGCCCGGCAGGGATATGTCCGTCTGCGGTAGGAGCATCCGGCCGGTGGCCATGTCGACGGGGTCTTTGGCGCACGTCTTGCCGTCGCAGTCTCGAGAGGTGTCGTGGGGGTCGTTCGCGTGACCTTCACGACCCTTGCCTCCACCCGTGGCACCGTCGAGGTGCTTGAGCCGCGCGATGCTCTTGAGGGCGCCTGCTCCCTTGGTGGGGACGGCTGCTTCGAAGAAGAGCCGGCCCATGAATTCGCTGGGGTCTTTCTTGGCGGCTTCCCA